>NZ_JBEXGE010000008.1:0-253825 GCF_040607155.1 Micromonospora sp. NPDC005324 | reverse complement strand
CCGATCTGCTCCCGCTCCAGCGGGCTCAACCTCAACGCCATAACCACCCCAACGAAGATCACGGAAGGGTGTTGCAACCACCAGTTGAGCCCGCCGCCCTGACGGAAACTGTCCAAGATCTGCGGGCGGGTCTAGCCGACGTCCGGGGGTGGGTCGATGATCGGGCGACGGAACGGGCCCCACGCCACGAAGCGCTCGAACAGCTCCCTGGGCGCCGGGCCGTCGTAGGGATTGAGCTGGTAGAGGTCGTGCGCCGCCTCGTGGTAGAGCCCGGCGAGGTAGATGGTCAGCGCGGCCGGGTCCTCGTCGAACTCCGCCTTGAGCAGCAACCGGGCATCCGCGCAGGGCCACGGCCGACCGTCGGCCCGGCAGCACCACAGGGGCCGCAGGGGGGTGTGCGGCGTCCGCGCGCCGCAGGGTCGGGGAAACACGGGGTACGGCCCGAGCCGCGGCTGCGGCAGCCCCGACATCGGGGTACGTGCCCTCTCACCTGAGCTGGAGCCCGGTGGGGTGCAGCCCGCGGACGACCGCGACGCCAGGGCGACGGTGGCGGGCAGCGACCGGCCGACGGGGCGAGACGTGGGCATGGGTGACCTCCTCGACTGGGGCGCGGTAGCGCTGCCGTGCAACGGCAGGCCCGCGCGGTGGGGAACCGGAGTGGTCTGGGGACGACCCGACACGTGACAGTCTGCTGAGGACACGGCTACGGTCGGAAGGCATCTCCGGCTCCCGTGGGGTGACTGCGGCGCCGACGTGACCCGCCGGGTCGACCGGTGGAGACGACCCTCGACCTGCGGAGGCACTGTGGAAGGCGACGCCGCGCCGACGGCCGACATGATCCGCGCGCAACTGCGCCGGCTGCGGATCGCCGCCGGGATGAGCCAGGAGGACTTCGGCCGGCTGGTGCACTACTCCGGCTCAATGGTCTCCGCGCTGGAGCTGGGCCAACGTCCGCTGGACCGGCTCTTCCTGGCCCGCGCCGACGAGGTGCTGACCACCGGCGGTCTGCTCGTCCACCTGCTGAAGCTCGCCGAGCGGGACGGCCAGCCGAGCTGGTTCCGGCCCTGGCTGGACGCCGAGCGCACCGCCCGTCAACTGCGCTGCTTTCAGCCTTCACTGATCCCCGGGCTGCTCCAGACCGAGAACTACGCCCGTGCGGTGATCCGCTGCGACGACCTGCTCAGCGACGACGAAGTGGAACGCCGAGTCCACGCCCGCCTGGACCGTCAGTCCATTCTCACGCAGGCTGACCCACCGCAGCTCATCGCCGTCGTCGACGAACACGCGCTGCGGCACACCGCTGAGCACATGCGCGGGATCATGGTCGAGCAGCTCACCCAGTTGATCACCTACGCCCAACGTCCGCCGGTCAGCGTGCACGTCATTCCCGCCGAGGTTGGAGTGCACGTCGGGATGTCCGGACCCTTCACGCTTGCGCGCGGCGGGGACGGTGGCTGGGTCGGCAACCTTGAAAACCAGCTTGCCGGCGTCGTGGTTGACCGAGATAGCGACGTGGCTACGCTGCTCTCACGATGGGAGACGGTTCGCAACGAAGCGCTCTCTCATCGGCACTCGATTGACCTCATGAAGGAAGCAGTGGATTCATGCACCTGAGCGGCGCAGTTTGGCGCACCTCCACTCGCAGCGGCAACAGTGAGTGTGTCGAGGTGGCGGACAATCTGCCCGGGGCTGTGGGGGTGCGGGACAGTAAGGACCCGAGCGGCCCGGTGCTGGTGTTCGCGCCTGCCGCGTGGCGGGCGTTCGTGGCCGTCGCCCGTCAGCCGACGGCCTGAGCCGGGAGGTCCCTGGTGCCACAGGACGACCAGTCCGGCGACGAGCCGAACGTGACCCCCGGTCCCCCGCCAGCCGAGAACCCGCAGACGGCGGAGACACCACAGCCGGCGGAGACGCCACCGCCGGTGCCGGTCCCCGCCCCGGGGATCGACCCGGACGAGCCGCCGGCGGTCCCCTCCGGAAAGTTCGGCACACCGGGGCGGCCACTGCGCCGCAGCAGCTTCCTGCTCGGCTTCACCGGTGCGCTGGGCGTGCTGCTGGCGTACACCCTCTATCTGGGGATTCGCAATGCCGGCGGCATCCTCGTGCTGGTGGTGATCGCGCTCTTCCTCGCGGTCGGCCTCAACCCGGCAGTGGTCCGACTGGGCCGCTGGGGTGTGCCGCATGGCCTGGCGGTGGCGGCGGTAGCCCTCACTGTGGTGCTGCTGCTCTGCGGCGGCATCGTGGCGCTGGTCCCACCGATCGTCACCCAGTCGGGGCAGTTCATCGACCAGATCCCGAGCCTGCTCGACGAGTTGCGCCGCAACCCGACGGTCAATGACCTGGTGGAGCGGTACGACGTGGTGGAGCGGGTGCAGGGCGCTGCCAACGCGGAGACTGTCGGACGGGCGCTCGGCGGGGTGCTGGGCGGCGCACAACTGATCTTCGGCACGGTGTTCCGGACGCTGACAGTGCTGGTGCTGACCATCTACTTCCTGGCCTACTTCGACAAGCTGCGCTCGCTGGGCTACTCGTTGGTGCCCCGGTCGCGCCGGCAGCGGGTGCAGTTGATCGGCGACGAGATCCTGGCCAAGGTGGGCGCGTACATGGTCGGCGCACTGAGCATCGCGGTGCTGGCCGGCGCGACCACCTTCGTCTTCGCGCTGATCGTCGACCTGCCGTACCCGTTCGCGCTGGCCGTGGTGGTCGCGGTGACCGACCTGATCCCGCAGATCGGCGCCACCCTGGGCGCGGTGATCGTGAGCCTGGTCGGCTTCGCGGCCGACCTCCCCACCGGCATCGCCTGCGCGGTCTTCTTCCTGATCTACCAGCAGGTGGAGAACTACCTCATCTACCCGAAGGTGATGCGTCGTTCGGTGGAGGTCAACGAGGTGGCCGCCCTGCTGGCCGCGCTGCTCGGGGTGGCGCTGCTGGGCGTGGTGGGCGCGCTGATCGCCATTCCCACTGTGGCCGCGTTGCAACTGATCCTGCGCGAGGTGGTGCTGCCCCGCCAGGAGCGCCGCTGAGCGTCAGCCGGCCGGACCGGCGGTCAGGCCGGGTCAGTCCGCCGTGGTGGCGGCCGGGCCGGGGACGGGGGTGTCGGCGAAGGCGGCCACCGTCCGGTCGGCGTACGCGCTGACGTCGCCGGCCTCCATCGGGCCGTCCCAGGTCGTCGGCAGCGGCACCTCGACGGCCGGGTTGACCTGCCGGACGATCTCGTCGAGCACCGTCTCCGCGTCGCCCACCCAGAGGTGCTTGGCGCCCGGCACCCCGACCACCTCGGCCTGCGGCACGGCGGCGAACCGCTCCCCCGCCTCGGTGGGGCGCAGGTAGTCGTCGAACTCGGGCACCAACGCCACCAGCGGGCGACCCGAGTTGGCCCAGGTGGCCAGGTCCTCGGGGGCGGAGAAGCGCAGTGGCGGGGAGAGCAGGATCGCCCCGGCGATCGTCGGGTCACAGCCGTACTTCAGTGCCAGGTCCGTGCCGAACGACCAGCCGACGAGCCAGATGTTGGGCAGCTCAGCGAACTCCGCGTACTCGATGGCGGCGGCCACGTCGTACCGCTCGCCCACCGCGCCGTCGAAGGCCCCCTCGCTGGTGCCGCGCACGCTGCTGGTGCCCCGGGTGTTGAACCGCAGCACCGCCAGGTCGGCCAGCGCGGGCAGCCGCCAGGCCGCCTTGCGGAACACGTGGCTGTCCATCATTCCGCCGTGGGTGGGCAGCGGGTGCAGGCAGACCAGGGTGGCCACCGGCGGCCGGTCGGCCGGCAGGGCCAGCTCACCGACCAGCCGCAGACCATCGGCGGTGTGCAGCTCGATGTCCTCCCGGCGGCCGGGCAGGATCGACGACGCGCGGATCGCTGTGCTCACCGCCCAAGTCTGTCGCGAAGTCGCCGCCGCCGCCCGCCCAGGCACGAACAGGGTGACCCACGTCGCTACGCCGCAGCGCGGGCGGGTCGCTCAGTAGCGCGGCGCGCCCCGGCCGCGCTGCACCGCCGGGCCGCGCCGGTCCCGGGCACGCCAGCAGCCGCTGTGCCAGTGCCGCCGGTCGGTCAGGTCACCCAGGCCGTCCGCGGGCCAGGCCACCAGGTGCGCCATCCCGGGTCGGATCTCCTGGTTACAGCCGGGGCAGCGGTACGTCTTGACCGACGCCCCCGCGCCGATGCCGCGCACCTGCCAGGCACCGTCGGTCCACTGCTGCACCGAGGCGACGCCCTGCCGGACCCGATCGGCGTCCAGGTTGGCGTCCTCGTCCCGGCGAGGGCGATTGCGACGGGGGCTCACAGTCACCAAGCGTACGTCCGGCGGGTGCGGCCGCCGGGGGCGGTCACCAGGTGTCGGGCCGGTCCAGGTGCTCGGCGACCTGCACCCCGCCCAGCACTGTTGCCGCGTCCTCCTCGGCGAAGCCCTTGTTCGGCCAGCCCCAACCCGCGGTGAGGTGAGCCTTCGGTATGCCGAGTAGCTCCAGCATCCCGCCCTGCGGGTAGCGGTAGGCCGGCCTGCCGGCCGCCGTCGCGTTGGGCTCCCTACGCTCACCAGCGATGCTGCGCACGTATTGAAGCCGCACCTCCATCGAGCGATCCCCCCGCCCGTTGACGATCAACGAGACGTCCAGCGTGGCCGGGAGGCTGGCCACGTTGACCTCGCAGCCAGCCTTCCAGGCCTCCGCCGGCAGTGCGGTGAGCCGCACCGGAGCGCTGCATTGGTGCGCCACATCCAGGCGGAGGGCAATCTTGGCCACCCGCAGCGCCGCGCCGGTGGGCGCCTCCGTGCGCAGGCGGGCAAAAAGGCCGGGCACCGGCTGCCACCGCAGCACCCAGGTCGGAACAGCGCCGCCCATGGTGAGCCGATCCAGCTGACCGTCGTAAGGAACGTCCGCCGGCTGCGGGATGAGCCTGTCGCCCTCCAGGTGGACCCCCTCGGCCACGGCTGCGCTGCGGGCGAGGTAGAAACTGACCGGCGCGGAGCCACCCAGATCAAGCTCGGCGCTCTCCAGGCCGGCCGCCGATCGCCAGCTCAGGTAGCGAGCGTGGGCCGGGTCGACGCCGAAGTGCAGCAGACCGGGGTCCTTTCCGACCAGATCAGGTCGGGCGAGTGCGCCCGGCACCCCGGGCGCCGCCGCCGGCGTGGCCGCCTGGGTTGCCGGTTTCGCCCCCGTCCAGGGCACCTCGACGGGCAGCCCACCGCCGCCCGCCACCCCGAGGCCGAGCACCGCCGCCACGCCGAAGGCCGTCCCGCCCACCGCGGCTCGTCGCCGCGCCCGTCGGGCCCTGCCCTGGGTAACCGCCCCGCTCGTCAGCTGGCCGATGTCGACCTGACCCTCGGCGTGCTCCCGCAGGGTTGAGATGATCCGCTGGTCGAGGTCCGTCACTGTCGGCTCCCGTTGGTGGCCGGGGCACCGCAGCGCTCCCGGAGGTTGGCGAGCGCCCGCATCGCGTGGGTGCGGACGGTGACCGGCGAGCAGTCCAGGATCTGCGCGATCGTCGCGTCGTCCAGGTCTTCGTAGTAGCGCAGCACCAGGACCGCCCGCTGGCGGTCGGGCAGGCCGAGGATCAGCCGCCACATCTCGTCCCGGTCGGCCGCTTCGCCGCCGAGGTCGCCGCGGTGCGGCCGGTCCACGAACGTGTCGATGGCCAGTTCGCGGTTCGACCGGCGGCGCCACCAGGAGTAGTTGGCGTTGACGAGCATCCGGCGCACGTACACGTCGGGCCGGTCCGCCCGAGAGATCCTGCGCCAGTGCACGTACGCCCGGGACAGCACCTCCTGGGTGAGGTCCTCGGCCCGGTGCTCGTCACCGGTCAGCAGCCGGGCGAGCCGAACGAGGGCAGGGCCGCGGCTGCCGACGTACTCCTCGAAGGTCACACCATGCAGACGCGACCGGAGCCGCCCAGCGTTGACCCGGTCAGCGGTGCGAGTGGTCGCGGAAGCCGCGGCGGGTCTTGCGGCCCAGGTAGCCGGCGGTGACCAGGTGCTCCAGCAGCGGCGCGGGCGCGAAGCCCGGCTCCCGCAGTTCCAGGTACAACTCGCGCTGGATGGCCAGGGCGACGTCCAGCCCGACCACGTCGAGCAGTTCGAACGGGCCCATCGGGTAGCCGCAGCCCAGCTTCATGGCGTGGTCGATGTCGTCGGCCGTCGAGTAGCTGGCCTCCAGCATCTTCACCGCGTCGTTCAGGTACGGGAAGAGCAGCGCGTTGACGATGAAGCCGGACCGGTCGCCGCAGACCACGCCGGTCTTGCCGAGCGCGGCGCAGACGGCGCGGGCGGTGGCGGTGGCCTCCGGGGAGGTGCGGATGGTGCGGACGACCTCGACCAGCGGCATGATCGGCGCCGGGTTGAAGAAGTGCAGCCCCACCACGTCGGCCGGCCGCTGGGTGGCCATCGCCACGTCGATCACCGGCAGCGACGAGGTGGTGGTGGCCAGCACCACGCCCGGCTTGCAGATCTCGTCGAGGCTGGCGAAGAGGGCCTTCTTGACGCTCAACTCCTCGACGACCGCCTCGACCACCAGGTCGACGTCGGCGAGATGGTCGAGCGTGGCGGACCAGCTGATCCGGCCCAGGGCGGCGTCCCGGTCGGCCTCGGCGAGCTTGCCGCGCACCACGCCCTTGTTCAGCGAGGTCTTCACCGCCTCGCAGACCTTCGCTGACTTCTCCATGCCGCGGGTCACCGAGACGATCTCGTAGCCGGCCTTCGCGAAGACCTCGATGATCCCGGTGGCCATCGTTCCGGAGCCGACGATGCCCACCTTCGCGATGGCGCGCGCGCCGTCGGCGAGCGCGCCGTCCGTGGCCAGCGGCGTCGCCTCGTCCGGTACGACCACCGGGGAGCCGGGCCGCTCGTAGGTGTAGAAGCCCCGGCCCGACTTCCGGCCGAGCAGCCCCGCCGTCACCATCTGCTTGAGCAGCGGCACCGGTGCGTGCCGACGGTCCCGCCCGCCGCGCCGGTACATGGTGTCCAGGATCTCGTACGCGGTGTCCAGGCCGATCAGGTCCATCAACGCCAGCGGGCCCATGGGCAGGCCGCAGCCGAGCTTCATGGCGGCGTCGATGTCCTCCCGGGTCGCGTAGTGCGACTCGAACATGCCGACCGCGTGGTTGAGGTAGCCGAAGAGCAGCGCGTTGGCGATGAAGCCGGCCCGGTCGTTGATGGTGACGTCGACCTTGCCGAGCCGGGCGCAGAGCGCCTCCACGTCGGCGACCACCTCGGGTGCGGTGACGACGGTGCGGACCACCTCGACCAGCTTCATCACCGGAGCCGGGTTGAAGAAGTGGATGCCGATCACCTGGTTGGGTCGGCTGGTGGCGACCGAGATCTCGGTGACGCTCAACGACGAGGTGTTGGTGGCGAGGATCGTCTCCGGTCGGCAGACCCGGTCCAGCTCCGCGAAGATCCGCTGCTTGAGGTCCAGGTGCTCGGGCACCGCCTCGATGACCAGGTCGACGGAGTGCAGCGCGTCCAGCCCGACCGCGAAGTGCACCCGCTCGTGCAGGGCGTCGCGGTCCGCCTCGGCGAGCTTGCCCTTGGCGACTGCCCGGTCGGTGGAGCCCTTGAGGGTGGCCCGGCCGCGCTCCAGCGCGGGCGCGGAGATCTCCACGGCCAGAACGTCGATGCCGTTGCGGGCGAAGACCTCGACGATGCCGGCACCCATGGTGCCCAGCCCCACCACGCCAACGGTGCTGAACTCGCGCGCCACGACCGGCCTCCCCAGAGACTCCGCACGGCCACTGAACGGCCGCTAAGGTTATGCGCGCGAGTCTGCCACGTGACGGTGAGTTGTCGAGACGCCGTGGCATATTTCACCCACGGCGCAGCAGCGCCGCTACGCGGTCGACATGCTGGTCAGGGCCAGCAACTCCGCGACGAACTCCGCCGGGCGCTCCAGGTGCGGGCTGTGCCCGCAGCCGGGCAGCACCACCTCGTGGTACGCGCCGCCGGCCGCCTCGTACCGGTCGAGCACCGCCCGGGTCTGGCCGACCATCGGCTGCGGTGGGCAGGCTTCCGCGCCGGGCCAGCCGGGCACGAGATCCAGCGAACCCAGGTACGCCAGGTCGAAGAGCGAGGTGTCCGAGACGATGACGTCGACGTCTCCGCGTACCCAGGTGACCGGCGGTTTCTCGGCGACGGCCACCAGCTCGTCGGCGAGCCGGAACCAGGTCGGCGCGAGCGCGTTGAGCACCCCGCGCTCCCCCGGCGCGGTGCCCGGCCAGTTCTCCGACGGCACCGCCGTGCCCGGGTAGTTGTCGTCCCCGGTCGCGGTGGACAGCACAGTGTCCAGCAGCAGTTCCTCGTCAGTGCCCAGCGAGGCTGGATCTGCCACATAGGTGGCTCGCAGCACGGCGCGCGGGCTGGCCGGCGCGTCGGTGCTCCGGTCGCCGGCTGCGAGGCGGGCGACGAAGTCCGGGTTCGCCGTGCCGGCGCCGGTGCCGGCGAAGTCGGGGGTGGTCGGCGTGCCGGTCAGGTCACGGGTGCCGCCGAAGCCGTACGGGGAGACCGGCGCGGCGAGCAGCAACGCCCCCATCCGGTGCGGGTGGTCGACCAGCAGGCGCATCGCCACCCCGCCGCCGAGGGAGTGCCCGACCACCACCGGGCGCGCGTCGGCGCCGAAGAGCGTCGGGTCGTCCAGCAGGGCGGCCACGTCGTCGGCGAAGTCCCGCAGACCCCGGGTGGCGTCCACCGGGGCGGTAGCGGTGTCGCCGTATCCCCGCAGGTCGGGGGCGACCACCCGCAGCGTCGGTGGCAGACGGCGGACCAGCGGCTCCCAGAAGAGCGCGGACGAGCAGTTGCCGTGGATCAGCAGCACCGGGGTGCCGTCCGGCGGGCCGGCCACCCGTACCGCCTGGGTGATGCCGTTCGCCGTCACGGTCCGCTGCTCGGTCTCCATCCGCGGCATGCTGCCACGGGTGTCCCCGGCGGTCCAGGTGTCGGACCGCCACCCCGCGGAGCTGGCCGGTGTGGCCGGCCGCCAGGAATCAGCGACGCGAGCCCGGTGGTGCGGCCAGCGGCAGCGGCAACGTCGGTCGGACGTCGCGCCGGGACGGGCCGAAGCTCAGCCCCACCGGGTCGGTGAGCGCCACCCCGGGGTCGAACAGGCGCAGTTCGGTACGGCCCAGCCGGATCACGTCGCCGTCGGAGAGTCGTTCCACAGCGGTGATCCGCCGGTCGTTGAGCCAGGTGCCGTTGGTGGAGCCCAGGTCACGCAGGGACGGGCCCTCCGGTGCCAGCCACACCTCGGCGTGGCGACGGCTCAGGTGTGGGTCGTTGATGACCACCTGACCGGTCGGCGCTCGGCCGATCACCTGTATCTCGGCTCGCATGCGAAAGCTCGCTCCGCGCATCGGTCCACCCGCGACCGTCAACAGCGGCATCAGTTCCGGATGTTCCTCCATGGACAGTCAGCCCTCCACCCCACACCGTCACTCCGCGCGTCAGCTTGCCATCAGACGGTAGTCGTCAATACCGACCGGCCGGTCAGCCTCTCGTCACCTCCCGGCCATCTGCCGTTCGACGATTCGGGCGGGCCGCATCCGTCACCAACGCCCTGACCTGCACTGATCAACGATCGGCCGGGTTGGTGCGACGCCGGTCCCCCGGGCCCGAATCGGGGACCCTACCGGTGAGTAATCTTCGGGTCTAGACTTCCGCCATGACGGCAGTGCATATCCCGGGCGTTCCGATCATCGACGCGGGTCAGTTGGTCTCCACCAGCCCGGCGACCGGCGCTGAGGCCGGTCGCCTCCCGGTCGCCACCGACGCCGACGTGCGGCAGGCCGTCGACAACGCCCGCGCCGCCGGCGAGTGGTGGGCCGGTCTCGGCTTCACCGGCCGCCGCCAGCGGATGCTGCGCTGGCGTGCCCTGCTCGCCAAGCGCATCGAGCAGTTGGCCGAGTTGGTGCACGTCGAGGGCGGCAAGCCGATCGCGGACGCCATCGTCGAGATCGTCACCGCGATCGAGCACATCGACTGGGCAGCCCGCAACGCCGGCCGCGTGCTCGGTCCACGCCGGGTGCGGTCCCGGCTCATCCTCGCCGAGTTCTCCGGGCACCTCGAATACCAGCCGTACGGGGTGGTCGGCGTCATCGGGCCGTGGAACTATCCGGTCTTCACGCCGATCGGCTCCGCCGCGTACGCCCTCGCCGCCGGCAACGCCGTGGTGCTCAAGCCGAGCGAGTACACGCCCGCCGTCGGCCAGTGGCTGGTGGACAGCTTCGCCGAGGTGGTGCCCGAGCAGCCGGTGTTCACCGCCGTGCACGGGCTGGGCGACGTGGGCGCGGCGCTGTGCCGCTCCGGCGTCAACAAGCTGGCCTTCACCGGCTCCACCGCCACCGCCCGCAAGGTGATGGGCGCCTGCGCCGAGACGCTGACCCCGGTGCTCATCGAGGGCGGCGGCAAGGACGCCATGATCGTGGACAGCGACGCCAACCTGGACGCGGCCGCCGAGGCGTGCGTCTGGGGCGGCATGACAAACGCCGGTCAGACCTGCATCGGCATCGAGCGGGTGTACGCGGTCGACGCCGTCTTCGACGCCTTCGTCGACAAGGTGGTGGCCCGCGCCGGTCAGCTGACGGTCGGGCCGGAGGGCACCGATATCGGCCCGATCACCATGCCCAAGCAGATCGACGTGATCCGCCAGCACATCGACGCCGCCATCACGTCCGGTGGGCGTGCCGTGCTCGGCGGCCCGAGCGCCGTACAACCGCCGTACGTCCACCCCACAGTGCTGGTGGACGTCCCGGAGGAGTCGGCCGCCGTCCGCGAGGAGACCTTCGGCCCCACGCTGACCATCAGCCGGGTCCGCGACGCCGACGAGGCCGTCGCCCGGGCCAACGCCCTGTCGTACGGCCTCGGGGGTTCGGTCTTCGGCCGGCGGCGCGCGGTGGCCATCGCCCGGCGGCTGCGCTCCGGGATGGCCTCGATCAACTCCACGCTGACCTTCGCCGGCATGTCCACCCTGCCGTTCGGCGGTGTCGGCGACTCCGGCTTCGGGCGGATCCACGGGGAGGACGGCCTGCGTGAGTTCGGTCGGTCCAAGGCGATCACCCGACGTCGTGCCCGGTCTCTGCTGCCGTCGATGACCTTCGAGCGCACCCCCGCCGACGTGGCCCGACTCGTCAAGGCCATCAAGGTCATGTACGGCAGGTAAGTGTCGGATAACGGCTGGGGCGCCGGTCAGAAGAGGGTCAGCTCGTCCTTCACGATGCCGCGCAGCTTGTCGTAGTCAACGACCACACACCGGATACCCCGGTCGGTGGCGAGCACCCGGGCCTGCGGCTTGATCTCCTGGGCGGCGAAGACTCCGACGACCGGGCTGAGCAGCGGGTCACGGTTCATCAACTCGAGATAGCGGGTCAACTGCTCCACGCCGTCGATGTCGCCACGCCGCTTGACCTCGACGGCGACCGAACCCGAGTTGGCATCCCGGCACAGCAGGTCGACCGGGCCGATGGCCGTCATGTACTCGCGGCGGACCAGCGTGAACCCCTCGCCCAGGGTGCCGGGGTTCGCCGCCAGCAACTCCTGGAGGTGCGCCTCCACCCCGTCCTTGCGCAGGCCCGGATCCACACCCAACTCGTACGAGGTGTCCTGGAAGATCTCCTCCAGGGTGATCCGCAGCTCCTCGCCAGCCTTGTTGACGACCCGCCACACACCGGGGGCCTCCTCCAACCGACACGGCGGGCTCATCCAGTTCAACGGTTTGTACGCCCGGTCGTCGGCGTGAATAGACACCGACCCGTCCGCCTTCACCATCAGCAACCGGGTGGCCAGCGGCAGGTGAGCCGAGAGCCGTCCGACATAGTCCACCGAGCACTTCGCAATGACCAACCGCACCCGACGAGGGTAGCCGAGCGCCCACCGGTCGCCAGCGAGCGGCACTGGCGCGTCGATGCGATGCTGAGTCCGTGTTCGAAGTCCTCACCGGCACCGGTCTCGCCGCCTCGGCGGGGCTCAACGCCTACATACCCCTGCTCATCCTCGGCCTGCTCGGCCGTTACACCGACCTGATCGACCTGCCCAGCGGCTGGGCCTGGCTCGGCAACGGCTGGGTCATCGCCATCATGGCAGTGCTGCTCGCCGTGGAGATGGTGGCGGACAAGGTGCCAGTCGTCGACCACATCAACGACGTGGTGCAGACAGTGGTCCGGCCCACCGCCGGTGGCCTGGCCTTCGGCGCCGGCTCCTCGTCGGAGACGGTGACTGTCAGCGACCCGGGGAGCTTCTTCTCGTCCCACCAGTGGGTGCCGGTCGTCACCGGCGTACTGCTGGCGTTGGGCGTGCACCTGCTCAAGTCCGCGGCCCGCCCGGTGATCAACGCGACGACCGCCGGGATCGGCGCCCCGGTCGCCAGCACCGCCGAGGACGCCACCAGCGTGGTGGTCTCCCTGGTGGCGATCATCCTGCCGGTGCTGGTGCTCGTCTTCCTGGTCGGCCTGGCGTTCTTCACCTTCTGGTTCGTCCGCCGTCGATCCGAGCGACGCCGCGAACGAGAGGCCGCCCGCGCCGCCGGCTTCCGCGTCTGAGAGGCGGGCGGGGCTCGCCATACCGGGGTTTCGGTGGTCGACAAAAGCCTAGGATCGGGGCAAGAGCCTAGAGGAGGTCGGCATGACCGCAGCGTTGGAGATGCCCCGAGTCCAGGAATGTGTTGTTGCCGCGTGCGCGTACAACCAGTCGGGTGACTGCCACGCCTTCGCGATCACCATCGGCAGCATGGATCACGCCCACTGCCACACCTTCGTCGAGTCGCCCGTCCGGGGCGGCGTGGAGAACCTGATCGCGCAGGTGGGCGCCTGCCAGCGCGCCGACTGCCGGCACAACGAGCAGTTGGAGTGCCACGCGGCGTCGATCAGGGTCGGCCCGGACAACGACATGGCCGACTGCATGACCTACGCCGGCCGCTGACCCCGACGACCTGCCCGGACGGCGTTCGGTCACTCCAGGTCGTTGGCGCGACGGATGACAGTCACCAGGTCGTCGATGATGCCGGTGAGGGCGAAGTCCTTCGGCGTGAAGACCCGGGCGACCCCGGCCGCCCGCAGGGTGTCCGCGTCACCGGCCGGGATGATGCCGCCCACCACCACCGGCAGGTCCGCCCGGCCGGCGGCGCGCAGCCCGTCGAGCACCGCGGGCACGGCGGCCAGGTGCGATCCGGAGAGCACGGAGAGCCCGACCAGGTCGACGTCCTCCTCCACGGCGGCGGCGACGATCTGCCCCGCGGTCAGCCGGATGCCCTGGTAGACGACCTCGAAGCCGGCGTCGCGGGCGCGTACCGCGATCTGCTCCGCGCCGTTGGAGTGCCCGTCCAGGCCGGGTTTGCCGACCAGCAGCCGCAGCCGGCCGCTGCCCAACTCCCGCGCGGTGGCGGCTACCCGCTCGCGGACCGCCACGAGGCCCGGCTCACCGCCGCCGCCGGTGGCGCCGGCCAGGCCGGTCGGCGCCCGGTACTCGCCGAAGACCTGGCGCAGCGTGCCGGCCCACTCGCCGGTGGTCACCCCGGCCCCCACGCACTCCAGGGTCGCCGGCATCAGGTTGGTGGTGGTCGCGGCGTCCGCGCGGAGCCGGGCCAGCGCCGCGTCGACGACGGCCGCGTCCCGGTCGGCCCGCCACCGGCGTACGCCGTCCACGGCGGCCGCCTCGACCGCGGGATCGACCTGCTCGACGGCACCAGCGCCGGCGGCGGTCAGCGGGGAGGCTTCGGTCTCGGTGTACCGGTTGACCCCGACCACCACGTCGGCACCGGACTCCATCCGCCGACGGCGTTCGGCCAACGACGCGACCAGCGCGCTCTTGAGGTAGCCGGTCTCCACGGCGGCGACGACGCCACCCAGCTCCAGCACCTTGTCCAACTCGACCCGCGCCCCGGTGACGACCTCGTCGACCAGCGCGGTCATCACGTGCGAGCCGGCGAAGAGGTCGGGATATTCGAGCAGATCCGACTCGTACGCCAGGACCTGCTGCATCCGCAGCGACCACTGCTGGTCCCACGGGCGGGGCAGGCCGAGCGCCTCGTTCCAGGCGGGCAGTTGGACAGCGCGGGCCCGGGCGTCGCGGGACATCGTCACGCCGAGCATCTCCAGCACGATGCGCTGGATGTTGTTCTCCGGCTGCGCCTCGGTGAGGCCGAGCGAGTTGACCTGCACGCCGTAGCGGAACCGCCGTTGTCTGGCGTCGGTGACCCCGTACCGGTCCCGGGTGATCTCCTCCCAGAGCGCGCCGAACGCGCGCATCTTGGCGATCTCCTCGACGAAACGAACGCCGGCGTTGACGAAGAACGAGATCCGCTGGACCACGTCGCCCATCCGCTCGGCCGGCACCTGGCCGGAGTCACGGACCGCGTCGAGCACGGCGACCGCGGTGGCCAGCGCGAAACCGACCTCCTGCACGGGCGTGGCGCCGGCCTCCTGGAGGTGGTACGAGCAGATGTTGACCGGGTTCCACCGGGGCATCTCGCGCAGCGTGTACGCCACCACGTCGGCGGTGAGCCGCAGCGACGCCGCCGGCGGAAAGATGTAGGTGCCCCGGGACAGGTACTCCTTGATGATGTCGTTCTGGGTGGTGCCGGCGCAGCGGGTCAGGTCGGCGCCCTGCTCCAGCCCGACGGTGCCGTACAGGGCGAGCAGCCACATCGCCGGGGCGTTGATGGTCATCGAGGTGTTCGTGTCGGCGAGCGGGAGACCGTCGAAGAGCGCCCGCATGTCGCCGAGGTGGGCCACCGGCACGCCGACCCGTCCGACCTCGCCGGCGGCGAGTTCGTGGTCCGGGTCGTACCCGGTCTGGGTGGGCAGGTCGAAGGCGACCGACAGGCCGGTCTGCCCCTTCGCCAGGTTGCGGCGGAAGAGGGCGTTGGTCGCCGCGGCCGACGAGTGGCCGGCGTAGGTGCGCATCACCCACGGGCGGTCCCGCTCGGGCAGTCGCCCCGGGAATGCCGTCTCATCCATGGCCGGAGTCTAAGTTACCGTTCAGTAAAAGGAGCTGTGGAAAACCACACAGGTCCATGTCGGGGACGTCCGGGTGGCAAGCGCCCGCAGTGGCGCTGGCCGCCACACCCCGGGCACCACCCGGCCCAGGCCAGGACGCACACTGGACGGCATGGATGACGAGCTGGCCATCTCCGTCCGAGGGCTGCGCAAGGCGTACGGCGACAACGTGGCGGTGGCGGGCGTGGACCTGGACGTCCACCGCGGCGAGGTGTTCGCGTTGCTCGGCCCGAACGGCGCCGGCAAGACCACCACGGTGGAGATCCTGGAGGGTTACCGCCGCCGGGACGCGGGCGAGGTCACCGTCCTCGGCGTCGACCCGGCCCAACCGGATGCCGACTGGCGTACCCGGGTCGGCATCGTGCTCCAGGGCACCGGCGAGTTCGACGAGCTGACCGTCGCCGAGGTGATCCGGCACTTCTCCGGCTTCTACCCCGACGCGGACGACCCGGACAAGGTGATCGACCGGGTGGGGCTGGCCGACAAGGCGAAGGCCCGGACGCACACCCTCTCCGGTGGGCAGAAGCGCCGCCTGGACGTGGCCCTGGGCATCATCGGCCGTCCTGAGCTGCTCTTCCTCGACGAGCCGACCACCGGTTTCGACCCGGAGGCCCGCCGCGAGTTCTGGGAGCTGATCCGCGACCTCGCCGCGGCCGGCACCACCATCGTGCTGACAACCCACTACCTGGACGAGGCCGAGGCCCTCGCCGACCGGGTCGGCGTGATCGCCGGCGGTCGGCTGGTCGAGGTGGCCGCGCCCAACCGGCTGGGCAATCGGCAGGAGGCTCTCGCGACGGTCTCCTGGCGTACCCCGGAAGGGACGCTGGAGAGCGCGCAGAGCGCGACGCCGACGGCCTTCGTGGCCGACCTGGCCGCGCGCCACGGCGGCGAGGTCCCCGGGCTCACGGTGACCCGGCCGACCCTGGAGGACGTCTACCTCACCATGATCGGACACGCGCGATGACGACCACGACGAAGCCGGCGACGCCGGTCACCGCGACCCGCGGCCGACGGCCGGGTGCCGGCGCGCTCGCCCTGCGCCAGGGCCGACTGGAGATCACCCAGTTCCTGCGCAGCCGGGAGTCGGTGGTCTTCACCATGGGCTTCCCCATCATCATGATCCTGATCTTCGCGTCGATCTTCGACGGCACGATCGGCGGCGGGGTCAAGTTCACCCAGTACTTCATCACCGGGATGATCGCGACCGGCCTGATGACGGTGAGCTTCCAGAACCTCGGCATCTGGATCCCGATCGAACGGGACCGGGGCGTGCTCAAGCGCTACCGGGGCACGCCGATGCCGAAGTGGGTCTGGTTCGCCGGCAAAGTGATCATGGTGGTGGCGATCGGCATCGCCGAGACGGTCCTGCTGCTGGCCGTCGCGGTGGCGCTGTTCGACCTCGACCTGCCCGGCACCGCCGCGAAGTGGTTCACCTTCGGCTGGGTCGCCGTGCTCGGCGTCACCGCGTGCACCCTGTGCGGCATCGCGATCTCGTCGCTGGCCCGCACCGCGCGCAGCGGCTCGGCCGTGGTCACCCCGGTGGCCCTGGTGCTCCAGTTCATCTCCGGGGTGTTCTTCGTCTTCACCGACCTGCCCACCTGGATGCAGCAGGTGGCGGCGGTCTTCCCGCTCAAGTGGATGTGCCAGGGGCTGCGGTCGGTGTTCCTGCCGGAGAGCTTCGGCGCCCAGGAGCCGGGCGGCTCGTTCGAGCTGGGCCGCGTGGCGGTGGTGCTGGTCCTGTGGTGCGTGATCGGCGTGGTGCTCTGCCTGACCACCTTCCGCTGGACCACCAAGCGCGACGGCTGAGCGGCCGACCGGGGCGGTCGCCCGCCCCGGTCGCCACAACTCAGTACGTGTAGAAACCCTTGCCGGTCTTGCGACCCAGGTCGCCGGCGGTGACCATCCGCTGGAGCAGCTCCGGCGGGAAGAACTTCTCGTCGGCGGTGTCGGTGTAGATGTTCTTCGAAGCGTGCAGCAGCACGTCCACGCCGGTCAGGTCGGTGGTGGCCAGCGGGCCCATCGCGTGCCCGAAGCCCAGCCGGCAGGCGGTGTCCAGGTCCTCCGCGGACACCACCCCGGACTCGACCAGCTTGACCGCCTCCATCACCAGGGCGGAGATCAGTCGGGTGGTGACGAAGCCGGCGATGTCCCGGTTGACCACGACGACCGTCTTGCCGATCTCCTCGGCGAAGGCCCGCGCGGTGTCCAGCGTGGCGTCGCTGGTCTTGTAACCGCGCACCAGCTCGCAGAGCTGCATCATCGGCACCGGGGAGAAGAAGTGGGTGCCGACGACCGCCTCCGGCCGCTCGGTCACCGCGGCGATCTGGGTGACCGGGATGGCCGAGGTGTTTGTGGCGAGCACCGCGTCCGACTTGCAGATCTTGTCCAGAGCGCGGAACACCTCGTGCTTGATCTCCAACCGCTCGAAGACCGCCTCGACCACGATGTCCGCGTCCGCCGCCGCCTCCAGGTCGGTGGTCGGGGTGATCCGAGCCAGCGTCGCCTCGACCTCGGACGCCTCGATCTTGCCCTTCTCGGCGAACTTCTCCAGTGACTTCCGAATACCGCCGAGACCCCGGGTGGTGGCCGCGTCGTCCAGGTCGCGCAGCGTCACCTGCCAGCCCGCCTGCGCCGCCACCTGGGCGATGCCGGAGCCCATCAGCCCGGCCCCGACGACCGCGAGTCGACCCGCCATCTGCTTCTCCCTCGCTGCGATTGAGTGCCTGCCAGCACCCTAGTCGGCGAGCCTGAACGATGGCTAAGTGGCGGTCGGGGCCGGGTCGTGGGGGGCCTCAGATCTCCAGTGCCGGCTCCTCGGGGGTGGTGCCCCGCTCGACCGCCACCCCGAGCGCACGCAGGTCCGCCACGAAGTCCGGGTAGCCCCGGTCGACGTGGTGCACGTGGGAGACCTCGCTGACCCCCTCCGCGCAGAGCCCGGCGATGATCAACCCTGCTCCGGCCCGGATGTCGGTGGCCCGCACCGGGGCACCGGAGAGCCGATCCCGGCCTCGGACCACAGCGTGATGCCCGTCGGTCTTGATGTCCGCGCCGAGCCGCATCATCTCGTTGGCGAACATGAACCGGCCGTCGAAGATGTTCTCGGTGATGAGGGAGGCGCCGTCGCTGACGGCCGCCAGCCCGATCGCCATCGGCAGCAGGTCGGTGGCGAAGCCGGGGTACGGCAGCGTCACCACGTCCACCGCCCGAGGCCGCTCGTCCATCCGTACGCGGAAGCCGTCCCCCCGGGTCTCCACCAGCCCGCCGGCGGCCACCACCTTGTCCAGGGCGACCTCCAGGAAGGCCGGGTCCAGCCCGGTCACCGTCACGTCGCCCCGGGTCATCGCCGCGCCGAACGCCCAGGTGCCGGCGACGATCCGGTCCCCCACCGTGGCGTGGCGCACCGGCCGAAGACCGGGCACACCGGTGATTCGCAACGTCGACGTGCCCGCGCCGACGATGCGCGCGCCCATCTGGTTGAGCATCGTGCAGATGTCGACGATCTCCGGCTCCCGGGCCGCGTTGTCGATCATCGTGGTGCCCTGGGCCAGCACCGCCGCCATCACCAGGTTCTCGGTCGCGCCGACGCTGGGGAAGTCCAGCACGATGTCCGCGCCCCGCAGCCCGTGCGGGGCGGACGCGATGACGAACCCGTGCTCACCGGAGATCTCCGCGCCCATCCGGGTCAGCCCGGAGATGTGCATGTCCAACCCCCGCGACCCGATCGCGTCGCCGCCGGGATGGGCCACCCGCACGTACCCCCGACGGGCCAGCAACGGGCCGAGCACGCAGATCGACGCGCGCAGCCGTCGAACCAGGTCGTAGTCGGCCTCCGCGCCCGGCTGCTCGGGTACGTCGATCGTCACCGACCGGGACCGGGCCACGCCGCCACGGGCGACCATCGGGTCGACCGGGTCGTCCGCCTCGAACTGGACGTCGCAGCCCAGCCGGCGCAGCACCTCCCCCATGATCGCGATGTCGGTGATCCGGGGGACGTTGGTGATGACACTGCGGCCCGGCGCGAGCAGCGCGGCGGCCATCAGCTTCAACGCCGAGTTCTTGGCACCGACCACGTGCACGGTGCCGGCCAGTCGGGCGTCACCGCGGACCCGGATGACGTCGACATCGTTGACCGCCGGATCGCCGGCGTCGCCGGGGCCCACCACCACCGGCCAGCCGGCGGTGCTGTCCGGCCGGGCCGGGATCGTCAGGTCGGGAATCCGTAGGCTGTGCGTCATGGCCGTCCACCTCACGCGCATCTACACCAAGGCCGGCGACGCCGGCATGACCAGGCTGAGCAACAACGAGCAGGTGCCGAAGACCGATCCACGGATCGCCGCGTACGCGGATGTCGACGAGTGCAACGCGGCGATCGGCGTCGCGCTCGCGCTGGGAAACCTCGACGAGGAGCTTCGCGGCGTGCTGGGGTCGGTGCAGAACGACCTGTTCGACGTCGGCGCCGACCTGTCCACCCCGGTCGAGCCGGACCCGAAGTACCCGCCGCTGCGGGTGACCGAGGAGTACGTCGAGCGCCTGGAGGGCTGGTGCGACGAGTACAACGCACGCCTGAGCAAGCTCGACTCCTTCATCCTCCCCGGCGGCACCGCAGGTGCGGCGCTGCTGCACGTGGCGCGGACCGTCGCCCGGCGTGCCGAACGGGCAGCGTGGGCGTTGGTCAGCCACGATCCGGAACGAACCAGCACGCTCCCGGCAAAGTATCTCAACCGGCTCTCCGATCTGCTCTTTATCCTGTCAAGAACGGCAAATCCGGCAGGAGACGTGCTATGGGTGCCGGGCGGCAAGCGTTGAACGTCGGCGCTCCGCACCACGTCGAGGTCTGGGTTCCCACAATGCCCGCCACCACGCGTAGCCAACGTCGACTCGTCCGTCGGGCGGCCCACGCAGGGCCAGGGGCGGCGTCCTGACGGTCGAAGCCGAGCCCTCAGTGCCAACCAGCGCCTAGATCGACTCGGGTTCCTTGAAGTCGGGCCATCCCAGCGACCAGAACACCCCGACATCAAGAAAGCCGAGTCGATCACGCTGCCACGCCCGCCAAGAAGGCGAGACTCGACTGCACGGATAACGGCAGGTGATCAAAGCCCGCCGGACCGGCGCACAGTGGCAACGACGGGTTTCCGGGGGAGCCCGCCCGGCGCAGGGATCAAGCCTGACCGCCCGGAGCCGGGCGGGCTCCCCCGGAAACCCCAGGGGCGTCCGACAAACTCAGGCAGCCGGCCAGTCCTGGGAGGCCATACGCGGCGAGACCGCCCCCGGAGGGGCGGCCTCGAGCCAGGAGAGAAAACCGGTAACTGTCGATCGCGCCATGGCGATCTCCACCGGTGCGTGGTGGCTGGTACAGCGGAGGATCACCCAGTCCGCCGGCATGGAGAATCGTTCCTGACCTTCGGGCAACCGGCGGCGCTCCACGGCCAGCCCCTTGCGGGAGAGCACCCGCTTGGGCCGGATCGCGAAGCTGAACATCCGGTACCAGCGCAGCTCGTCACCGGCGAACCGGCCGAAGCCGGGCGACCAGCCGCGGCCGTCGAGCATGGTGGAGACCCGGACGCTGAGCCGGATGATGCCACCGCTGCGGGTGACGAGAGCTCGCCGGACGAAGAGGATCAGAAGCGCGCCGAGGATGACGACAACGCCGATTCCGAATCCTTCGACGATCTCCATCCCCGGTGTGGCTCAGCGGCTCTGCGCGGAGACCGGGGTTGCGCTCTCGGCCAGCACGGTGACACCGTCGGCACTCACCGAGAGGAAGCCGCCGGCCACCTCGTAGGCGACCTGCTCGCCGCCGGCGAGCTTGATGCGTACCTGACCGGGCTCGGCGAGTTGGCCGAGCAGCGGCGCGTGCCCCGGCAGGACACCGAGCTCGCCTTCGGTCGTCCGGGCGACGACCATCTCGGCGTCACCGGACCAGACCTTCTCCTCGACGGCGACGAGCTCGACGTGAAGCTGCTGTGCCACGCTGTCTCCTTGCTGCGGCTACGGATTGCCGAAAGTCTAGCCTGACGACGCGGCGCGCCCAACGCGGGTGGGGACAACGCCGACCTGACTACTTGGCCTTGTTGATGAATTCCGGGTGCTCCAGCAGGAACGGGTCGAGTTGCTCGTTGTGCAGGGCGGTGAAGAAGTCCGGAACGCTCTCCTGGAACTGCTCGCCCAGGTACCTCTTACCCTCGAAGACCCCACCACCGGGCAGCTTGATCATTTCGATGGTGTTCGGGCGGATGTCCTTCAGGGCGAGCCCGAAGTCGACCACGCTGTTGCCTCGACCGTTGAAGATCAACGACTGGCCGGCGGCGCGGAGCACCTTGTCCAGCTTGATCGGGTTGGCCACCACGTCGGCGCTGAACGCCTGGCCGACCATTGCCTTGACGAACTGCTGCTGGTGGCGCTGCCGGCCGTAGTCGGCGTCCGGGACGCCGTTCTTCTCGTAACGTTGCCGGACGTAGTCCAGCGCCTGCCACCCGCTGAGGTGGTGGTTGCCCTTCTTGTAGATCGCCTGCGGCCCGACGTAGCCCTCACCGCGCGTGTTGCCCGGCCGTGGCTTACCGTCCGGCTGCCTGTGCTCGGACCGCACGTCCCGCTCGACGTACATGTCGACGCCACCCATGGCGTCGACGATCTTCTGAAAGCCGGTGAAGTTGATGATCGCGCCCGCGTCGAAGCGCTTGATGCCCGTCGCGTTCTGCACTGTGGTGGCCAGCAGCTCGAAGCCGCCCGCCGCGTCGGGGTTGGCCCCCGGCACCTTGCTGCCGAACGACATCGCAGCGTTGATCTTGGTCTTCTCGCCGCGGAAGTTGGCCTTCTTGAACGCCGGGATGTCGACGTAGAGGTCCCGTGGCAGCGAGAACAGGTAGGCCCGGTCCATCGACGCCGGCACGTGCAGCACCATGATCGAGTCAGCCAGTGGCGCGGCCGTCGGCGTACGCGGGTCGATGCCGACGAGCAGGATGTTGAGCGGACCCTTGATCTCGCTCTTCTTCGCCTGGGCGCCCGCCGCCTGGTCGCCGAAGAGGTCGGCCTTGCCGACAGCGCCCTCGTAGCGGGCCATGAGGACCTCGGTGCCGACCAGCACGGCGCCGCTGAGCACGGTCAGCACGGTGCCGAACACCGTGCAGATCCTGGCCCACCGCGGCACACCTCGCCAGATGGACGGCTTGCGGCCACTCTTGCCGGCCTTACCCACGAGCATCTCCGTTCGTTACGCCCACGACGAGGAAGACGGGCGCACGTCGTCGAAAGCTTGCAAAGATCAACGCTCGTTCGGGTGAGCGCGCGGATCGAACCGTAGCTCGGGAGCCTCCGGAGTGACGACCACGAGTAACGGACCGCGACGATGGTAGGACGCGAACATGAACAAAAGACTGCCCCGGCATTGCCGGGGCAGTCTTTTTGCTACGAATCGGATGAGGACTGATCAGTCCTTCATCAGCTCCTCAGCCTTCTTCTCGAGGTCCTCGAGACCGCCGCACATGAAGAACGCCTGCTCGGGGAAGTGATCGTACTCACCCTCGCTGATCTTGCGGAACGCCTCGATGGTCTCCTTGATCGGGACCGTCGAGCCCGGCACGCCGGTGAACTGCTCCGCCGCGTAGGTGTTCTGCGAGAGGAAGCGCTCGATCCGCCGGGCGCGAGCCACGGTGATCTTGTCTTCCTCGGAGAGCTCCTCGATACCGAGGATGGCGATGATGTCCTGCAGGTCGCGGTAGCGCTGCAGGATCCGCTTCACCTCGGTGGCGACCTGGAAGTGCTCCGGGCCGACGAACTCCGGGGCGAGGATCCGGGACGAGGACGCCAGCGGGTCCACGGCCGGGTAGATGCCCTTGTCGGAGATCGACCGCTCCAGGTTGGTGGTCGCGTCCAGGTGGGCGAACGTGGTGGCCGGGGCGGGGTCGGTGTAGTCGTCCGCCGGCACGTAGATCGCCTGCATGGAGGTGATGGCCTGGCCCCGGACGGAGGTGATCCGCTCCTGGAGCTCGCCCATCTCGTCGGCCAGGGTCGGCTGGTAACCCACGGCGCTCGGCATACGGCCGAGCAGGGTGGACACCTCCGAACCGGCCTGCGTGAAGCGGAAGATGTTGTCGATGAAGAGCAGCACCTCCTGCTTCTTCACGTCCCGGAAGTACTCGGCCATGGTCAGCGCGGAGAGCGCCACCCGCAGCCGGGTGCCCGGCGGCTCGTCCATCTGGCCGTAGACCAGCGCGGTCTTGTCGATGACGCCGGACTCGGTCATCTCGGCGATGAGGTCGTTGCCCTCACGGGTGCGCTCACCCACGCCGGCGAACACCGAGGTACCACCGAAGTTGCGGGCAACCCGGGTGATCATCTCCTGGATGAGCACCGTCTTGCCCACGCCCGCGCCGCCGAACAGGCCGATCTTGCCGCCCTTGACGTACGGGGCGAGCAGGTCGATGACCTTGATGCCGGTCTCCAGCATCTCGGTCTTCGGCTCCAGGTCCGCGAAGGCCGGGGCCTTGCGGTGGATGCCCCACCGGTCGTCGGCCTCGAACGTCTCGCCCTCTTTGAGGTTGAGCACCTCGCCGATCGCGTTGAACACGCGGCCCTTGACCGCGTCGCCCACCGGCACACTGATCGGCTCGCCGAGGTCACGCACCTCCGCGCCGCGGACCAGACCGTCGGTCGGCTGCATCGAGATGGCACGGACCAGGTTGTCACCCAGGTGCTGGGCAACCTCCAGGGTCAGCGTCTTCTCACCGCCCGACAGGTTCACAGTGACGTGCAGGGCGTTGAACAGGGCCGGCATGGCGTCGCGCGGGAACTCGGCGTCGACGACCGGGCCGATGACCCGGACCACGCGACCCGTGGCCGTCTTGGTCTCTACTGGTGCAGTCATCACACTTCACTTCCCGACGCGGCCAGCGCGTTGGCGCCGCCGACGATCTCGCTGATCTCCTGGGTGATCCCGGCCTGGCGAGCCGAGTTCATCTCGCGCGTGTACTTCTCGATCATCTCTTCGGCATTGTCGGTGGCGCTCTTCATCGCCCGCCGCCGTGCCGCCGACTCACTCGCCGCCGACTCGATCAACGCCGCGTAGATCCGCGTGTTGATGTACCTCGGCAGGAGCGCGTCGAGCAGCGCCTCCGCCTCCGGCTCGAACTCGTACGCCGGCAGCAACCCCTCGGAGCGCGGCCGGTCCTCCACCTGCATCGGACCGATCACCTTGGTGACCGGGCTCTGCGTCATCAGCGAGTGGAACTCGGTGTAGACGATGTGCAACTCGTCGACGCCGAGCACCCCGTCCGAGCCGGCACCGCCGTCGACGTCGTCCGCACCTGCCGTGAACGCCTTGATCAGCGTCTCACCGACGGTGCGGGCGTCCTCGAACGACGGCTGCTCGCTGAACCCGGTCCAGTTCGCCTCGATCGGCCGGTCACGGAACCGGTAGAACCCGACGCCCTTACGCCCGATGACGTAGAGCACCGGCTCCTTGCCGTCCGCCCTGAGCCGCGCGATCAGCGACTCCGCCATCCTGATCGCGTTGGAGCTGTAACCGCCGGCCAGGCCACGGTCGCTGGTGACCAACAGGACGCCGGCCCGCCGCACCCGCTCGCGCGGGGTGAGCAGCGGGTGGTCGATCCGCGCGTTGGACGCCAGCGCCGTGAGCACACCGGTGATGGCCTGGGCGTACGGCAGGGACGCCTGCACCCGGGCCTGAGCCTTGGCGATCCGGCTCGTCGCCACGAGCTCCATCGCCTTGGTGATCTTCTTCATCGACTTCGCCGAGCGGATTCGTTGACGAAGAACGCGAACCTGGGCCGCCACGAGATCAGCTCTCGGCCGGGCGGTCGGTCGCGCCGTCGCGGAAGCGGGTCACCGTCTCGCGGTTCTCGTCGCCCTCAAGCGGCGTGGCCGGCGCGTCGTTGACCTGACGCTCGTCTTCCTTGTTGAGGAAGACCTGCTTGAACTCGGCGATCGCGCTGTCCAGGGAGCCGATGATGTCATCGTTCCACTGGTTGTCGGCGATGCCGGCCAGCACACCCTCGTGCTTGTGCCGCAGGTACTGGAGGAACTCGGCCTCGAAGCGCCGGACCTCACCCACCGGAACGTCGTCCAGCTTGCCCTCGGTGCCGGCCCAGACCGAGACGACCTGCTCCTGCACCGGGTACGGCGAGTAGTTCGGCTGCTTGAGCAGCTCCACCAGACGCGAACCGCGGTTCAGCTGGTTCTGCGAGGCCCGGTCCAGGTCGGAGGCGAAGGCGGCGAACGCCTCCAGCTCGCGGTACTGCGCGAGGTTGAGCCGCAGCGAACCGGCGACCTTCTTCATCGGCTTCACCTGCGCGGCGCCACCGACCCGGGAGACCGAGGTACCGACGTTGATCGCCGGACGGACGCCCTGGTTGAACAGGTCGGTCTCCAGGAAGATCTGGCCGTCGGTGATCGAGATGACGTTGGTCGGGATGAAGGCCGAGATGTCGTTGGCCTTCGTCTCGATGATCGGCAGACCGGTCATCGAGCCGCCACCCAGCTCGTCGGAGAGCTTCGCGCAGCGCTCCAGCAGGCGGGAGTGCAGGTAGAAGACGTCACCCGGGTACGCCTCACGGCCCGGCGGGCGACGCAGCAGCAGCGACACGGCGCGGTACGCCTCGGCCTGCTTGCTCAGGTCGTCGAAGACGATCAGGACGTGCTTGCCGCCGTACATCCAGTGCTGCCCGATGGACGAGCCGGTGTACGGAGCGAGGTACTTGAAGCCGGCCGGGTCGGAGGCCGGCGAGGCGACGATGGTGGTGAACTCCATCGCGCCCGCCTCCTCGAGCTGCCCCTTGATGGAGGCGATCGTGGAGGCCTTCTGGCCGATGGCGACGTAGATGCAGCGAACCTGCTTCTTCGGGTCGCCGGTGCGCCAGTTGTCCCGCTGGTTGAGGATGGCATCCAGGGCGACAGTCGTCTTGCCCGTCTTCCGGTCACCGATGATCAGCTGCCGCTGACCCCGACCGATCGGGGTCATCGCGTCGATGGCCTTGATGCCGGTCTGCAGCGGCTCGTCGACGGACTGCCGGGACATCACGTTCGGAGCCTGCAGCTCCAGCTCGCGGAAGCCCTCGTTGGCGATGTCGCCGAGCGCGTCGATCGGCTCGCCGAGCGCGTTGACCACGCGGCCGAGGAAGGCGTCGCCGACCGGAACGGAGAGAACCCGCTCGGTGCGCTTGACGCGCTGCCCCTCCTCCAGCTTGGCGGAGTCACCGAGAACGACGACTCCGATCTCCCGCACGTCGAGGTTCAGCGCCACGCCGAGCGTGCCGTCCTCGAACTCCAGGAGCTCGTTGGTCATGGTCGAGGGCAGGCCCTCGACGTGGGCGATACCGTCACCGGTGTCGGCGACGGTGCCGACCTCCTCGCGGGAGACGTCGGACGAGTAGGAAGAGACGTAGCGCTCCAGGGCGCCGCGGATCTCCTCCGTCGAGATGGTCAGCTCGGCCATCCTCTGCTTCCTTAAAATTCAGGGGCCCGGGATACCTAGTACCGACCGGTCCGAATGGCGTCTGTCAATCCGGGCGCTGAGCGGCGGAGCCACCCCGACGCTGGGCGGCGGAGCCGCTCAGCCGCAGGGCGGCGGTGCCGATCAGCGCTTCGCGAGCGCGTTGCGGGTCTCGTTGAGGCGGCGCAGGACGGTGCCGTCGTACAGGTCGGAGCCGACCCGCACGCTCACGCCACCCAGGACGTGGGGGTCCACCGTCTGCTTGACGGAGACCTCTCGACCGTATATCCCGGCGAGGCTCACACCCAGCCGGCGCTCCTCCTCGTCACTCAACGGGGCCGCCACGGTGACGTACGCCACCTGACGGTCCCGCCGTTCGGCGGCGAGTTCCACGAGCCGGGTGAGCGACCCGCTGAAGGAACGCCCCCCGAAGCCGCCGAGCGCCACCTCGATGAGGCGGATGGTGGCCAGGTGGGCCTTGCCGGAGAGCAGCTCGCCGACCAGGACCCCCCGCTGGTCCACCGGGACCGCGGGGTTGGACAGCACCGCCGAGAGCTCGGGCTGGCCGGCGACGACCTGCCCGAAGCGGAACAGCTCGTCCTCGACCTCGCCGAGATCGCCGGAGGCCTCGGTGCTGGCAAGTGCCGCCTCCACGCCGAGCCGCTCGACACCGTCGAGCAACTCCGACGGTGCCGACCAACGGCCGGAGACCAGCGCTGCGAGCAGGTCGAGCGCGCCGTCGCCGATCTTGCCGCGCAGCATCCCGCCGAGCAGTTCGGCGCGGTCCGCGCCGGACCGGGCCGGGTCCGAGAGGGCCCGGCGCAGCCGCGGCTCGCGCCGCAGCAGCCCGGCAACGGCGAGCAGGTCGTTGGCGGTGTGTGCCGCCGCGACCGCGTCGGTGCCGCGGACGTACGCGTCGAGGCGCTCGGCCCCGGCCTTGTACGACTCCCGGCTGGCGGCCTGCATCAGCGGGCCCCCGTGCTTTCGAGACCGCTCAGGAACCGGTCGACGGTGCCCTTACGCCGCGCCTCGTCGGCCAGCGACTCGCCAACGATCTTGCTGGCCAGGTCCACCGCGATCGTGCCGACCTCCGCGCGCAGCTCGCGCACGATGGTGGCCCGCTCGGCGGCGAGCGCGTCCTTGCCCGACTGGATGACCCGGTCGGACTCTTCCCGCGCCTTGGCGAGGATGTCCTGCCGGATGCCCTCGGCGTCGGCCCGCGCGTCGTCACGGATCTTGGCGGCGTCGGTCCGGGCCTCAGCGAGCTGGGCACGGTACTGCTCGAGCAGCTGGTTCGCCTCGGCCTGGGCGGCCTCGGCGCGCTTGATGCCGCCCTCGATCGCGTCGACCCGAGCCTGGAACGTCTGCTCCATGCGCGGGAAGACGAACTTCATCAGCACGAAGCAGAGCACGGCGAAGGCGACCGTGCCGACCACGATCTCCTGCCAGATCGGAATGATCGGGTTGTGGTCTGACTCACCACCCTCGGCGGCGAGGAGGAACAACATGGGTGACCTCCCGGTCGGAAGGGGCGGGATCAGCCGGCCCAGATGAAGCCGAAGGCGATGCCGAACAGCGCGAGCGCCTCGATGACGGCGAAGCCGATCCAGACGTACGGCAGGGTCATGCGCGACGACTCGGGCTGCCGGGCGGTCGACTGGATGTAGGCGGCGAAGACCAGGCCAACGCCGATGCCCGGGCCGATGGCGGCGAGACCGTAGCCGATGGCAGCGGTGCTACCGGTGACCTCGGCGAGAACGCTAGCGTCCATTGGTGTGGTTCCTCCTGGTTATCACGCGTGACTCTCACGCGGGACGACAACGGTTGGTGCGTGGATCAGTGCTCTTCGGCGAGCGCGCCCTGGATGTAGCTGGCGCTCAGCACGGTGAAGACGTAGGCCTGCAGGACGATGACCAGCGCCTCGAGGAGCGTCAGCGCCACTGTCATCACCCAGGAGACCACCGAGATCGGCGCCAGCCAGGCGTTGGCGTTGAGCATCGCGAAGCCGCCGAGCGTGAAGACCAGCAGGAGCATGTGGCCGGCGAACATGTTCGCGAAGAGACGGACGGCCAGCGAGAACGGCCGGATGATGAAGGTCGAGAACGCCTCGATCGGGATCAGCAGCGGCAGGATGTACCACGGTGCCGGGGGGATCAGGGCGTGCTTGAAGTATTTGCCGAAGCCGTGGTGCCGGATGCCGATGTAGTTGAAAAGCACGTAGCTGATCACGGCGAGGATCGCCGGGAACGCTATGTGCGAGTTCGGCGAGATCTGGAAGAGCGGAATGATCGCGAACGCGTTCGTCAGCAGCACGAAGCAGAACAGCGTCGTGAAGTAGGGAGCGAACCGCACACCCTGGTGACCGATCATGTCGACCGAGATGTTGTTCCGGACGAAGCCGTAGATCGACTCGGCGAACCACTGCTTCTTGGTCGGCACCAACTTCGGGTTCCGATAGGTCGCCAGGAAGAAGATGATCAGAACGCCGACCGCGATCCAGATCATCAGCGTGAACTTGGTGAACCACGGAGCGTTCTCCACACCCCAGGGCGCGATCGCGGGCAGGTAGAAGTCGTCCACACTGGGTGGGAATGCCGCCTGGCCCGCTGCCAGAACGTTCGCCTGTCCGAACACCGTGTCCCTTCCTAAGTAGGCGTGCCGAGCCGACGGACGACGAGGATGATCCCCCCGGTCACGCCGAGCACGACGCCGATGCCGGTGGCGACGCCACCGGTATCGAGCCACTGGTCGACCAGCCAGCCGATGAAACCCCACACGAGCATGCCTCCGATGAGGTAGCTGAGCGCGGTCCAACCCTGACCGGCGCCGGACGGATAATCGTCCGGTTCACCGGCGGGACGGGGGGTTTGGTCACCAGCCATGACGGGGCGAACGATATCAGCCGGGAAGACGAGGCTGTGCCTCACCCCCCGCACAACCGTGGTTGTGTGGGCTTCTCGTGGGCGCCGTCGTCTGTGGGCACGCTACTCCCCTTCCGCCCGTCGGAAAATGACCGGAGGCCGACACATTGCGGCGCGTCCGCTGATCGGGACGACCGCCAGGTCAGCCGCGCGGTCGGCGAGCGTGCACCGTGGTCAGCCACCAGAGGTGCACCGCAGTCCACACTGCCACCCCGGCGACGATGCCGAGGCAGAGAGGGATCAAACCGGGCCAACCGGTCGACGCCACCGCCACCAGCACCGCACCCAGCAGGCTGAACTTCAGCACGTACAGGCCCAGGCCGAGCGGCAGCAGCAACTGCGGGTTGACCCGGTCGGCCCGGGCCAGCACCACAGTGGTGAGGGTGTAGCTGAGCACGGTGACGCCCACGCCGGCCGCCGCGCCGAGCGCGGCCGTCACGCCACCGGTCACCCCGCCCACCACCGCGGCGACCACGGCGAGCGCCGCGGACGCGGCCAACAGCACCGGCAGGTGCCGCAGCCGCCACCGCCGGTCGGTGTCCGGCTCGACCACCCCGGGCTCAGCCACGGGGGTACGCCGGGAACGCCGCGACCAGCTCGGACACCTCGGCACCGAGCCGGATCAGCTCGTCGGCACCACCCGGAGCCCCGGGATCGGTGCGCACCGCACGGGCGATCAACGTCGCCACCTGGCGCAGCTCCCCCTCGCGCATTCCCTGCGTGGTGACGCTCGGCGTGCCCACCCGGATGCCCGAGGCCACCACCGGCGGCTGCGGGTCGTACGGGATGGCGTTCTTGTTCAGGGTGATCGACGCGGCGTCGCAGCGTCGCTCGGCCTCGGCGCCGGTCACCCCCAGCTCCCGCAGGTCGATCAGGGCGAGGTGGGTGTCGGTGCCACCGGACACCGGGCGCATCCCCTCGTCGGCCAACCCGGCGGCGAGCGCCTGGGCGTTGCTGACCACCTGCCGCGCGTACGTCTGGAACTCCGGCTGGGCGGCCTCGCGCAGCGCGACCGCCTTCGCCGCCACCGCGTGCATCAGCGGGCCGCCCTGGGTGAACGGGAAGACCGCCTTGTCGATCCGCTGGGCCAGCGACTCGCGGCACAGGATCATGCCGCCGCGCGGCCCCCGCAGCACCTTGTGGGTGGTGGCGCAGACGACGTCGGCGTACGGCACCGGGGACGGGATCGCCCGACCGGCCACCAGGCCGATGAAGTGCGCCGCGTCCACCATCAGGTACGCCCCGACCTCGTCGGCGATCTCCCGGAACCGCGCGAAGTCGATCAGGCGCGGGTACGCGGTGGCCCCACAGATGATCAGCTTGGGTCGGTGCGCCCGTGCCAGGTCCCGTACCTCGTCGTAGTCGATCTGCTCGGTGTCCGGCCGGACCGGGTAGCCGACCGGGTGGAACCACGTGCCGGAGAAGTTCACACGGCTGCCGTGGGTGAGGTGCCCGCCGTGCGGCAGGTCCATCGCCAGCACCGTGTCCCCCGGCTGCACCAGAGCGGCGTACGCGGCCAGGTTGGCGCTCGCCCCGGAGTGCGGCTGGAGGTTGGCGTGCTCGGCCCCGAAGAGCTCCTTGGCCCGGGCGATGCCGATCTCCTCGGCCCGGTCCACCTCGGCGCAGCCGCCGTAGTAGCGCCGGCCCGGGTAACCCTCGGCGTACTTGTTGGTCAGCGTCGAACCGAGCGCGGCCAGCACCGCCGGCGAGGTCAGGTTTTCGCTGGCGATGAGCTGCAGGCCGCCGCGCAACCGGTCCAGCTCGCCGAGGACCACCCCGGCGATCTCCGGGTCGGTGGCCCTGAGCTGCGCGAAATCCGGCCCCCAGAAGGTGCTCGTCTCGGTCTCCACAGCGAACGAGTCTAGGGGGCCGCAGACTGGGAGCTGTGAGATGCCTCGTCACCGGAGCGACCGGCTACATCGGCGGGCGGCTGACGCCGCTGCTGCTCGCCGACGGACACACAGTGCGCTGCCTCGCCCGCAAGGCGGTGCGGCTGCGCGATGTGCCCTGGGCGTCGGCGGCCGAGATCGTCGAAGGAGACCTGAGTCGACCGGAGACGCTGGCCGCCGCGTTCGCCGACGTGGACGTCGCGTACTTCCTGGTGCACTCGCTGGGCCGGTCCGACTTCGAGGCGGCCGACCGGGCGGCGGCGACCAACTTCGCGGCGGCGGCGCGCTCGGCCGGCGTACGGCGGATCGTCTACCTGGGCGGCCCGGAGCCGGCGTCCGACGCGGAGGTGCCCTCGCCGCACCTGCGGTCCCGTGCCGAGGTGGGTCGGATCCTGCTGGAGAGCGGGGTGCCCACCGCGGTGCTCCGCGCCGCAGTGATCATCGGGTCTGGCTCGGCGTCGTTCGAGATGCTGCGGTACCTGACCGAGCGGCTGCCCGCCATGATCACCCCACGCTGGGTCCGCAACCGGATCCAACCGATCGCGGTCCGCGACGTGCTGCACTACCTGGCCGGCTGCGCGGACCTGCCGGCCGAGGTCAACCGGGGCTTCGACATCGGCGGGCCGGACGTGCTGACCTTCCGCGAGATGATGCAGCGCTACGCCCGGGTGGCCGGGCTGCGCCAGCGGATCATCGTGCCGGTCCGCCCGCTCACCCCGTCGCTCTCCTCGCACTGGGTCGGTCTGATCACCCCGGTGCCGAACAAGATCGCCCGCCCGCTGGTGGAGAGCCTCATCCACGAGGCGGTAGCCCACGAACACGACATCGCCCGCTACGTTCCGGACCCGCCCGGCGGGCTGACCGGCTTCGACGAGGCGGTGGCACTGGCGCTGGCCAAGGTCCGCGACGCCCAGGTGGAGACCCGTTGGTCCACGGCGAGCGGCCCGGACGCGCCCGCCGAGCCACTGCCCACCGACCCGGAGTGGTCCGGTGGCACCGCCTACACCGACGTCCGGGAGCGGACGGTGGACGCACCACCAGCGGCGCTCTGGAGGGTCGTCGAGGGAGTCGGCGGCGAACACGGCTGGTACTCGTTCCCCCTCGCCTGGTCGATCCGCGGTTGGCTGGACCGGCTGGTCGGCGGCGTCGGGCTGCGGCGGGGCCGACGCGACCCGCACCGCCTCCAGGTCGGTGAGGCGCTGGACTTCTGGCGAGTCGAGGAGATCGTTCCGGGCGAGCTGCTGCGACTGCGCGCCGAGATGCGGCTGCCCGGCCGGGCCTGGCTGGAGATGCGGGTGATGCCAGCCGACGACGGCCGCAGCCGCTACCAGCAACGCGCCGTCTTCCTGCCGCGCGGCCTGCCGGGGCACGCCTACTGGAAGTCCGTGGCCCCGTTCCACGCTGTGGTCTTCGGCGGAATGGCCCGCAACATATCCCGCAACGCCGAACAAACCCCCTAACAGCCCCCAAGCCCTCGCCGCTGCCCCCGCCCTCTCCCGTCGATCTTGCACTTTGTGTTGCCGCTTCGTTGGCATCTGCACCATTCGTTCAGACAGAAAGTGCAAGATCGACGGGAGAGGGTGGGCGGGGAGCGGGGAGCGTGGGCGGGGGTGGATGAGGGTTAGTTGCCGGTGCGGGCTCCGCTGACCTGGAGGGCCGTTCGTTCGCTGGGCGGGACGAAGTCGCGGACCGGTTGGTCACGCAGGGCGAAGGCGAGCACCTCGCCGACCGCGTTCACCATCTGCGCCTGCACCGCCTGACCGACCGCGTCCCGGGGATCGTCCGGGTTCGCGGCCATCGAGGCGACAGCGAGTTGCGGCGTGAACGCCACCACCGTTTCCGTCTCGTACCGTTCCGAGCTGCCGGTCTTGCCCGCCACCGGGCGGCCGAGCTTCGCCCGCAGCCCGGGTGCGGTGGCGCCGTCGCAGCGTCCGTACATCGACTGGTCGCCGACCGGGCAGCGGGCCGCGTCGGTGGCCGCCCGCGCCACGTCGGCGTCGAGCACCTGTCGGCAGTCCGGCTTGGCCGCGTCGACCGGCCGGCCGCCCGAGTCGGTGATCGAGACCACCGGCAGCGGCGCGCACCAGGTCCCCTCGGCCGCCACCGTGGCGTACGCGCTGGCCAGGTCCAACGGGGTCGTCGCGGCCACGCCGAGGGTGAACGGACCCCAGTCCTTTGCGCCGTAGCGGGCCAGCTTGGCGTCGGACTCGGCCCGCAGCACGATGCCGAGCCGCTCGGCCATCTCCACCACCCGGTCGGCGCCGACCTTCTCGGTGAGCCAGGCGAAGTACGTGTTCACCGAGCGGCCGAACGCGCTCCACATGGTGCGGGGGCCGTCCATCGACGACGGGCTGGCGTTCGCCGGGCACCACCGTCCGTCGCAGCTCGCCTCACCGGTCACCGGAAAGCGGGTGAGCAACTGGGTCGGCGCCACGAAGTCCGTCGACAGCGGCAGACCGGACTCCAGCGCGGCCAGCAGGGTGAAGAGCTTGAACGTCGAGCCGCCCTGGTACCCCTCGATCGCGCCGCCGCCGGCGATCAACTGGTTGACGGTGTTCGGGCGGTTCTTCTGCCCGACCGGGTTGTCCGCGACGCTGTAGGCGCGGTTCACCGACATCGCCAGCACCCGCCCGGTGCCCGGTTGCACCACGGCGGTGGGCACCGCCTCGGCCCTGGTCGTCGGATAGATCTTCAGCACCTGCTCGGTGGTGGCCCGCTGCACCCCCGGGTCCAGCGACGACACGATGGAGAAGCCGCCCCGGCGCAGCGCGCGCTGCCGCTCGTCGGCTGTCGCCCCGAACGCGGACTGGCTGCTCCACCAGCGGGTGAACCAGTCGCAGAAGAAGCCCCAGTCGTTGTGCGCGTCGGGCACGCCCGTGCAGTCGTTCGGGGTCTCGCTGGGTCGCAGTTGCAGCGGTTCGGCGCGTGCCGCCGCCGCCGCGTCCGCCGGCACCTGCCCCGACTCCACCAGCCGCTCCAACACGTACGACCGCCGGGCGACCGCGCTGTCGGCGTCGCCGTTGATCGGATCGTCGCTGTCCGGCGAACGCACCAGACCGGCGAGCAGTGCCGCCTGGGACAGGGTCAACTCGGCCGGGGAACGGGAAAAGTACCGCTTGCTGGCCGCCGCGATGCCGTACGCCCCGGCACCGAAGTAGGCGATGTTGAGGTAGCGGGTCAGGATCTCGTCCTTGTCGAGTTCCCGCTCCAACGCGAGCGCGTACCGCATCTCCTGGAGCTTGCGGACGGTGGTGAGTTCGGTGGCGGCGTCGCGCTGCGCCTCGGTCAGCCGGGGATCGTTGCTGAGCACGTTGCGGACGTACTGCATGGTCAGCGTGGAGGCGCCCTGCCGGGTCCGGCCGTCGCGCTTGTTGACGGTGAACGCGCGCACCACGCCCCGCAGGTCGACCCCGCTGTGCTGGTAGAACCGGACGTCCTCGGCGGCCACGATCGCCCGGCGCATCACCGGGGCCACCTCGTGCAGCGGCACGTCCACCCGGTCCTCCTGGTAGAAGGAGGTGATCACTGTGGTGCCGTCGTTGGCGTAGAGGTTGGAGCGCTGCGCGGTGGGCGGCGTCCGGAGTGTGTTCGGCAGCTCCGAGTACGGCGTCGACAGGGCGCTGAAGCCGATACCGAAGACCAGGGCCGCTGGCAGCGCGGCGGCGGCCAGCACCAACCCGGCCAGCACTCCGGCGATCACCACGGTCAGCAGTTTGTCGAGTTGGGCCCGGATCATCAGCTCTCCCCGCAGGAGCCGGTCACGCTAGGACCCGTTCAGAATGACCCGGAACGCACCTTTAGCCCTGGGTTTTCCCCAAACCCGGAGGAAACTCGCACCACGCTCAGGGGAGCAGCGCGCCGGCCAGCGGGTGGACCGTCTCCTCGATCTCGTCGGCGACCCGGCTGAAGCACTGGTCGCCACGACCCCACGGGTCGTCCAGATCATCGGTGGTCAGCGCCGAAGCGCCCAACCGTGCGTCGTGAGCCGCCGCCACCAGGGCCACCCCACGGGCGTACACGGCCTCCGGGGTGGCGTCACCCGGCGGCAGCGCTGCGGCGTCCACAGCGGCCAGCAGCCGGCCGAACTCCCCCAGCACGAACGTGCGGGCCGCCGCGTCCGGACGAAGCGCCACCACGTACTCGAACTGGTCGGCGGTGGCGGTCAGCACCAGGTCGGCGGCGTCGATGTGGTCCGAGCGCAGCTTGCGCGCGGCGAAGCCTGCCACGTCCCCACCACGGCCGGTGACCTGCCGCGCCGCCGGCGGGTTCATCTCCTCGCCCGCGTGCCAGCCACCAGTGCCGGCACTGTGGCTGTGCACCAGCTCCTCGGCCTGGGCCGGGTCCTGCGAACGCCGGGTCAGCCGCTCCCGCACCGCCAGGGCCAGCAGCCGCTCCGCCATCGGCGAGCGACAGATGTTGCCCATGCAGACGTGCAGAACCGTGAACGGGGGCACTCAGACCGCCCGACCGTCGACGAGATCCGGAACCACGTCGCGCAGCTTCTCCAGCGAGATCGCCCCGGCCCGCAACAACTGCGGCACCTCACCGGTCAGATCCACGATCGTGCTGGGCACCGGGTCCGGGCAGGGACCGGCCTCCAGATAGGCACGCACCGAGTAGCTGAGCTGGTCACGCGCCTCCTCGGCGGTGACCGCCGCAGGCTGGCCGGTCTTGTTGGCCGACGAGACAGCCATCGGGCCGGTCTCGCGCAGCACCTCCAACGCCACCGGGTGCAGCGGCATGCGCACTGCCACAGTGCCGGTCTTGTCGCCCAGGTCCCACTGCAGGCTCGGCGAGTGCTCGACCACGATCGTCAGCGCACCCGGCCAGAACGCCTCCACGAGGTCCCGTGCGGCAGTGGGCAGCGAGAAGACCAACCCGTCCAGCGTGTGCCGCGAGCCGATCAGCACCGGCGGCGGCATCTGCCGACCCCGGCCCTTGGCGTCGAGCAGCGCCTTCACCGCGTACGGGGTGAACGCGTCCGCGCCGATCCCATACACGGTGTCCGTCGGGAGAACAACCAGCTCGCCGTTCTTGACCGCCTCGATCGCCGCAGCGATGCCGCGGTCCCGATCGGCGGGCGACCGGCAGTCGTAGAGCATCACGAGGAGTCAGTCTGCCACGCCGCCCCGATCGGGGCGTGGTGGCAGTCCGCCCGTCGGGACGCGGTGGCGTAGCGGGGACGCCCGGTGAGGTCCAGATGCTCGGCGACAGCGGTGAAGCCACCGTTCTCGGCGAACAGCTCGGGCACCGCCGCGCCGTGGGTGTCGTCGTGCTCGACGCCGAGCACGCCCCCCGGGCGCAACAGCACCGCAGCCCGGGCGACGACCGGCCGGATCACCACCAGACCGTCCGCGCCGCCGAAGACCGCCTCCGCCGGGTCGTGCCCGGCCACCTCCGGCGGGACCACCACGTCGTCCGGTACGTACGGCGGGTTGCAGAGCAGCACGTCCACCCGGCCCACCAGCTCGGCCAGCAGGTCCGGCGCTGTCACGTCGGCCTCGACCACCTCGATCGGGCGGTCCCCGGCCGCGGCGCGCTCCGCCGCGTTGCGCCGCAGCCAGGCCAGCGCCGCCGTGGACCGCTCCACCGCGATCACCCGCGCTCCCGGCAGCTCCTGAGCCACCGCCAGAGCGATCGCGCCGGAGCCGCTGCACAGGTCCACCACCACCGGGTCGGGTCGGCCCTGGGCCTGCTCGACACCCCAGCCGGCCAACAGCTCGGTCTCCGGCCGGGGCACGAAGACACCCGGGCCGACCGACAGCTCCAGGTGCCGGAACCCGGCCCGACCGGTCAGGTGCTGCAACGGCTCACGCGCTGCGCGGCGGCGCGTCAACTCGTCGAGCCGCACCAGTTGGTCGTCGCTCAGGTCGTCGGCGAGAGCCAGCCGACCCCGGGGAATTCCCAGCACGTACGCCGCCAGCAACTCGGCCTCCACCCGGGCCGAGCCGACCCCGGCGGCGGTGAGCGCGCGGGCCGCTCGGGCCACTGCGGCGGACGGCCGGATGGGGCCTGTCCCTTCGGGGGGGTGTTGCGGCAAAGTACTCACGACATAATCATGAAGCGTCGCGGGCGACGTGACGAACAGGTGCGCCCAGGCGCGCAAGACAGGAGGTTGGCGGGTGGGCTGGCTCGACCGGGTCGATGACCAGGTTGACGCCCTCACGCACGCCCGGGCGTTGCAGGAGGCCAGCCGCTCCGCGGAGGCGTACGTCCTGCTGGAGCGTGTGATCCGCACCACCAACAACCCGGCGGCGCGAGCGGACGCCATGGTGCAGCGCCTCTCGGCGCTGATCAATCTCGGCCGGACCGCGGAGTTCACCCGGGCCATCGAAGAGGCGTCGGCGGCGGTCCGCGACCTGGCCGAGCCCTACCTGCACGGTCACCTCAACGCGCTGGCCGCGCTCGCCGCGCACCACCAGGGCGCACTGGACCGCTGCGTCATGCACCTCGTCCGGGCGGCCCGGGCCCTGGGCGCCGTCGCCGACCCGGACCGGGACACCGCCTGGGGCTGGCACGACCTGGCCATGGCCTACAGCTACCTCAGCTTCCACGGGTACGCCCTGGGCGCCATCGAGCGGGCCCGGCAGCTCGGGCTGACCGCCGGGATCCCGGAGGAGACGTTCGCCGCGCCGGGCATCCGGTTGCGCAACGCCGTGGCCCTGGACCACAACGGCGACAGCGACGGTTGTCTGCGGGTGCTCCGGGACGTGGCCGCCGACCTGACCCGCTTCGTCCGCGCCGGGCGGGCCGGCCAACTACGCCCGAGCAGCCTCGCCGCGTACGGCTACGCGGCGGCCCGACAGGCCGCGCTCGGCGACCAGGTGGCCACCGAGGGCCCCGAGCCGGCCCGGTTGATCACCCACGGCGGGGACAGCGCCCGCGCCCGCGACCTGCGTCAGCTCGGGCAGGTGTGCCTCGCCGTCGCCGCCGGTCGGCCGATCGAGGCGGTCGCCCGACTGGACACCGTCCAGGTCTCCAACGAGACGCTCGGGGCGGCCGAGCCGGCCCGGCTGCGCAGCATCGCGCTGACCCGCGCCGGGGACCACCTGGCCGCGCACCGGGCCGACCGGCTGGCGTTCCGGCTCGCCGCGCAGCGCAACGACCGGCTGCGCGACGTCTACATCGACGGCATCGCCGCCCGCATCGACCACGAGGAGATGCGCCGCGAGGCGGCGCGCTTCGAGGGCGAGGCGTTGACCGACCCGCTCACCGGGCTGCCCAACCGCCGCCGACTGGAGCGCTACATCACCGCCGTGGTCACCCGTGGCGAACGGGTCGTGATCGGCGTCTGCGACCTGGACGGCTTCAAGGCGGTGAACACCCGGCACGGGCACCACTCCGGCGACCTGGTGCTGCAGCGCATCGCCGGCGTGATCAACCGGGTGATGCGCCGGGGCGACTTCGTGGCCCGCTACGGCGGTGACGAATTCGTGGTGGTGCTGCCGGACACGGGCATGACCGAGGCCGCCGAGGTGGCCCGCCGGATCGAGGCCGCTGTCCGCCTGGAGGACTGGGAGTCGTTGGTGCCCGGCACCCCGGTCGGGGTGAGCATCGGCTTCGCCGAGGTCTCCGGTGGCAGCGGGCTGCGCGACGCGCTCAGCGTCGCGTTCGAACAGGCCGACCGCGAGATGCTCCGCGCCAAGACCCGCCCCCGCGCGAGCTGACCGCCCGGCCGACGCCGGACGCCCCGGTCAGCTCGGGGCCGCGGTCAGCGGCGGGTCAGTTCGGTGTCGCCGGCGAGCCGGGCGGCCCGGTCGGCCTCGGTGAGGGCGTCCAGCACCCCGTCCAGCTCGCCGCCGAGCGCCAGATCCAGGTTGTACGCGGTGTAGCCGATCCGGTGATCGGTGATCCGGTTCTGCGGGAAGTTGTAGGTGCGGATCCGCTCCGAGCGATCCACGGTGCGCACCTGCGCCTTGCGCGCGTCCGAGGCGGCGGCGTCGGCCTGCTCCTGGGCGGCGGCGAGCAGCCGGGCCCGGAGGATCCGCATCGCCTGCTCCCGGTTCTGCAACTGGGACTTCTCGTTCTGGCAGGAGACGACGATGCCGGTCGGCAAATGGGTGATCCGCACCGCCGAGTCGGTGGTGTTCACCGACTGGCCACCCGGGCCGGACGAGCGGAACACGTCGATGCGCAGTTCGTTCTGGTCGATGGTGACGTCGACGTCCTCGGCCTCCGGCAACACCAGCACCCCGGCGGCGCTGGTGTGGATCCGGCCCTGCGACTCGGTCACCGGGACACGCTGCACCCGGTGCACGCCGCCCTCCCACTTGAGCCGCGACCAGACGCCGTTGCCGCCGTCCGGCACACCCTTGGTCTTGATCGCCAGGGAGACGTCCTTGACCCCGCCGAGGTCGGAATCCTGCGCGTCGATCACCTCGGTGACCCAGCCGTGCCGCTCGGCGTACCGGGTGTACATCCGCAGCAGGTCACCGGCGAACAGCGCCGACTCCTCGCCACCCTCACCGGCCTTGATCTCGACGATCACGTCCTTGGCGTCGTGCGGGTCGCGCGGAATGAGCAGCTCGGCGAGCCGCTCCTCCAACACCGGCAGGGACCCGGCGATGGCATCCGCCTCAGCCGCGAAGGACGGGTCCTCGGCGGCCAACTCGCGGGCCGCGGCCAGATCGGCGCGGGCCTGCTCCAACTCGTCGGCGGCCTTGTGCAGCGGCACCAGCTCGGCGTACCGGCGGCCGACCCTGCGCGCGGTGGCCTGGTCGGCGTGGATGGCCGGATCGGCCAACCGCTTCTCCAGCTGCGCGTACTCGTCGAGAAGGCCGGTCAGACGCTCGCTGCTCATGCTGCGGATGCTCCTTCGACGGTGCGCGACGACCGGGCCGGGGCCGGGAGGCCAACGGCCGGGCAGAAGGGGGGGAAAAATGCGGACGGCGCCCGCATCCGGTGAAAACCGGACGCGGGCGCCGAACGAGGAGTTACTTGGCCTTCTTGGCCTGAACCTTGGCGTACTTCTGCTGGAACTTCGCGACCCGGCCGGCGGTGTCGAGAACGCGCTGCTTACCGGTGTAGAACGGGTGGCAGGCGCTGCAGGTCTCGGCGTGGATCGCCCCGCCCTTGGCGGTGCTGCGGGTCGTGAACGTGTTGCCACAGGAGCAGCTGACCTCGGTGGTCACGTACTCCGGGTGGATGTTTGCCTTCATCGCCTCGGTCCTCTCGTTGGTGGTCGCCGGGTCGCCGTCATCGCTCGTCGCGCCGTACGCGACGGGCTCGGGCGTGAACCGGAACCGGTGGCCGATTGACCAGTGTGCCATGGGCCTGAGCCGACCCGGTAGTCGGGCCACACACCTCGTCCGGCATCGTCAACACGTGCCTACCCGTCCGCATTCCCGCCGCCCGGCGGGGCATTCGCGCACCCGGCGGACCGCCGCCAGGTACCCCGGCCGGGGTACGCCCGCCGAGCCGGAGATGTGTCGATGACCCGCCTGATCGCCACCCGGGGACTGCCCGCCTCGGGCAAGACGACGTTCGCCCGCACGCTCCAGCCGTCCGTGTCGCGGGTCAACCGGGACGATCTGCGCCGGATGCTGCACGGCGAACGGTTGTTCACCCAGTGGGCCGAGGCGCAGGTGACCGCCGTACAGCAGGCTCAGGTCGAGGCGCTGCTGCGGGCCCGGGCGGACGTCTGCGTCGACGACACCAACCTGCGCGCGCGGACCCTGCGAGGCTGGGCCGAGCTGGCCGCCCGCCACGGCGCGGACTTCGAGGTGCACGACTTCACCGACGTGCCGCTGGACGAGTGCCTGCGCCGCGACGCCGCCCGGCCGGCCGCCGACCAGGTCGGCGCGGACGCGATCCGCCGACTGCACGAGCGGTACCTGCAGGGTCGGGAGCTGCCGCTGCCGGTGCCGCAGGCCCGCACCGGACGCCCCGCCGTGGTGCACCCGCCGTCGGCCGAGCCACCGGAGATCGTCCTGGTGGACATCGACGGGACCGTCGCGCTGGCCGTCTCCCGCAGCCCGTACGACATGACCCGGGTGGGCCAGGACCAGCCGAACACGGCGGTGATAGCGGCGGTCCGGGCGATGCACGCCGCCGGCTACGGGGTGGTCTTCTGCTCGGGACGGGACGCCTCCGCCCGCGCGGCCACCGAGGCGTGGCTGGCCCGGCACGTACGAGTGCCCTACCTGGGCCTGCACCTGCGCGCCGTCGGCGACTCCCGGAAGGACTCGATCGTCAAACGGGAGATCTACGACCGGGAGATCCGGGACCGTTACCGGGTGGCTGGCGTCTTCGACGACCGCGTCCAGGTGGTCCAGATGTGGCGGTCCCTCGGCCTGACCGTATTTCAGGTGGCCGACGGCGACTTCTGAGGTGTCCGGACGGGCCCCGCGTGTGGGGGCCCGTCCGGACAGTTCAGCCGGTGACGCTGATGGTGGCCTCGGCACGGGCGCCGTTGACCTCGACCGTCAGGCGTATCGGCGCACCGGGCCGCAGTGCCGTCAGGGTGCCGGTGGCCGGGTCGAACCGGGCGGTGTGCCAGGGGCGCACCCCCGCCGCCGAGCCGACGTGCACTCCCGGCGAGGCCGACCAGTCGGCGCTGACCGGTGCGGCCACCGGGACCGTACGCCCGCCGGGCTGGGTCAGCGTGGCGGTGACCGCCGCGGGGGTGCCGACCACGACGCCGGCCGGGGCGGCCACCGTGAGGCGGTCGGCGTGCGCGTGGAACTCCGCGTCCACCCAGCGCGGGCCCTCGGCGAGCGGGTTGCGGCGGGCCCGGTCGGCCTCGGCCGGGGTCACCGGGTCCACGCCGAACTCCGTCCAGCCGGTGAAGCCGCCCTGGTCGGCAGGGGTGGACGGCGTCTTGCCCGCATTGCCGTTGATCACGTACGGCACCCCGTCCACCCGTTCGGCGTGGAAGGTGCCGACGTGCCCGCCCACGAACAGCGCGCCCTTTCCGGTGCGGTGCTGGAAGTCGGCGAGCCACTGCTCCAGCAGCGCCGCCTCCTTACGGTCGCCGAGCTGGCTGGCCTGCGCCGGGCTGGGGTCACGCGGCGGGTGGTGGTGCAGGACGACGACCGAACCCACGTGCCGGTCGGTGGCCGCCGCGTCCAGCGTCTCGCGGAGCATCCGTACCTGGTCGAAGCCTCCGCCGCGCAGCGTCCCGGTGGACGAGTTCAGCGTGACGAACCGGGTGCCGTTGTGGTCGAACACCCGGGAGGTGGCACCGAACGCGGCCGCGAAGTTGCTGATCGGGGCGCCCATGATCTCGTGGTTGCCGGGCACGTAGTACCAGGGCAGCGCGTCACCCAACTCCTCGTCGAGGATCCGCCGGGCCAGCGCGAAGTCGGCCGGGTAGGCGGTGTCCACGAAGTCGCCGTTGATCAGGAGGAAGTCCGGCCGGGCCGCCCGCACCTCGCGCAACGTCCGCCGGGCCTGGGCGACCAGGTCGCTGTCCGGGTCGGCGGCGACGAACTGGGCGTCGGAGAGCACTGCGAACCGCCACGGCGCGCCATCCACAGTGCCGTCGCGGACCACCACCCGATCGGTACGCGGGGCCACCTCCGGCACGTCGACCGTCGGGGGCACCTTCGCCACCAGGTCGTCGATGATCACCTCGCTGGTGTACTGCGCCGCGGCGTTCGTCTCGGCCACGTAGAAGCGGCGTACCCGCACCGGGTACTGCACCCCGGCCGGCACCGCGAACTCCACGTACCGCCAGCCGGTCCAGGTGATCAGCGGGCCACGCAGCACGTGCTGAGTGTCCTGGGCGTCGTGCAGGTGCAGGCTGGGCCACTCCCCGGTGCCGTTGCCGTGGATCCACATCCCGAAGGCCTGCGGCTGACCGGGCACCTCGATCCAGGCGGGCGGATCGGCGTACGCGGCCCGCGTGCCGGTGGACTGGCTGAAGTCGTACGACAAGCGCAGACCGGCGCCGGTGTGCCCTGGCGCCGGCGCTACCGAACCGCTGGCGCGGGCCTGGCTGAACCGCCAGGACGCGGCGTCGTCGAAACCGGCGACCGGCACGTCGGTCAGCCCGACGGTGACCGGCAGGACGGCGCTCGTGCGTCCGACGTGAACGGTCACCAGGCCCGAGCCGGTGTCCCGCAACGCGGCGATGGACAGGTTTCCGTCCCCGGTGGGAGTGATCCGCAGCAGGTCCCGGTCGTAGTCGAGGGTGAGGTCGGCCGGCTCGATCGGCGCGGTGTTGCCTTCGGCGTCGTACCCGACAACGCCGACCACTGCGTCACCGTCCCGGCCGGTCAGTCCGACCCGCGGCGCTGTGGTGCCGACCCGGGCCAGCGGGCCGAGCACTGTGAGGTTCAGCGAGCCGGTGACCCGTCCCCGTGCGGCGGTGACCGTGCTGGCCCCCGGCACGCCGGCGTGGAACACGCCGTCACTGTCGACCCGACCGCGTACCGCCGGGGTCGCCCGCCAGGTGGGGGCGCCGGCCGCCGGGCCGTACGTCTCGTCGTAGCCGGATGCGGTGAGGGTGCGGGTCAGCCCCGGGAAGACCCGGTCGGGCCGCCCCCCTCGCACCGGCGAGACGCCCGGGGCGGCGGTGGGGTCGCTGGCCGTCTCGACCCAGTAACCGGTGAGTCGCCCGCTGCCCTTCGGCGCGTAGATGGCCAGGCCGTTGGGCACGGCCCGCTCGCTGCCGTCGGAGGGGCCGTTCTCCAGCTGCACGGCGGGCGCGCCCGGTTCCCGGGCCAGCAGCGTGGACGATCCGCCACCATCGAGGTTGAGCGCGTGGTGGGCGCCCAGCTCGGCCATCATCCGGCCCATCTCGGTCTGCGTCACGCCGCGACTGTCGACCTGACGGCCGTCCACCGTCAGCATGATCATCTTTCGACCGTCGGCGCTGAACCCGACGGCGGTGCGGGGAGCGAGGGTCGGGTCGGCGATGCTCTGCACGACGCCGTCGCGGACCAGGACGTTGCCGCCCCCGACCGCCGCGTGCAGGGTGCTGCCGTCGGAGGGCTTCGGTCGCCAGGCCGTCGTCACCGGGTCGCCGGGGCGCAGGCCGGCCAGCGCGTCCGCGCCGAGGTCGCGACCGAGCAGCACGGTGCTGCCCGCGACGATCGGGCCGCTACCGGCCACGCTCCCCACGGCGGCCACCCGACCGTTGGTCACTGTGACCTCGACCACCCGGGCCGCGCCCTCGACGGCACGCTGCCGGGTGTACGTCCCCCACAGCTCGGTGAAGGCGCCAATGCCGTCGGCCTGCACCATGTTGTTGAACTGGGTCAGCGGGACCGGCCCGCTGGGCAGGGTTGCGCTGCCGTCGAAGTTCACCTCGATCACCCGCCCGAGCCCGTTCGTGGTGACCGCCACCGCGTTGCGGTGACCGTTGACCCCCGACTGGATCAACTCACCGTCACGGACGCCGACGCCCTGGGCGGCGCCGGAGTTGTTGATGTCGAAGAAGTCGCCGTTGACCGCGGCGACCGCGTGCGACTGGTCCACCGCCTTTCGCAGCGGCTCGGCCCGACTGACAGCGCCGGAGTTGACGTAGTCGACGGTGGAGCCGCCGCCCAGGTCGGTGGTGAGCGCGTCGGCGCGCAGCCAGCCCTCGGCGTCGTACCGGTCGAAGGACGTCAACTGCACGCCGGGCGCGACCGGCCGGGTGGCCTTCGTGGTCTCCAGCCCGCCGGCCGGCTCCAGACCACCAACTGCGGCGGTCGGGGCGGTCGCGACCGTCGGGACGGCGGCAAGGCTGACCGAGCCGGCAGGGCGGGAGGACGCGGACGGCGCGTCCTCCGCGATGGTGGGTGAGGCCATGGATGGTGCGGTGCCGGACGGTGAGGCGACGGCGGGCGGGGCGACGGTGGGGGCGGCAGTGGCCGGCGGCGACAGGGCCAGGGCGAGCAGCGGCGTCAGCAGCAGGACGCCGGTGCGGCGGGCGGATCGTCTGCGGGTACGCATGGACGACAGTCAACCCGGCAATGAATAGAAGTTTCAATATCTGTCGACTGAACCGAAGGAAAATTCCATCAACTCACGGCGCGGGTGTCGGGCCTGCGGACATGACGAAGGGGCACGGCCGCGACGGCCGTGCCCCTTCGTCGTCACCCGGGGAGGGTTACTCCCCCGGCGTCGACTTCGCGATCTGCATCAGGAACTCGATGTTGGTACGTGTCTTCTTGAGCTTGTCGAGCAGCAGATCCATCGCCGCCTGCGAGTCCAGCGAGTGCAGGACCTTGCGCAGCTTGTGGAGGATGGCCAACTCCTCCGGCGCGAGCAGGACCTCTTCCTTACGGGTACCGGACGGGTTGACGTCGATGGCCGGGAAGGTGCGCTTGTCGGCGATCTTCCGGTCCAGCTTCAGCTCCGCGTTACCGGTGCCCTTGAACTCCTCGAAGATGACCGTGTCCGCCATGGATCCGGTCTCCACCAGCGCCGTGGCGATGATGGTCAGCGAGCCGCCGTTCTCGATGTTGCGAGCCGCGCCGAGGAAGCGCTTCGGCGGGTAGAGGGCGGTGGAGTCGATACCACCCGACATGATCCGGCCGCTGGCCGGCGCCGCCAGGTTGTACGACCGACCGAGCCGGGTCACCGAGTCGAGCAGCACGACGACGTCGTGCCCAAGCTCGACCAGGCGCTTGGCCCGCTCGATCGCCAGCTCGGCCACCGTGGTGTGGTCCTGCGGCGGACGGTCGAACGTGGCCGCGACGACCTCGCCCTTGATCGACCGCTGCATGTCGGTGACCTCTTCAGGCCGCTCGTCCACCAGCACCACCATCAGGTGGCACTCCGGGTTGTTGTGCGTGATCGCGTTCGCGATCGCCTGCAGCACCATCGTCTTACCCGCCTTCGGCGGCGACTGGATGAGTGCCCGCTGACCCTTGCCGATCGGCATCACCAGGTCGATGACCCGGGTGGTCAGGATGTGCGGCTCGGTCTCCAACCGCAGGCGCTCCTGCGGGTAGAGCGGAGTGAGCTTGTAGAACTCCGGACGACGCCGCGCCTCCTCCGGCTCCATCCCGTTGATCGTGTCCAGCCGCATCAGCGGGTTGTACTTGTCGCGCCGCTGGTCGCCGGTGTTGCCGCCCTCGCGGGCCGCCCGCACCGCACCGGTGATCGCGTCACCGCGGCGCAGGCCGTACTTCTTGATCTGGGACATCGAGACGTACACGTCGTTCGGACCGGCCAGGTAACCGGTGGTCCGCACGAAGGCGTAGTTGTCGAGCACGTCGATGATGCCGGCCACCGGGACGAGCACGTCGTCCTCGTTGACCTGCGGCTCACGCCCGCCGGTGTCGGCGCCGGTCTCGGTGCGCTCGCCGCGCCCACGACGACGGTCCCGGAAACGGCTGCGCCGGCCGCGCCGGCCGCCGCCCTCGTCGTCGTCGTCGCTGTCCCGCTCGACACGCTGACCACGGTCGTTGCGGTCGTTGCGGTCGTTGCGGTCGTTGCGGTCGTTGCGCTCGGCACGCTCACCCCGGTCGGAACGCTCGCCCCGGTCGTTACGCTCGCCCCGCTCGGCACGCTCGCCCCGGTCGTTACGCTCGCCCCGGTCGGTCCGCTCGCCACGATCGGCACGCTCGGTCCGGTCGGTCCGCTCGCCACGATCGGCACGCTCGCCACGCTCCGTCCGCTCGCCACGATCGGCACGCTCGCCACGCTCGGTCCGCTCGCCACGATCGGCACGCTCGCCACGCTCGGTCCGCTCGCCACGGTCGGCACGCTCGGTCCGGTCGCCCCGCTCGGCGCGCTCCGGACGCTCGGTCCGCTCGCGGCGGTTCTCGCCACGATCGGCCCGCTCGCCGGCTTCCGCCTCGTCGGTACGCGTCTCGGTCGCCCGCACCTCAGTCGCCCGCGCCTCAGCGGGGCGAGCCTCGGTCGCACGCGCCTCGGTCGCACGCGCCTCAGCGGGGCGAGCCTCGGTGGCACGGGCCTCCGCCGTTGCGGTCCGGCTCCGCCGGGTGCGGCTACGGCCCTCGGTCTCGGCGGCCGGCTCGGCCGGCGCCTGCTCGGCACCGCGTCCTTCGGCTGCCGGCCGCTCGGCGGTCTCCCGCACCTCGGCGCGCACTCCCTCACGGGTCGGAGCGGCCGCGGCCGCGACCTCGGCCCGTGGTCGAGGGGTCCCGGCGGCGTTGCCGCCCTGCCGCTCGGAGATCGCGGCGATCAGCTCGCCCTTGCGCATGCGAGCCGTGCCGGAGATGCCGAGCGACGCAGCCAGGCTTTGCAGCTCTGGCAGCAGCATCGCCGACAGACCGGTGCCGCTACGCCGACGACGGGCGGGAGCAGCGTTGGTGGCATCGCCAGCGACGTTGGAAACATCCGACGTCACGTCGGTGGTGTCGCTCAATGGATTCCTTCCCTCGATAAGGCCGGGACTGCCCGGAGTCGGAGCTCAGGTGGCCGGGCGGCCTCGGTGCACCCGCCTCGCAAGGACGCGTCGCGGGAGTCTGTGACACAGCAGCCGGTCGGTATCCCGACTCACCAACGTCGGTGAGCAGGTCTCGCCGTCTGCGGCGACCTGTGGAAACTGCGGTGCGGCGTGGGCCTTTGGCAGGGGTAGACGGGCTGACCGCCGAGAGCTTCGGGGGTGCGCCGCCCCGCAGGAGATCGCGTGCTTCGCGGCTGTGCTAGGTCTAGAGCGTAATCAACTCTTCCGACCTGCGGCAACAGGGTCCCGCTCGGCGTGTCCAAGTCTACCCCGCGCAACCCGCGCGCCGCTGACGTCTATCGGTAACTGCCAGATCTCCCAGTCTGTTCCCACTGGGAAGCCCGCTGGAGGCATGCTGAGCGCGAGCACAGTCGGCCCCGCCCCACTGACCACAGCTGCCACATCGGCCGCTCGCAACGCGCTGACCAGGGCAGATGTGCTCTGCATCCCGGCTGCGCGGTAATCCTGATGGAGCCGGTCGACGGTGGCCGGTAGCAGCAGGGTCGGGTCCGTGGTGAGCGCGTGCACCAGCAGCGCTGCCCGCCCGGCGGTCAACGCGGCGTCACCGTGCGGCACGGTTGCCGGCAGAGCCGCCCGTGCGGTCGCGGTCAAACCGCGTTCCGCCGGAACGAAAACGGTGGGCCGCACCGCGGCGGCGACCGGCAGGGAGACCGCCCGGGCGCCGCCCGGCTCGGACCAGGCCACTGTGAAACCGCCGAGCAGGCACGGCGCCACATTGTCCGGGTGGCCCTCGATCTCGGCGGCCAGCCGGAGCGCCCCGGCGTCGTCGAGGCGGTGCTCCCCATCGACGACCAGGGCACGGGCCAGCAGCACCCCGGCGACGATCGCCGCGGACGAGGAGCCCAGCCCCCGTGCCTGGGGGATCCTGTTGACGCACTCCACGCTCAGCCCTGCGGGGTGGGCCCCGAGCACGTCGAACGCGGCGCGCATGGCCCGCACCACCAGGTGCCGGTCGTCGTCGGGCAGCTCACCGGCGCCCTGCCCGGTCACTGCCACCTGGACACCAGCCGAGGCGACCTCGGCGGCCACGTCGTCGTAGAGCCCGAGGGCGAGGCCCAGCGCGTCGAAGCCCGGACCCAGGTTGGCGCTGGTCGCGGGGACCCGGACCCGGACCGGCTCGGGGGTGAAGTTCGTCGGCACGCGCTCATGCTAGGGGTCGGGACCGACGAACCGGTCCCGCGCCCGCTGCCTGGGACCGTTGAGTTCAGCCGGCCGGGTTCGGGACCGGCTCGGTGGCCGGATCGGTGAGCGACAGCCGGCGGGTGGCGATCCGCCAGCCGACCGCGTACACGAGGGTGATCAGACCGCAGCCGGCGAGCACCACCCGTTCGTCGACCGAGTCCACCACCAGGGCCACCGCCAGTTGGCTCACCGAGATCGCCAGCGTCGCCAGCATCATGTCGGTGGCGAAGACGCGGCCCCGCAACCGGTCGGGAACTTCACCCTGGAGGGCGAAGTTCGACATCACCCAGTTGCTGCCACCCGCGAAGTGCGCCACGAAGACCAGCAGAAGCACCAGCGGAAACCACCGCACCACCGAGGTGCCCAGGTAGGACAAGCCGTAGAGCGACATGGACAGCGCGAGCCCGGGCAGCAGCCAGGCCCGGTTGGTCAACACCCGGCGCATCAGGATCGGCCCCACCAACGCTCCCGCGCCGCGTACCGCGAAGAGCAGGCCGGCGCCGAGCGGGCCGACACCGTACACGCCGGCCAGCAGCGGAAACACTGTCAGCACGCCGTTGCCCAGGCCCACCGCTGACTTGACGGTGACCAACGCGAGCACCCGGGGGCGGTGACCGATGTAGCCGAGCGCCTCGCGGACCGCCGACCAGGTCCGCTGGGGCGGTTGGTCGGCGTCCCGGGGTGCCTGCAACGGCCGGCGGATCCGGGTGGCGAGGCCCGCCGCCACCGCCAGGCCCGCCGCCGCCACCCAGAAGCAGACGTACGGGCCGGCGGCGGTGCTCAGCACGCCGCCGAGCGAGGCGCCGACCACTGTCATGGTGCCCCAGGCCGAGCCGGCGACGGCGTTGCCCGCGGCCAGCTCGTGCGGCTCCAGCACGTTGGGCAGCGCGGCCTGGGCGGCCGGTGAGTAGAACGCCTTGGCGACCGCCACCACGCCGATCGCGACCAGCGCCAGCCACGCCGTTCCGGCGTCCCGCACGCCAAGTAGCAGCAGCACGCCCGCCAGCGCGGCCACGTTCGCGACGATCATGATCTTGCGGCGGTCGAAGCGGTCCGCGATCGTGCCGGTGTACGGCAGCAGCAACGCCACGATGCCGGTGTCCACCGCCAACACCAGCGCGCCCCAGACGCCGCTGCCGGTCAGGTGCGGCAACAGCACCAGCAGCGGCACCATGACGAACCAGTCGGCGCCGAAGACCACCAATTCGGCGAGGAACAGATTGCGGAAGCTCCGATTGCCGGTCAGAACCGCGAGGGTGGACGTCACGGAGCGCGACCCTACCTGGTCGGTGTCGGACCCACACCCGCTCCCAGCAGCGCCGAAACCGTGACGAAGGTGTAACCGCGGGACCGTAGCCCGTTGATCATGTCGGTCAGGCCCCGCAGTGCGACCAGCCGCCGGCGCGCCCCCACATCGTGGCCGAGCACTATCGTTCCCGGTCGGACCTCGGCAACGATGCGCTGGGCGTGACCGACCGGATCGTCGGGGAACTCGCGCTCCACCATCTGCAACGACCAGAGCACCAGCCGATAGTCCAGCCGGGCCGCCGCGTGCAACACCGCCCCGCCCAGGTGGCCGTACGGCGGGCGGAGGAGCACCGGCGGCACCCCGGTCAGGTCGGCGATCGCGTCGTGGCTGCGGCGCAGGTCGTCGTACGTCTCGGCGGCGTTCAGGTCGGCCAGGTCCCGGTGCCCCCAGCTGTGGTTGCCCACCTCGTGCCCGGCGAGCCGGTCCCGGACGACGTCGGCGTGCCGGCGGACCTGCGCCCCGACCATGAAGAAGGTGGCCGGAACCCGGTGCCGGGCCAGGGTGTCGAGCACCATCGGTGTCCACTGTGGTGCGGGGCCGTCGTCGAAGGTGAGGGCGACCAGACGGTGGTTGGTTCTTCCCGACCAGACGACCTCCAGCGCACCGGAGCCGACATCCTGCTGGACGTTACCCAGGGTGGCGCTGGCGGGGCCGCGGGCGATCGGCATCCGGCGACGGGTGGTCCACCACGCCTCGGACGTCCCCGCGCCGATGGCCACGCCGCCCACCACCAGCAGGCCACGGCGCAGCAGGTCGCGTCGCCCCCACCCGCGCGCGCCCTCGGCCAACCGCCCGCCCCGCTCCACCCACACCCCCCATCCGTCTACGAGGAGTATGCAAGAAGTCACACAAAGTATGGAGTGGTCGAGCCGGAGTGTTTTCGGCCGAAATGAACCCGGAACGCCCCCGGCGAAAATCCGCCGGGGGCGTTCCGAACCGCTCTGCGACCTACTCGGTCGGCTCCGCCGGAGGCAGCGGCGAGGTACGGCTACGGGGCAGCCGCAGCACCTCGAACTGGTCCGTACCCTCCACCAACGCGGCCGACGGCGCGGGTCGCCCGGCCGGCTGCGCACGCTCGGCCGGGGCGGGCGCGCCGCTCGGCACCGCCACCTGGTTCGGGGCTGGCACCTCGTCGGTCTCCGTCGTGGTCACCGCCGACCCCCCGGAGCGCCGCCGGGCGCGCCGACCCCGCAGCGACTCCTTGGTGTGCTCCACCATCGTGTAGAGCGTCGGCACCAGGATCAGCGTGAGCAGCGTCGAGCTGAGCAGACCACCGATCACCACGACCGCCAGCGGCTGCGAGATGAAGCCGCCCTCACCGGTCAACCCGAACGCCATCGGCAGCAGCGCGAAGATGGTCGCCACCGCCGTCATCAGGATCGGGCGCAGCCGGCGACGGCCACCTTCGACCACCGCCTCCCGGACCCCCATGCCCTGCGCCCGGTACTGGTTGATCAGGTCGAGCAACACGATCGCGTTGGTCACCACGATGCCGACCAGCATCAGCACACCGATCAGCGCCGGCACACCGAGCGGCGTCCCGGTGATCAACAGCAGACCGATCGCACCGGTCGACGCGAACGGGATGGAGATCAGCAGGATCAGCGCCTGGGTGAGGCTGCGGAACGTGGCCACCATGATCAGGAAGACGATGGCGATCGCAGCCAGCACCGCCAGACCCAGGTCCGCGAAGGCATCCGCCTGATCCGCGCTGACACCACCGATGGTGAAGCTCGCACCCGGCACGGTGATGCCGTCCAGCCGCTTCTGCAACTCCTGGCTGGTCGCGCCCACGTTCGAGCCGGTCGCCGCGCCGGTCACCGACACGCTGCGCTCGCCGTCGATCCGGGTGACCTGCTGCGGGCCCTCGCCCTGGGTGACCTGCGCGATGTCGCCCAGCTTGACCGGACCAACCGGCAGTGCCCGCAGCTCGTCCACTGTCATCGGCGGTTGCGTGCCCAACCGCAGCACCACGTTCTGCTGCTGGCCGTCGAGCGCCACCTGACCCAGCGGCGCTCCCCGGAACGCCTGGGACACGAGCTGCCCCACTGCGGCCTCGGTGAGCCCGACCCGACCGGCGGCGACCCGGTCGACCACCACGTCGACCCGCGGCACCCGCGCGGCCAGGCTTGTGGAGACGTCCTCGACGTCCGGGACGCCGGCCATCGCGGCCCGCGCCTCCTCGGCGGCCCGGGTCAGCGCCTCCGGGTCGCCGGCCTGGACGATGACCTCCAGCTGGCTGGTCGACGCCTCCTGCCCGCCACCGAAGCTGATCTCACCGACACCGCCACCGAGCTTGTCGAACTCCTTGCGCAGCACCTCACGCATCTGCTTCGCGTCGGTGTCACCGTCGAGCGCCAGCGACCAACTGGCGACGTTGTTGCCGCCACCGCCCGCCCACGGGTTGTCCCCACCGCCCGCGGTCACCTGGTACGTCTCGACGCCGTCGGTGCGGGACAGCACCGACTCGACCTGCTTGGCCGCCGCGTCGGTGGCCGCCAGACCACTGCCGGCCGGCAGCTCCTGGCTCATGTTGAGGGTGTCCTGGCCGGAGTCGTCCAGGAAGTTGGTCTCCAACTTCTGCGCCAGACCGAAGGTGCCGAAGAGCACCAGCAGGCCGAGCCCGACGGTGATCCAACGAGTCGACCGCTTGCGGGTGGCGAACCCGATCACCGGCAGGTACGCCCGCTGCAACGGGCTGCGCAGCTCCTTCTCCTCAGCGGCGTGCCGTACGGCCTCGTCGTCCGCGGTGCCGCCGCGCGGCTTGAGGAACCAGTACGCGAGGACCGGGATCACTGTCAGCGACACCAGCAGCGAGGCGAGCAGGGCCACCGTCACGGTGATCGCGAACGGCGCGAAGAGCTGGCCCACGAACCCGCCGACCAGCGCGATCGGCGCGAACACCGCCACCGTGGTGAGGGTGGACGCGGTCACCGCGCCGGCCACCTCCCGGACGCCGGTGATGATGGCGTGCCGCTTCTCCTCGCCGTACTCCAGATGTCGTTTGATGTTCTCCAACACCACGATCGAGTCGTCGACCACCCGACCGACCGCGATGGTCAACGCTCCGAGGGTGAGCAGGTTGAGCGAGTAGTCACCGATCCACAGGGCGATCAGCGCCACCAGCACGGACAGCGGGATGGAGACCGCGGTGACCACCGTCGAGCGCACCGACAGCAGGAAGACCAGGATGACGATGACCGCCATCACCAGGCCGAGCAGGCCCTCAGTGGTCAGCGACTCGATCGACTTCTCGACGAACGGCGCCTGGTCGAAGACCACCGTCAGCTCCGCGCCGGAGGCGTCCTTCAGGTCGTCGAGCCGGTCCCGGATCTCGTGCGAGATCGCCACGGCGTTGCCGTCCGGCGCCGCGGTGATCGCGATACCGAGGCTGTCCTTGCCGTTGGTCCGGGTGATCGCCGTGGCCGGGGCGAGCTGCTGCTCGACCGTCGCCACGTCACCGAGGCGAACGGGTGCCGCGGCCGGGACGACCACGATGCCGCGCAGCTCCTCCAGCGTGGAGATCGGCGTGCCGACCTGCACCGGGAGGGCCAACGCGCCGTCGGTCACCGCGCCGGCCGGAACCGCCACGCCGTTGGTCTTGAGCGCGGCGCCGATCGCCGTCGGTTGGACCTTCGCGGCGGCCAACTTCGCCGGGTCCGGGGTGACCACCACGACGTCGTCGCGGGTGCCGGTCACCTCGACCGTGCGCACCCCCTCGATGCCCTCAAGCTCCGGCACCACTGTCGCGCGCAGCTTCTCGGCGAGCGCCCGCTCGTCCGCAGCGCCGGCCGCGGCCAGCACCACCGCCGGAAGGTCGTCGGTGCTACCCGCGATGACCTGCGGGTCGACGCCCTCCGGCAGCTGGGCGTCGATCCGGCTCAGCGCGGTCTGCATCTTGTTGACCACGTCGTCGAGATCGGTGCCGAACTCGTACGTCACCTGGACGGTGGCCGCCCCCTCGCGGGAGGTGGAGGTGACCTGGTCCAGCCCCGGGATGCCCTGGAGGGCGTTCTCGATCGGCTCGGTCACCTGCGACTCGACGATCTCGGGGCCGGCGCCGGGGTAGGGGGCCACGATGAACGCGGCCGGGAACTCGAGCGACGGCAGCAGTTGCTGCTTCAGCGACGGCACGGCGAACACTCCGAACACCGTGGTCACCACCGCGATGAGGGCAATCAGCCCTCGGTTGGCGAGGCTGAATCTGGCGAGCAGCGACATCGGCCTGGCTCACTCCTGAACGAGAATGCGGGCGGGGATACCCGAAAGTGTGCCGGACTCGCATACCTCGACCCCCGCCGCCCCCGGCCCGTCCCGCCGTCCGGCTACCCGCCGTCGTTCAACGCCCGGACGGTGGCCCGCTCAGGCCAGGTCGAGTGCGCGGGCCGCGGCCAGCGGGTCGTTCGCGATGGTCACCGGCGCCGGCGCGGTGGAGATCGCCCATTCCGGGTCCTTCAGCCCGTGGCCGGTCACCGTGCAGACCACAGTGGAACCGGGCGGCACCGCGCCCGCCGCGGCCTGCTGCAACAGGCCGGCCACGCTGGCCGCGCTGCCCAGCTCGACGAAGACCCCCACCTCACGGGCGAGCAGGCGGTACGCGGAGAGGATCTCCCGGTCGGTCACCGACGCGATCAGGCCACCGGAGGCGTCCCGGGCATCCAACGCCTTGGTCCAGCTCGCCGGGTTGCCGATCCGGATCGCGGTGGCGATGGTGGACGGCTCCGGCACCACCTGGCCGGTCACGATCGGGGCCGCCCCGGCGGCCTGGAAGCCGTACATCTTGGGCGTCCGGGTGGCGGCGCCGACGGCCGACTCCTCCTCGTAACCCATCCAGTAGGCGGAGATGTTGCCGGCGTTGCCGACCGGCAGGCAGTGGATGTCGGGCGCGTCACCGAGCGCCTCGACAATCTCGAAGGCGGCGGTCTTCTGGCCGTGCAGCCGGTCGATGTTGACCGAGTTGACCAACGCGACCGGGTAGTCCTGGGCGAGCTTGGCGGCCGTCGCGAGACAGTCGTCGAAGTTGCCGTTCACCTGGAGCAGCTTCGCGCCGTGCACCAGCGCCTGCGCCAGCTTGCCCAACGCGATCTTGCCCTGCGGCACCAGCACGGCACAGGTCAAGCCGGCCCGGGCCGCGTACGCCGCGGCGGAGGCGCTGGTGTTGCCGGTGGAGGCGCAGATGATGGCCTTGTTGCCGGCCTCGACCGCCTTGGACACCGCGAGGGTCATGCCCCGGTCCTTGAAGGAGCCGGTCGGGTTGGCGCCCTCCACCTTGAGGTGCACGTCGCAACCGAGCCGGGCGGACAGCACCGGTGCCGGCAACAGCGGGGTGTTCCCCTCGTGCAGCGTGACGACCGGCGTGGCCGCGGTGACCGGCAGCCGATCCCGGTACGCCTCGATCAGACCCCGCCACATGTCGCTCTCCTCGCCTCTACCGCCGCGCCCACCCGATATATCAGGGCCACCTTGGACCAGCCTGCCGGAGTGGTCGATGGCACACCCCGGCTTACCCACCTGGCGGGACACGCAAGCCGTCCGTCGATGCTGCAACGACTCAGGCGCCGCCCTCGACCCGCAGCACGCTCGTCACCGACCTGACGATGTCCAGACCGCGCAGCTCGCCGACTGTCGCGGCGAGCGCGGCGTCCGGTGCCACATGCGTGACGATGACCAGCTCCGCGTCGCCGTCGCGGCCCGCCGGCCCGCCCGCCGAGCCCTGCCGGACGGTGGCGATCGACACGTCGTGTCGGGCGAACACGCTCGCCACCGAGGCCAGCACACCCGGACGGTCGGCCACGTCGAGGCTCACGTGGTAGCGGGTCAACGCCTCACCCATCGGCCGGACCGCGAGGTCCGCGTACGCGCTCTCGCTGGCCGCGCGCACCCCGGCGAGCCGGTTGCGGGACACCGCGACCACGTCACCGAGCACCGCGCTGGCGGTGGGCGCGCCACCGGCGCCCCGGCCGTAGAACATCAGCTGCCCGGCCGCGTCCGCCTCAACGAAGACCGCGTTGAACGCGTCCCCGACGCTTGCCAGCGGGTGACTGCGCGGGATCATCGCGGGGTGCACCCGGACGCTGACGGTCTCCCGGCCGGTGGTGTCGACACCCCGGGCCGCGATGCAGAGCAGTTTGATCGTGCAGCCCATCGCCTGGGCGCTGGCCATGTCCGCGGCGGTCACCTCGGTGATGCCCTCGCGGTGCACGTCGGCGGCGCCGACCCGGGTGTGGAACGCCAGCGAGGCGAGGATCGCCGCCTTCGCCGCCGCGTCGAAGCCCTCCACGTCGGCGGTCGGGTCGGCCTCCGCGTACCCCAGGGCGGTGGCCTCTTCGAGGGCCTCGGCGAAGCCGGCCCCGGTCGCGTCCATCGCGGAGAGGATGAAGTTGGTGGTGCCGTTGACGATGCCGGTGACCCGGTTGATCCGATCGCCGTGCAGCGACTCCCGCAGCGGGCGCAGCAGCGGGATGGCCCCGGCCACTGACGCCTCGTAGTAGAGGTCGCCGCCGCCCTCGGCCGCCGCCTCGTGCAGGGCCACGCCGTCCTCGGCGAGCAGCGCCTTGTTGGCGGTGACCACGCTCTTGCCGGCGCGCAGCGCCTCGACCAGCCAGCTCCGGGCCGGTTCGATGCCACCGACCACCTCGATCACCACGTCCACGTCGTCGCGCTTGATCAGGCCAAGCGCGTCGGTGGTGAAGAGGTCCTCGTCGACCGGCAGGTCACCCCGGTCACGGCCGAGCCGACGGACGGCGATGCCGGCGATCTCCAGCGGGGCGCCGATCCGCGCGGTCAGGTCGGCCGACTGCTCGTGCAGCAGCCGGACCACCTCCTGGCCGACAGTGCCACAGCCGAGCAGCGCCAAGCGCACAGGTGACGTCATCCCACATCCAAAGCGAGCAGGTCCTCTTCGGTTTCCCGCCGGACGATCAGGCGCGCCTGGCCGTCGCGCACCGCGACCACCGGTGGCCGGGGCACATGGTTGTAGTTGCTGGCCATGCTTCGGCAGTACGCACCGGTGCCGGGCACCGCGACAAGATCTCCGGGCTGCACGTCGGCGGGCAGGAATTCATCCTTCACCACGATGTCCCCGGACTCACAGTGCTTTCCCACCACGCGGGCGAGCAACGGCTGCGCGCCGGAGGCCCGCGAGGCCAGCGTCGCGGAGTAGGACGCGTCGTAGAGGGCGGTGCGGATGTTGTCGCTCATCCCGCCGTCGACGCTGACGTACGTCCGGAGGCCGTCGAGGTCCTTGACCGTGCCGACCTCGTAGAGGGTGAACACGGCCGGCCCGACGATGGCCCGGCCCGGCTCGATCGACAGGTGCGGCACTGTTAGGTTCTCCGCCGCGCACTCCGAATCGACGATCTTGCGCAGCCGCTTGGCCAGATCCTGCGGGGTCGCCGGGTCGTCCTGGGTGGTGTACGCGATGCCGAAGCCGCCGCCCAGGTCCAGCTCGGGCAGCTCCACACCGCGCGCATCGCGGATCTGCGCCTGGAGGGCGAGCACCCGACGGGCCGAGACCTCGAAGCCGCTGGCGTCGAAGATCTGCGAGCCGATGTGCGAGTGCAGACCGCGCAGCTCCAGCACGCTCTCGTCGAGGATCTTGAGCGCGGCGTTGGCGGCGGCACCGCCGGCCAGCGAGAAGCCGAACTTCTGGTCCTCGTGGGCGGTGGCGATGAACTCGTGGGTGTGCGCCTCGACGCCCACAGTGACCCGGACCAGCACCCGGGGCCGGACCCCGCGCTCGCGGGCCAGCGCGGTGAGCCGGTCGATCTCGGTGAACGAGTCGACGATGATCCGGCCCACCCCGGCGTCCAGCGCCCGGCCCAACTCGGCGACCGACTTGTTGTTGCCGTGGAAGCCGATCCGCTCCGGCGGCATTCCGGCCGACAGCGCGGTGGCCAGCTCGCCACCGGTGCAGACGTCCAGGTGCAGCCCTTCCTCGGCGATCATACGGACCACGGCGCGGCAGAGGAACGCCTTGCCCGCGTAGAAGACGTCCTCGGTCGGGAAGGCCGCCCGGAAGTCGCGGCAGCGCGAGCGCAGGTCGGCCTCGTCGAGGACGTACACCGGGGTGCCGAACTCGGCCGCGATGTCGCGGACGCTCAGGCCCGCGACGGCGACAGCGCCGTCGGCGCCGCGCGTCACGCTGCGCGGCCACAGCGTCGGGAGCAGGGCGTTCACGTCCTCCGGGGTACGCAGCCAGGCCGGCCCCCGGTTGCTGATGTCCGCGTGCAGCGCACCAGCCTCATGAGCCCTCATGTCACATCCTCTCGGGTGCGGAGACGCCGAGCAGGTAGAGACCGTTGACGATGACCGTGCGGGTGGCGTCGTTGAGCCAGAGCCGGGCCCGGTGCAGGTCGGTGATCTCCTCGTCGCCGCGCGGCAGGACCCGGCAGTCGTCGTAGAACCGGTGGTAGGACGGGGCGATGTCCTCCAGGTAGCGGGCCAATCGGTGCGGCTCGCGCAGCTCGGCGGCGGTGGCGACGACCGCCGGGAACTGGGCCAGCGCCTTGAGCAGCTCGTTCTCCTTCTCGTGGTCGAGCAGCTCGGGGCGGAACGCGTCGGCGTCACCCCGAACCAGCCCCACCGCGGCGGCGTTACGGGCCACGCCCGCCGTCCGGGCGGCCACGTACTGCACCTTGTAGACCGGGTTGTCGTTCTTGGCCCGGGTCCACAGCTCGATGTCGATGTCGATCGGGGAGTCGCTGGAGTAGCGGGCCAACGCGTACCGGGAGGCGTCCACGCCGATCGCGTCGACCAGGTCCTCCAGGGTGATCACGGTGCCGGCCCGCTTGCTCATCCGCATCGGCGCGCCGTCGTGCAGCAGGTTGACCAGCTGCCCGATGAGGATCTCCAGGTTGCGCTCCGGGTCGTCGCCGAAGCAGGCGGACATCGCCTTCATCCGGCCGATGTAGCCGTGGTGGTCGGCGCCCAGCATGATCACGACCCGCTCGAAGCCGCGCTCGCGCTTGTCCAGGTAGTAGGCGCAGTCCGCGGCGAAGTACGTCCACTCGCCGTTGGACTTGCGCAGCACCCGGTCCTTGTCGTCGCCGAAGTCCGTGGTGCGCAGCCAGGTGGCGCCCTCGGACTCGTAGAGGTGCCCCTGCTCGCGCAGCCGGTTCAACGCCAGGTCGAGCTCACCCCGGTCGTGCAGGTCCTTCTCGTTGAAGTAGGTGTCGAACTCCACCCCGAAGTCGCGCAGCGAGGTGCGGATCTCGTCGAACATCAGCGCGACGCCCTCGACCCGGAAGACCTCCTGGGCGGCGTCGTCGTCGAGCGAGCGCACCTCCGGCCGGCGGGCCTGCACCTCGGCGGCGATCTCGGCGATGTACGCCCCGCCGTAGCCGTCCTCCGGCGCCGGCTCACCCTTGGCGGCGGCGAGCAGCGACCGGGCGAACCTGTCGATCTGCGAACCGGCGTCGTTGAAGTAGTATTCAGTGCCGACGTCGGCGCCGGTGGCCCGAAGCAGCCGGCTCAGCGCGTCACCGACGGCCGCCCAGCGCACCCCGCCGATGTGCACCGGCCCGGTCGGGTTGGCCGAGACGAACTCCAGGTTGATCTTTTCGCCGCCGAGACGGTCGCTGCGGCCGTACTCCGCGCCGGTCTCCACGATCACCCGCGCGAGCTGACCGGCCGCGGCGGCGTCGAGTCGGATGTTCAGGAAGCCCGGCCCGGCGATTTCCACCGATTTGACCCCCGGTGCCCGGCCCAGCTCGTTGGCCAGGGCCGTCGCCAGCTCCCGGGGCGGGACGCCCACCTTCTTGCTCAACTGCAGCGCGAGCGTCGAGGCGTAGTCGCCGTGCTCGGGGTTGCGCGGTCGCTCCACCACAGTGCTCGCCGGCAGCGCGGCGCGGTCGAGCCCACGCTGCTCGAAGACGGCGTGGGCGGCGGCAAGGACGACCGAGGCTAGTTCTGCAGGAGTCACCCAACCATGTTATCGGGGGTAGACTCGGGCACTCGGCGGCTCCCCTGCGCGTCATCCGGCCCGCCACTCCCCTGACCGACCGACTTGACGAGGCACGATGAGCATCAGCACCCCGGGTGGCCCTGAGCGCCGCCCGACCGTGGTCAGCACCGGCAAGAAGCCGGCCGCGGGCCGGCCGGCGTCCGGCGCCAAGGCCGGTTCCGGCAAGCCGACGGGCTCCCCCCGGGCCGGGGGTAAGGGCCCGCGCAAGCCGGTCACCCCGGTCAAGGTGAGCCAGGGCCGCGCGTGGGGGCCGATCGCGCTCTTCGTCGCGGTTGGCGTGCTCGCGGCCGGCATCATCGGTTACGGCGCCTGGGCGTCGTTCCAGGGCTCCAAGCCGTGGGACAAGCGGGCCAACGCCATCGACGGCATCGCCAACATCCGCAAGACCGACAAGACGAGCCTCGACTACGAGTCGCACAAGTCGGGCCCGCTGACCTACAAGTACTCGCCGCCGGTGGGTGGGGTGCACAACGCCGCCTGGCAGAACTGCATGGGCGACGTCTACGACGCCCCGATCGCCAGCGAGCACGCGGTGCACAGCCTGGAGCACGGCGCGGTGTGGATCACCTACCGCCCGGACCTGCCCAAGGACCAGGTCGACAAGCTCGCCAGCAAGGTGCGCGGCGTCGAGAAGATGATGATGAGCCCGTACGAGGGCCTGGACAAGCCGATCTCGCTGCAGGCCTGGGGCTACCAGCTCAAGGTCGACAATGCCGACGACTCGCGGATCGACGAGTTCATCAAGGACCTGCGGGTGAACGCCTCCGTCGAGGGCCCGACGGCGCTCTGCAACACCGGCATCACCGCCACCGGCACCACGCCGCGTGAGCTCCAGCAGCAGCCCACCCAGTAAGGACGGCAATGACCGCTCCGGCGACCACCGACAGCGAGTACGACGAGATCCCGGCCGCCCCGGACGAGGGCGGCCGGGCCCCGGCGTCGCGCTACGGCGTGCTGGCGCTCGCCATCATGCTGGTGGTGGGGCTCCTCCTCGGATACGCCGGCGGTCTGCTCACCCCGCGGCTCACCCGGCCCGGTGACGCCTCGGTCGAGGCGGGCTTCGCCCGGGACATGACGACCCACCACGCGCAGGCGGTGGAGATGAGCCTGATCGCGTACCGGTCGGCGACCCTCCCCGAGGTGCGGCAGATCGCCGTCGACATCGCCACCGGGCAGCAGGGCGAGATCGGCGCGATGCAGACCTGGCTGCGTGAGTGGGGTCTCAGCCCGACCGGGTCGAACCCGCCGATGTCGTGGATGTCCGACGGGGCCACCGTCACTGACGGCCTGATGCCGGGCATGGCCACGCCGCAACAGATGACCGCTCTGCGCGACGCTCAGGGCATCGAGGTCGACAGGCAGTTCCTGACCCTGATGTACGCCCACCACCTGGGCGGCATCCACATGATCGACGCGGCGCTCGGCGCGACCGACAACGCCGAGGTGCTGCGGGTGGCGAACACCATGAAGAACACCCAGCAGAACGAACTGAACAACCTCCGGCAGCTCCAGGCGCAGGCCAAGGGCTGACCGACCGGACGGGCGCACCCGGCCCGTGTCCCCGCCGAACCGCGGCGGTGACACGGGCCGCAGTCTCAGCCTTGATCGACTCGGTTTCCAGTAAACCGCGCTGCCCACGCAATCCGGACGCCCCGACTTCCAGGAACCCGAGTCGATCTAGGCGGGCTGACCGCCCTCTTGAGGCAATCGCCCCTACTTGTACCTTGTGGGCGTTTTGCGTGGCACAGGCGATTACGTTGCTTAGAGAGTTTTCTCCCCACATATCGTGACCAGTTGCGATTCGGGCTCGTTGCCCAAGACGTGGGGGTTGCACTCAGAGACGCACGGCGCTCGGTCACCAGTTGGTGCCGACGCCACACCATCGGTGGTGACGGGGCGGTGGCAGCCGTCCGTCGCGGACAGCGGCAGGGCGAGCCGGGAATGCTCAGCCGCGAACAGGAACTCGAGTTGATCGACATGCTGCGGGGCGTCCATCCCGACGAGTTCGGCCTGGACGAGGAGTTGTGGACGCGGCAGAGCCTCACCACGCTCATCCAGCGGCGCTTCGAGCTGCCGTTGGACGCCGGCGCCGTCGGGGCGTACCTGCGGGCCTGGGGGTTGGGTCCGCGGGAGCCGCGCGAGCGGGCCTGCGGGCTCTGCGTCAGCGCGGTCGAGCGTTGGGTCCGCAGCGAGTACCCGGGGATCACCCGGGCCGCCCAGGAGCACCTCGCGGAGGTCTACTGGATCGGCCGGGTCCGGTTGCGCGGCACGATGCCGGCCGCAGACGTGATCTCCGCTGTCTCGTCTCGCGGTCGGGTGCGCTTCATGATCACCACGCCGACGGTGGACCCGCCGCTCCCCCGCGACTTCGTGCTGCGGCTCAGTGGCGAGGAGCAGCGCACCGTCCACCTGATCGTGGACGGCTCCTGGCCACGCAACGAGTGGCCGCGCCGGCTCCCCCGGCGAATCGTCCTGCACCCGCTGCCCAGTTGCGGGCGGGCGGTAGCCGCCTGAGCACCGGGTGGGCCGGTCCGACACGATCGGCTCACCCGATACCGATTCGGCGTGCGCAGGGGAGGTTTGCTAGTCTTCTCCAGTCGCTGAGCCCCCGTAGCTCAGGGGATAGAGCACCGCCCTCCGGAGGCGGTGGCGCAGGTTCGAATCCTGCCGGGGGCACCTCACAGAACTGTAAACGCGAAACGCGACCGGCCGATCACTGATCGTGGAAGCCGGTTTCGTGCTGAGGTAGACGATCAAAGATGCCCCGGCCGAGCGGCCGGGGCATCGGACGTTGGCTCGATGCATGGGCACCTAACGCGCCCGGATCGCGGCAGAAGAGTGTGTCGACGGCTCCACACTCTCGCGGGCCGCTTGTGATCAGTGTTCAACGACGACGGTGCGTGCGACGCCATCAGCAGGTCTCGGAGGCTCAATCGAAAGCCTAACCAGATCACACCCGGTAGTACTGCACGACGCAGAACTCGTTGTCCTCCGGGTCGGTCATGACGAGGACTGCTCCCTCTTGGTAGTCATGCCGTTCACCTGTCCACCGCCCGCCCAACATCCCGATCCGATCGACCGCTTCGTCAACGTCGGTAACGGCGATGTCGAGGTGTAGTCGCGTCTTGCCGGCCTTGGGCTCCGGGACCGGCTGGAATGTCAGCACCGGGCCGCCCCCGGCGACAGTGACGCGCCGCCAGCCGGGAAGAGACTCCGTCACCCGTCCTCCAAGCACCACGGACCAGAAGTCAGCCAGTCGCTGCGGATCCCGGCAGTCGACCGTGACTCCGGCAAGTCGGCCCAGTGTCTCCACGACACCGACCATAGCGACGATGTGCAGCCCGCTCCCACTGGGGCGCACTCATCTCGGCATGACCGCGCGTCGAACTCCATCGCTCACCGTGACGATCGCTCGGCGGATCAGTAGACACCCCCCTGGTGGCACCGCCGTGCTCGTCAAGGGCGAGCAGGCCACCCGGACGGTTGCGGTCAGCCTCACGTTTCGTTGATAGTTCGTCTTGTGATCAGGTAGTTACGCTGACATCCTGGCTTGGCATTCCGGCAAACCGGACCGTCGGATCGCCTCGGGCGGCAGGACGGAGGCCGAGGTCCAGCAGGCCAGTGATGAGGCGGCAGCGATCTTGCAGGGCCGCCCGAGAGGTTACCAGCGAGTTTCGACGGGCGGTGACGGGTTGGCCCCGAAGTCGGGTGCGTTAGATGGCCCGAACACCCTGCTCAGTGACGCCCGCCGTCGACTTCTATCCCCGAGTGGATCAGGCCGACGGATGTCTCGGCAGGAGGTCGCCGAGGCGGTCAACAGCTACCTGTGGGACACCTACGGCACGAGAACCAGCATGGACGCCAACCACGTCGGCAAGCTTGAGCGGGGAGAACACCGCTGGCCCAAGCCCACGACCCGGGAGGCATTCCGTGCGGTACTGAAGGCACCACGGGACGCTGACCTGGGCTTCTACATCACCCGTGGCCAACGCCATTCTGATCCCGATGCGCACCAGGTGCCCCTTGGCGAGATGCACACCGCTGGTGATGATCACGCTGGCGACTCGCTGATCGGCGGGGAGATCACGGACACTGGCGATATGAACCGCCGCGAGTTGCTACGCCTACTGAGCCTGACAGGTGCGCTGTTGGCCGCGCCCGTCCCGGCCAGCCAGCTCGACTGGGCGCGCATCGAGTCATCCAGTGACGGGAACAGGCGACTAGACCCAGCGACCCTCGACGAGTACGAGGGGCTGAACGCCCAGCTGTGGGCGGCCTTCGGCGCGGCCGAGTTCAAGGCAGCAGTATCACCGCTGGTCAACCGTCAGCTGACGATGCTCACCGCCAACCTGCGCCGATCCCACACGACACCCGTGCACCGCAGGCTCTGCGGGGTCACTGCCGATCTGCTCCAGCTCGCCGGCGAGGTCGCCTTCGACGCGAACGCGTACAGCGAGGCCGCGCACTGCTACACCCTGGCAGCGACCGCCGCTCGAGAAGCCGCTGCCTACGACCTCTGGGCGTGCGCGATGATCCGTCACGCCTTCATCAGCGTCTACGAGCGCGACTTCCGGCACGCCGCACCGATGCTGGCCGTTGCCGCCGACCTGGCCCAGAACGGGGACAGCGCGCTGTCGACCCGGCATTGGGCACGAACTGTGCAGGCACAGGCTCTCGCTGGCCTCGGTGACCTCGGCGGATGCCGGCAGGCGCTCGACCAAGCCGAAGAGGTCAACCACCTGCCCGGCCGAGTGCACAACGGCGGTTGGTTGCGCTTCGACGGCTCCCGGCTCGCCGAGGAACGCGGAGCCTGCTACGTCGAGTTGAGGCGCCCTGACCTGGCCGAGCCGGTGCTGTCCGGCGCTCTGTCTCAGACCCTCTCCACGCGACGACGCGGAACCGTTCTGACGGACCTCGCCTTGGTCGGAGTCCAACGTAGTGACGTACACCAGATCGTGCTTTACGGCAGCGCCGCCCTCGACACTGCCCGCCAAAGCGGCTCTGGCGTGGTCGGCTCCAAACTAAACCAACTACACCACCGCCTGCGGCCGTTCCTTGCCGACACTCACGTGCGGCATCTCAACCGCCAGATCAGCGCTCTGACAAGGGCAGGGAACTGACATGACCAGAGGGAGGACCAGCGTGCAGGTCGAAGAACCGGGGCGCGTGTTCCGCGAGGCATGGATCGCGGGAGTCCGCAAGCACTACCCCGGCGAACCGAAACCGGGCTACGTCACGCCCTGGGAAGACACGCCCGAATGGGAACGGGAGAGTGCCGCTGCCGTGTATGAGCAGGCCCGCCAGTTCATCGAGGCAGCCGACGGCGCAACCACGAAGCTGACCCGTGAGCAGAAAGGACGCTTCGTCGCCCTGTGCTGGATTGCGCAGATATTCAGACACTTTCCTAGCCCGAAGGCTTCCTACGTAGCCGACTGGTCAGACATGCCGGAGTGGCACCAAGAGACGGACTCGGACATCTTCGAACACATAGAGCAGACGCTCGTCTCGGCGCGCTGAGCAGACGACAGGTCGACAGTAGAGCGCAACTCACGCTTCATGCCCGCATCGCCGTCCGGCTCCTTGTTAGCCGGCGCGAGATTGGCGGGTACGGCACGACGCCCAGCATTCACTGCGCCTGCAAGCGGTGAACGCACGTCGACCGAGGTCAGCACGGCGCGCCCGGCTTACCGGGCGCGCCGACGAGGCAGCAGCTCAGTGGGCGTCAAACTCACCGTCGCGGATGCCGTCAGTGAACGCCGTCCACTCACCTCGGGTGAACCTCAGCACTGGTCCCGTCCGGTCCTTCGAGTCCCGCATGCCCACGGTGCCGTCGATCGCGACGGCGACCTCGACGCAGTTGTCGCCACCCCCGGAGCGGCTCGACTTCCGCCAGTTGGTGAACTTCTCGGGGTGCATGGTCATCTCCTGGTGTAGTCGGGCAGCTCCTCCGCCACGCTGGCGAGGAAGTCGAGGCTGTCGGCGGGGCTGAGGGCCGCAGAACGAAGGCGCTCGTACAGGGAGGCGTAGTTGGCAACCTCGTCCGGGTCGGTGAGGACGAGGTCGCTGGTGATGGTGTCGACCGCAACGACCACCGGATCGCTCGGGTCGGGGTATCGGTAGCTGAAGTACGACGACCGGGGTACCGCGTTGCTAGCGATTCGCGCGGTCAGCCGCAGTACCCGGATCGTGATCTTCTGCTTCTCGTGACCGACGTTGATCAAGTGGTCGAGCTGTGCGCGGACGACCTCCGGCGGTGCGGCGTGCCGACGGATCGCGAGCTCATCGATGATCACTTCGTAGGTGGGTCCGCCAGGTCTGTCCAGGACCCGTTGCCGGGCAGCTCGGGCTTCCAGTGCTCGCTCCACCGTGAATCTCCGGGGGTAGGCAGCACGATCTGCCACCGCGCGGACCTCGGTGTACGCCGGGATCTGCAACAGGCCCGGCAGCAAGGTGATGTGGTACTCGGCGATGTGCTCCGCACCGGCTTCCAGGTCCGCGTAGAGAGCCTGGCGTGGTCCCATCTCGACGCGGAACTTCTCCCACCAGCCGTTCTCCTGGGACTCGCGCGCGATGGCCATGATCTCTTCCCACCGCTTTTCGTCAACCCGAAAGTGGTCGAGGACTCGCATGATCTCGTCTTGATCTGGTCGAACTCTGGCGTTTTCCAAACGGCTCAGTTTCTGCTTGGCGATCTTTGCCTCTTTGCAGAGCCGCTCGGCTGAGTAGCCGTTCTCCTCCCGTAGTCGCACGAGTTCGGTAGCGAGCCGGCGACGACGGACATATGGACTGATCACCGATACCTCCGGCGAGAGACGCGAATAGCCCAGTGATCCATCCTGCCTGGACCCCGGCGACGAGAGCGTAGCGCCTGTTTCACCGATCATCGCTAGCACCGATCACGCTCTTCACAAAGAAACCCCTGTTCAAGGGCACGACGACCGGTAAGTCTCCCCCCAACTTTCCCCATTGGCCGGTGTTCCCGGGGCTACGCAAGAACCGCGATCGTGGAAGCACAACAAGCGATGTGTATACGGCTTGAAGTGAGGGCACGTGGCGACAGTTTCGCAGCGGACCCCCCACGTCCGAGGTGCGGGAGGAGCGGCATGGACGTCACGAGCGCTGATCGCCATCCGGCATACCTGGGGCCCCTGCCCGCTGTCACTGCCAAGGAGGGCGTGGCGGCGGGCAGGCCGAACATCGCGAGTTCTCTTGGGACTTCGTTCCAGGAAGGCGGATCGATCCGCCAGCCAACGTGCCGGTAGCTGCGAGGGCTACCTGCCCACCATCATCCCAGTCCCATTGGAGGCTTCCATGAACAGCCTGCTCGCCGTCAGCAACGACCCGTTCGAGCTCGACGTGCAGATCGTCACGGAGGGTCCGGTCGCCGCCGCTCTGCTGGCCGACACGGACGACGGCTGCGACACCCAGAAGAACGGCGACTGCTGACCGAACACCCCCGCTGGTTCCGGCAGGCGATCCCCCGATGCCTGCCGGAACCGGCACCCCCGCATCCAGCCCTGTCCCCAGAGGAGCGCCTCGTGACGAAAGGAGGATGCCTCATGTATCGGTCGGTCGATGCCGCGACGATCCGCATCGCCGCTCACTCATGGCCCGACGCCCCGGCGCCTTGGCCGGAGCGGAGCGACGCCTCCGGTATCGCGGACTGGTTGCACGCAATGTGGCGGAAGGTCGGCCTCGCCGAAGCTGTCTGGGCCGCCAGCCCCGAGTTTGCTGCTCGCGTAGAAGCGGTACTCGCCACCGGGTGCGCCACGCCGGACCGAGGGTGGCGGATGGCGCTGGTGCTGGCGCGGTACCTGGTCCGGGCGCAGCGGCGCGCGACGCCCTTCGGGTTGTTCTCGGGGGTGGCGACCCTGCGGTTCGACACGGTGGCTGCGGTGGTGCCGGCAGGGCGGCCCGCGATCCGGGTACGGCCGGACGCGAGTTGGCTCGCGTCCCTGATCGCGCGCCTGGAAGCTGAGCCCGACGTGCGCCGCCGTCTGCCCGTGCAGGCGAACAACCTGGCGCTGGTGAACGGGCCTCGGATCGTCGTGGCGCGCCGGCCGCACGCCTCCGCACGTACGGAGTCGACCTCGGTGAGGAGCACCGCAGCGCTACGGCTGGCGGTGTCACTCGCCCCTGCACCGTTGCCGTGGGCTGAGCTGGTCGACGCGGTGGCTGCTGCGTTTCCAGGCTTCCCACGCGCGTCCGCTGACGCGATGGTTGCCGGCCTGGTGGACCACGGAGTGTTGATCTCCGCTCTCCGACCACCATCGACGTGCACGGACCCGTTCAGGCATGTCCTGGACACCCTCGATGTGATGTTCGACGGTGGTCCTGAGGGACAGCGATCCCTTCGGGCAGAGCTGCGCTCGCTGCATAGTCGTCTCGGTGGTACCAGCGCAGGGAGCACGACGTACCTTCGTGGGCTCGCCGACGATTTGCTAAGCGTGGCACCGGCCACCCAGCCGCTCGCGGTGGACCTTCAGCTCGCCGATCAGGTCGCCCTAGCGGAGCAGGTCGCCGCCGAGATCGCCGCATCGGTGGAGGTACTACGACGGCTGACGCCAGATCCGGCGGGGCGGCCGGAGTGGCGTGCGTACCGTGCCCGGTTCGTCGACCGCTACGGGATGACGGCTGTGGTGCCGCTCGCTCGGCTGGTAGATCCGCTCGTCGGGTTGGGCTTCCCAGCACACTTCGCCACTGTGGCCGATGCGCCGGCGGCTCTGCTGTACGGCCGTGACGAGCGTCTGCTCGCGATGGCTCAGCAGGCGGTGATCGACGGTGCTCGTGAGGTGGTTCTCGATGACGCGGCCGTCGAATGGCTTGCCGGCACTAACCGGGTCACCGGGCCTGTCAGCCCTCACGTCGACGTTTCGGCAGAGGTCCGCGCGGTCTCGCTGGAGGCGCTGACACAGGGACGGTTCACTGTCGCGCTGGCCGGAATGGGCCGCTCGGCGATGGCGACGAGCGGGCGGTTCCTCGACGGGCTGCCCTACGCCGATCGGGAGTTGATGTGCCGGGAGTTCGTCCGCCTTCCTGTCGCGGTGGCCGGGGCCATGCCGGCGCAACTGAGCTTCCCGCCGCGCAAGCTACACAGCCAGAACGTGCTCAACTCCCGGCAGGTACTCCCGTGGCTGATCAGCCTGGCCGAGCACCGGCCCGTGGCCGAGAACGTGATTGGCCTCGACGACCTCGGTGTGACCGCCGGCCGCGATCGGCTGGTGCTGGTGTCGATGTCGCGGCGGCGCGTGGTGGAGCCGACGGTGGCGCACGCCGCCGCCGTACACACGATGCCGCTGCTCGGCCGGTTCCTCTTGGAGCTGCCGCGAGCCACGGATGCCCGGCTGAAACCATTCGACTGGGGTGCGGCTTCCTGCCTGCCGTTTCGACCCGCGCTGAAGTACGGCCGCGTCCTCCTGGTGGCGGCCCGGTGGCGCGTCGATCCGGCCTCCCTCCCCGGTGCGGACGCAAGCGACGACGAATGGTTGACCGCTTGGGAGCCGCTGCGGACGAGGCTGCGCCTGCCGGCATGGGTGCAGGTCGGCAATGGTGACCAGCGGCTTCGGCTCCACCTCGATCAGTCCATGGATCGTGCCCTGCTTCGTGCCCACCTGGACGCCAGCGCCGGACCGGCAACCGTGGTGGACGCAGCGAGGCCGGAGGATTTCGGTTGGCTTTCCGGCCGCGCCCACGAGATCGTCGTGCCGGTCGCTTCGACGGTTGCGCCCGCTGCCGCGCCGGCTGCGGTTACCGCGCGAGGCGCATGGCCTCCGCCCGTTCCCCCCGAGCCGGTCATACCGGGTGCCAGTGGCCTGCTGTCCGCTTCGGTGGCCGTCGAGCCTTCGACGATAGAGCTGGTCTTGATGCATGGGCTGCCCGCGCTGTTCGCCGACTGGCCCGAGACGCCGCTGTGGTGGTTCGTGCGCATGCAACGCCCCGCTCCGCAGCTTCGACTGCGGGTGCAGACCGATGAATACGGCGACGCAGCAGTGCGGGTCGGGCGGTGGGTCGCCGGGCTCCGAGAGCAGCGCCTAGCCGGCGATTGGAGCCTGGACACCTACCATCCCGAGTCTGGTCGCTACGGCTGCGGTACCGCGCTGGCAGCGGCCGAGAAATTGTTCGCCGCCGACTCCACCGCAGCCCTGGCGCAGCTGGTAGCGCTGCCCGAGTCTGGGATCGATCGGCAGGCACTGACCGCCCTGAGCATGGTCGACCTGGCCGCCTCGATGCTCGGCAGCCGCACCGACGGATGCGAGTGGCTGGTGGCGCGCCCCGAGCAGACCGGGCAGGCACCGGTCCAGCGGGAGGTGCTGCGTCAAGCGGTCACGCTCGACCCGAGCGAACTTCCGGAGCCCATTCGGCGTGCATGGCAGGAACGTTCCAGAGCCGCAACCCGTTACGCAGCCGAATTGTCCGCCGTCGCTGGCCCGCTCACCCCCGCCTCGGTGCTCGCGTCGCTGATGCACCTGCACGTCGTTCGCGCTCTCGGCCCGAACGAAGACGCCGAACAGCTCACGTGTCGGTTGGCCCGCCATGTCGCGCTGGCGGCAGTGCGCCGCCGGGTGCGCGCCGAAGGAGCATCCCGATGACGGAAACAACGCTGAGGACTCCGTTGCTACGGGCGGCCGAGGCGATGGCCGCATGTATCACCGACACCCTGACCGAGCCGCCGCCCCCGGATTTTGCAGCGGACGACTACGGGCCATGCAGTACCCGCTGGTACGTCCAGTCGCTGTCCCGGGGTGCCGCCGGGGTGGCACTCCTGCACGGGGTGCGAGCGCAGACAGGACACGCTGGGTGGGGACCGGTCCATGCATGGCTGCGACGCGCGAGCGCTGACTCACTGAACAGCGGCAGCGGGGCCGGACTCTGGTTCGGCGCACCCGCTGTCACCCACGCGCTGACCATGGCCATGCCGCACTCCCGCCCGGCAGCCCTGGATGCGCTTGATGATGCCCTCGATGATCTGGTGGAACGCCGCCTGACCGCGGCCACGGCACGCCTCGCGGCGCGTGCCCGGCCCTCGCTGTCGGAGTTCGATCTCGTACGCGGGCTGACCGGCCTGGGAGCCCACCTGCTGCGCCGCGCCCCGGACGGACCTTTGCTCCGGCGGGTGCTGGCGTACCTGGTGCGGCTGACCGAGCCGGTGCACACCGACGACGCTGCGGGCCGGTTCGCGCCGGGGTGGTGGAGCGCAGACGCCGCCGATCGTGAAGGTTCGGAGCAGGGCGGGCATGCCAACGTCGGCATGGCGCACGGCATCGCCGGCCCATTGGCCCTCCTGGCTCTGGCGATGCGGCAGGACATCCGGGTGTCGGGGCACGCGGAGGCGATCCGCCGGATCTGTACGTGGCTCGACTGCTGGCAGCAGGCAAGCCCTGCGGGACCGTGGTGGCCGGAGAAAATCACCGTCGCGGAGTTGCACGCCGGGAAGCCCTCCATGAGCGGACCGGCGCGGCCGTCCTGGTGCTACGGCACCCCTGGAGTCGCCCGCGCCCAGCAGTTGGCCGGGATCGCCCTCGACGACGCCGCCCGGCAAGAGGCGGCAGAAGGAGCCCTGACCCGCTGCCTGGCCGATCCCTGCCAACTCAGTCGGATCGTCGATCCGTCGCTGTGTCACGGCTGGGCAGGACTTGCCGCTACGGCCTGGTATGCCGCCGCCGACGCCCGCACCACCAGCCTCCAGACACAGCTGCCCCAGATCGTGCGCCTGCTGATCCAGCACGCCAAGGACACCACCCCGGCACGATCCGGCTTGATCGCAGGCCCCGCCGGAATCGCCCTCACCCTGCACACCGTCGCGACCGGCACCGACGTCCGCTGGGCCACCAGCCTGCTGATCAACTAGACAAGGAGAGCGTCGTGGATCTCGATTCCGAACCCGACACCGAGCCACCAGGCGCGGCGCCGGTGAGCCGATGGCGCCAGATCAACCTGACCTTCTCGGACTGGCAAACCGCTGAGGAGTTCGCCGCAACGCGGCTCGCCCCTGAGCTCACCGCTGCGGAAGACCACCGGGCGATCAGCGCCTTCTGGTTCATCCGCAAGAGCCAGACGTGGCGGCTGCGGCTACTGTCCGGCGACCGGCTCGCCCAGGTCTACGCCCTCCTCGCCGCCATCACCGACGACGACCGCATCCAGGAGGTCACCGAGCCCATCTACCGCCCCGAGGCGTACGCCTTCGGCGGGGACCAGGCCATGACGATCGCTCACACCCTCTTCCACGCCGACAGCCGCCACATCCTCGGCCATCTCGCCACCGCCGGCGGCACCCATCGGCGTGAACTCGGCGTCCTGCTCGCCGCTCGCCTCATGCGCGCCGCCGGACTGGAGCTCTCCGAGCAGGGCGACGTCTGGCGGCACCTCGCCTCGCGCCGGCACCAGCCGAACGCCCACGCGCCGAGCCCACGGCTCATCACGGCCGTGCAGCGCCTACTCACCGCAGCCGACGACACGGCCAGAAGCCCTCTCGTCATCACTCCGCAATGGCCGAGAGCCCACGAGCAGGCGGGCACGGACCTCGGCTTCCTCGACCGAAACGGCGCGCTGACCCGCGACCTACGCGAGGTGCTGACCCACCACCTCTTGTTCCTGTTCAACCGGCTCGGCATCTCCGCCGCTGACACCTGGCTACTCGCGACGGCGGCCGTGACCGTCACCTTCCACCACCCCCTTGACACCCCATCCGGCTATCAACCAGCCGTCAAGATCGGAAGTAGGGTCAACGCAGTGAACACTTCCCCCACCGCACCGGGAACGTCGAGTGCCGCGATGCTCCGCGAAAACCTGGCCAGCACCCTCGAACAGCGCGGTCACATCCGCTCCGCCGCCGTCGCGAAAGCATTCCGTACGGTGCCCCGCGAGCAGTTCCTGCCCGGCGTCGACCTGGGAACCGTGTACACCCGCCGCCAGATCGTCACCAAACGAGACCCCAGCGGTGCCGCGTTGTCGTCCGCGTCGAGCCCCAGCCTCGTCGCGGACATGCTCGAACAACTCGCCCCACAACCCGGCCACCGTGTCCTGGAGATCGGCGCGGCCACCGGCATCAACGCCGCCCTACTCGCCGAACTGACCAGCCCTGGCGGCACGGTCGTCACCATCGAACTCGACCAGGACCTCGCCGACGGCGCCCGCGCCGGCCTCGACCGTGCTGGCTACGACACCGTGAAGGTGATCTGCGGCGACGGAGCTCTCGGCGACCCCGACCACGCACCCTACGACCGGATCATCGTCACCGCCGGAGCCTGGGACATCTCCGCCGGCTGGTGGGAACAACTCGCCGAACACGGCCGCATCATCGTACCCCTGCGCGTACACGAAAGCGGCCTGACCCGCTGCTTCGCCTTCGACCGCACCGGCTCTCACCAGTTGGTCAGCACCACGACACCGCTGGTCTGCGGATTCGTCCCCATGCGCGGCAGCACCGAACACACCGACCACCATGTACGCCTCGACGCCGATGTGGTCCTCAAACTCGACGCCACCGACCAGCCCGACCGCGCCGCCCTCGCCAAGGCACTGAGTCACCCCCGGCTTGAACGCTGGACCGGCATCCAGGTCAGCGACGCCGACCCCATCGGCCACCTCGACCTGTGGCTCCTCGTCCACGCCAACAAGCCGTTCGGCCGCCTCGGCGTCGGTGATACCGCCCGCACCAGCGGACTGGTCACCCCCGCCTACCGATGGGCTGGTGCCGCCATCTACCACGGCGGCACCATCGCCTACCTCGCCTTCCAAGAAGGCGGCGACGGCCACCACGAACTCGGCGCAATCGCCCACGGCCCGGACGCCACCACACTCGCTGCCGAGCTGACCAACCTGCTCGACCAATGGGACGAGGTGAACCGCCCCAACCAGCCCACTGTCACCGCGCACCGCGCAGGAACCCGGCCCGCCGACCACGGCGACATCAGCCGAGCAGACACCGTCCTCACGATCTCCTTCTGACCGCATCCAGGCCGGGGCGGTGCCCTGTCCCGCGCCCCGTTGGACGAGCGCGGCTGAGCCGTCACGTACGACCTGAACGCACCTCGTTGCCCACTCGCGGCCCTTCCGCAGCAGATGAGGACATCATGACTCCGTCTCGTGCCGTCACCATCGCGGCCCGCTTCCCTCTCGTCGCCCGCAAACGACCGCCCGCGAAACCACTGGACGCACGAGTAGACCGGCTCGTCAGACTCGCCGAAACCGCACACCGAGAGAGCGACCCGGACAAGGCGTCCATGGTGTTCAACGGGGCCGCCCTCATCGCCTCCGACTGCGGAGACCCCAACCTTGCCCGCGACTGGTGCCACCGCCACGCCAGCCTCTACTTCAACCAAGCGCCGCTGAACGGCTACACGGCCCGTTTCGCTCTCGAACCAGTCGTCAACCTCGCACGCCTACGCATCCGTGAAGGCGACGGCGACGGCGCGTACCGCCTACTCACCCACCTGTACACGGCCATCGTCGGCGGCACTCCCGCTCTTCTGGATGGCCTGGAGATACACCCTCGACAACTTCCCGCCGATCCCGAAGAACTCCACCAGATCACCAGTTGGCTGCGCGGCACACTGCTCTCCGACGGAACACGCGCCCTCACCCTCGCCGGACGATGGAACGACGCTGTGAACCATGTACGCCGACACGACGGGATCGGACCGACCCTCCTTGATGGACGACAGGTTGCGATCGTCGCTCATCTCCTGCAAGACAAAGGGCCCTCAGCAGCGGCTCTGCTCGCGGCCACCGAGATCGAGGCGCCGTGGGAGCAGGCGGTGCATGGGCTCCTTAAGACCTGGCAGGAGTTGGCCCTGGGGGCGGTCGCCGTCGACCACGCTGACCTCATCGATCGAGTGTCAGCTGTACCGCGAACTCCCGGGCTCGCAGTGTTCCGCGTCCGCCTCGGACTGACGGCCCTGGACCTCTCGGCGGGCTTGCCAATTGAGGTTGTAGACAACCTGACCAAACAGCTGGTGGCAGATGCGATCCACGACGAGGACGCCAACGCGGCACGCGACCTCATCAATCACCCGGCTGTCGCGGTTGAACACCAAGAGGCGTTACGCCCGTTGATGAAGGCGAGCGGGTCAGACCAGGGCTACCTGCCAGCTACAGCAATCGATCCGCTTTCCGTGGCGCTCGACCTGGCCGGAGCCGTGATCGCTATGCGACGTGATCGAGGTCGGGGAGCAGGATTACATGCACGGACGCAGTGATCTGACTCCACGCGTCACCCGTGCCGGTGACCAGATTCGGATGCACGGCCATGGATCGTTGAACAGGGAAGGCCTGGCGTTGCGGGTAGACGGCACGCCGCTCGGCCCAAGCTCTCGATCGGCACTCGTTCGCATACGCGCCTTGCGCGTCACGCCATCGTCGAGGCCGTGGTGAGCACGACCTATCTGGCCAGCGTGGCACTGGAAGAGGTCGAACGAGCCCAGGCAGAACTCGAACGCCACCTGACGGTCCGACCGTCCGGAGAGTGTGTGACGTGCGGTGAGGTCGAGCCGTGCTCCGGACGCCAAGAGGCCGGCACCACGATCGTCAAGTACGGGCGTCTGCCGCGCCGACGGCCAGGCGCTTCAGGAGTACGCCGCACCGCGCCGACCACGGTGGGTGCTGCCCCGATCTCGTGGTTCGCGTTGGCGACCGACGGCGACGGTCACGAGCTGACCGGGACGGGATCCGAGGCATAGGCGCGCACGGGCATCCCGCAGTTCGGTCGCGAACGTGGAGCTCGGACGAAACACCCCACCAGTGGCTTCTGAAAGCGCGCCGAGCAGGGAGTTCTGTGACATGCCGCGCCGGAGGCACCAAGATTGACCAGCACCAGAGGCTCTTGACCAGAAATTCGGTCAGGGGCCTTCATCATTTTGGCGGAACACACGCCAGAATGTCGATCATGCTGTTTCTCGGTCTGCTCCTCGCCGCGCTGGGTGGGGGGGTCATCGCGACCGTCCTCACCGTCCGTGGGGTCCGCGCGGTCCTCCGGAAGGACGAACGGGTGCGGGCGGCGGCCCTACTCGCGGGCGCGGGTGCCGTCGCCCTGTACGCCTGGGGCCTGCTCCACCTCGGCTACGCGGTGCTGCAGGCCGAGGACGGTGGTGCCGGATCCGCCCCCGTCGAACCCTGTCGCGAGGCCGGACCACAGGTGGCGAGCCTGGTCGTCGGGTACGACGTCAGCTTCCTCCCGCTCCACTTCGAGTGTCGCCTCAGCGGTGGCGGCTACTACGTCACCTCGTCCGTGCCCGGGTACGTCACCCCGGCCGCTGTCGCCCTCGGTCTGATCACCGCCACCTGCGGAGTCCTCGCCAGCACGACGGCACGCAGCGTCCGACGACCGGTGGCGTGAACGTCGACCGAGGGCGGCCGGTCACCTGGCGACGTACGCCGCCAGGTGCTCGCCGGTGAGGGTGGACCGGGCGGCGACGAGGTCCGTGGGTGTGCCCTCGAAGACGATCCGGCCACCGTCGTGGCCGGCGCCGGGACCGATGTCGATGATCCAGTCGGCGTGCGCCATGACCGCCTGGTGGTGCTCGATGACGATCACCGACTTGCCGGCGTCGACCAGGCGGTCGAGCAGGCCGAGCAGTTGTTCGACGTCGGCCAGGTGCAGGCCGGTGGTCGGCTCGTCGAGGACGTAGACGCCGCCCTTCTCGGCCATGTGGGTGGCCAGCTTGAGCCGTTGCCGCTCCCCGCCGGAGAGGGTGGTGAGCGGCTGACCCAGGCTCAGGTAGCCGAGCCCGACGTCGGCGAGCCGGTCGAGGATGGCGTGCGCTGCCGGCGTACGCGCCTCGCCGGCGCCGAAGAACTTCTCGGCCTCCGACACCGACATCGCGAGCACCTCGCTGATGTCGCGGCCGCCGAAGCGGTATTCCAGCACGGACGCCTGGAACCGCTTGCCCTCGCAGTCCTCGCAGGGGGCTGCGACGCCCGCCATCATCCCCAGGTCGGTGTAGATGACGCCGGCGCCGTTGCAGCTCGGGCAGGCACCCTCGGAGTTGGCGCTGAACAGCGCCGGCTTCACCCCGTTGGCCTTCGCGAACGCCTTGCGGATCGGGTCGAGCAACCCGGTGTACGTGGCCGGGTTGCTGCGCCGTGAGCCGCGGATCGCGCCCTGGTCGATCGACACCACTCCCGCGCCGGCCGGGATCGAGGAGTGCACCAGCGAACTCTTGCCGGAGCCGGCCACGCCGGTCACGACGACGAGCACCCCGAGGGGTACGTCGACGTTCACGTCCTGGAGGTTGTTGGCAGTGGCGCCCCGGATCTCCAGCTTGCCGGTGGGCGTCCGCACCGTCTGCTTGAGGGCCGCCCGGTCGTCGAGGTGGCGGCCGGTGATGGTGCCGCTGGCCCGCAGACCTTCCACGGTGCCCTCGTAACAGACGGTCCCGCCCTCCGTGCCGGCTCCGGGCCCGAGGTCGACGACGTGGTCGGCGATGGCGATGGCCTCCGGCTTGTGCTCGACGACCAGCACGGTGTTGCCCTTGTCGCGCAGTTGGAGCAGCAGCTCGTTCATTCGTTGGATGTCGTGCGGGTGCAGCCCGATCGTCGGCTCGTCGAAGACGTAGGTGACGTCGGTGAGCGAGGAGCCGAGGTGGCGGATCATCTTGGTGCGCTGTGCCTCGCCGCCGGAGAGGGTGCCCGACGGCCGGTCGAGCGACAGGTAGCCCAGCCCGATCTCCTCGAACGAGTCGAGGAGGTGTTGCAGGCCGGCCAGCAACGGGGCCACCGACGGCTCCTCGACACCGCGTACCCAGGCGGCCAGGTCGCTGATCTGCATCGCGCACGCGTCGGCGATGTTCCTGCCCTTGATCTTCGACGACCGGGCCTCCTTGCTGAGCCGGGTGCCGGCACACTCGGGGCAGGTGGTGAAGGTCACCGCGCGCTCCACGAAGGCGCGGATGTGCGGCTGCAACGCGTCGATGTCCTTGGCGAGGAAGGACTTCTGGATCGACGGGATCAGGCCCGCGTACGTCAGGTTGATCCCGTCGATTTTGATCTTGGTGGGCTCCCGGTGGAGCAGGTCGTGCAGCTCCCGCTTGGTGAACTTGGCGATCGGCTTGTCCGGGTCGAAGTAGCCGCAGCCCCGGAAGATCCGGCCGAACCAGCCCTCCATGCTGTAACCCGGGATGGTGATCGCGCCCTCGTTGAGCGAGAGGTTGTCGTCGTAGAGCGCCGACAGGTCGATGTCGGTCACCGCGCCCATGCCCTCGCACCGCGGGCACATGCCGCCGAGACGGTTGAAGGTCGCCTTCTCGGTCTTCGTCTTGCCGGCGCCGCGATCGACGGTGATCGCGCCGGTCGCCTTCACCGAGGGAACATTGAAGGAGTACGCGTTGGGCGAGCCGATGTGCGGCTGCCCGAGCCGACTGAACAGGATGCGCAGCATCGCGTTGGCGTCGGTGGCGGTGCCGACGGTGGAGCGGGAGTTGGCGCCCATCCGCTCCTGGTCCACGATGATCGCCGTGGTCAGACCATCCAGCAGGTCGACCTCGGGCCGCGCCAACGTCGGCATGAAGCCCTGCACGAAGGCGCTGTAGGTCTCGTTGATCATCCGCTGTGACTCGGCCGCGATGGTGCCGAACACCAGCGAGCTCTTGCCGGAGCCGGAGACACCGGTGAACACCGTCAGCCGCCGCTTCGGGATCTCGACGCTGACGTCCTTGAGGTTGTTCACCCGCGCGCCCTGCACCCGGATCAGGTCGTGGCTGTCGGCGACGTGCGGCGCGGACGGCTGGATGGCCGTGCTCATCGTGTCTCCATCTGTCGGGCGCGCAGGACTCAGCGCACTTCCTGGATGCGGACCATGTTGCCCGCCGGGTCCCGGAAGGCACAGTCGCGCACGCCGTACGGCTGCTCGGTCGGCTCCTGGACGACCTCGGCGTCGCTGGCCTCCAGCTTGGCGAAGGTGGCGTCGAGGTCGGTGGTGGCGAGGTTGACGCCGAAGTAGCTGCCCTTGGCCATCAGCTCAAGGATCGTCTGCCGCTCGTCGTCGGTGATGCCGGGGTTGGCGGCCGGCGGGTGCAGGACGATGGCGGTGCTGGGCTGGCCGACCGGCCCGACCGTGATCCAGCGCATCCCCTCGTACCCGACGTCGAGGCGGACCTCGAAGCCGAGGATGTCGCGGTAGAAGACCAGCGAGGCCTCCGGATCGGTGTGCGGAAGGAAGCTCGAGTGAATGGTGATGTCCATGCTGGTCACGCTAGTTGCGGCTCGGTGACCCGCGCTTCTCGATTCCTGACCGGTCTGGTCACCTGCTTCGCCACGCACGACGGCATTCCGGCCGTCGCCTGCGCCGCCTGCCGCCGGTAGACGCTGGGCGGCACGCCCACCAGCTCGGTGAAGCGGGTGCTGAAGGTGCCCAACGACGAACAACCGACGGCGAAACAGACGTCGGTGACGCTCAGGTCGCCACGGCGCAACAGGGCCATCGCCCGCTCGATCCGTCGGGTCATCAGGTAGCTGTAGGGAGAATCGCCATAGGCGAGGCGAAACTCGCGGCTGAGGTGCCCGGCCGACAGGTTTGCGCCACGGGCGAGCGCCTCGACGTCCAACGGAGACGCGTATTCCCGGTCGATCCGGTCGCGGACCCGGCGCAGCCGCGCCAGGTCGGCCAGTCGCTGGGTCGCGTCGGATTTGCTGCTCACCTGCGAAATCGTGCCACAACCCACCGACAATCCGCCGCTCGCCGGGCGCGGGCGGGGCCAGACGAGCCGGTCAGCCGGCCTCGCGGCGGGCGCGGGCCCGGCGCTTCCCCTCGTGCATGGCCTGCACCCGGGCCACCGGGATGGTCCGACCCTCGGCGACAAGGTCGGCGGGGAGCGGTTGCGGGGCCGGCATCAGCGCGGCCCACGGGTCGCCGTCGGCGAGCAGTGCGGGCGCGGTCCAGATGGTGAAGTCGGCGGGGGTCACAGCGGTCAGGTCGGCCCAGTCGACCGGGAACGAGACCGGCATCCCCGGGCGCAGCCGGGGGCTGTACGCGGCGGCCACTGTCGCCCCGCCCGCCCGGGTGGCGTCCACGAAGACCCGGCCACCCCGGTCCTCCTTGATGTACGCCGTGGTGGCCAGCGCCGGGTCGAGCCGCTCGGCGCGGACGGCGAGCGCTCGGGTGGCGGCTGCCAACTCCTCGGCAGTGGGTTCGTCGGTCACCGGGACGAAGACGTGCACTCCCTTGGCGCCGCTGGTCTTGACGGCGCCGGCCAGGCCGGCATCGGCGAGCGCCTGACGGACCAGCAGGGCGGCGTCGACCGCCGCGCGGAACCCGTTGCCGTCCGGCGGGTCCAGGTCGAGGATCAGGTGGGTCGGGCGGTGCAGATCCGCCACGGTGGCCAGCGTCGGGTGGTACTCCACCGCCCGCTGGTTGGCGAACCAGAGCAGGGTGCGGCGGTCGTCGCAGAGGGCGTACGAGATCTCCCGGTGCGACGCCTCCGCCCAGACCGGCGCCCGGCGGACCCAGTCCGGGGTGTAGCGGGGCAGGTTCTTCTGCATGAACGGCGGTTGGCCGGGGCGGACCCTGATCACCGACAGCGGCCGGCCCCGCAGCTGCGGGAGGATCCGGTCGGATACCGCGTCGAGGTAGTCGACCAGGTCACGCTTCGTCGCGTCGTCACGGTCGGACAGCGGCTGGTCCAGGTTGGTCAGGGCCACGCCGTCGCGGGTCTCGTCAGCCTTGCTCACCCGACCACCCTCCCGGCCTCGCTGCCGTCGGTCAACTGGACGCGGCGCTTCGGTGCGGATCGATTCTGGCCACCGCCCCGGACGGTTCCGACGGGTCGGCCGCCGACGACGGCCCGGCCGGGCGTCGGGGCACCGTGGTCAGCGCCACCAGCCACGCGGCGACCACGAGGCCGGCGGCCCAGGCGAACGCGGTCCGGTAGCCGCCGGCGAGCGCGGCGGTCCCGTCCCAGCCGGCGGCCCGCAGCGCGTCGCTGCGGGTGGCGGCCACTGTGGCCAGCGCGGCAAGACCGACCGCTCCGCCGACCTGTTGGGTGGTGTTGGCCAGGCCGGAGGCGAGCCCGGCGTCGGTGTCGGTCGCGCCGGCCATGGCCAGTGTGGTGACCGCCGGCAGGGTCAGGCCGCCGGCCACCCCGAAGATCAACATCGCCGGGAGTACGTCGACGCCGTAGCCGCCGTCGGCGGGCAGCCGGGCGAGCAGGAGGAAGCCGACGGTCGCCAGGCCGAGCCCGACCAGCAGAACCATCCGGGCACCGAAGCGGCCGATCAGCCGACCGGCCAGGCCGAGCGAGACCACGGCGATCACGACCGGGGTGGGCAGGAAGGCCCAGCCGGTCGCGGCGGCGTCCAACCCCAGCACCAGTTGCAGCTCCACGGCGAGCAGGAACTGGAACCCGAAGTACGCACAGACCATGAGGAACTGCACGGCGTTCGCCGCCACCAGACCCGGGACGCGCAGCACCCGGGGCGGCACCAGCGGGGCCGCCGCCACCCGTTGGCGCAGCGCGAACCCGCCGAGCAGCAACGCCGCGAGGGCCACCGCGCCGAGCGTCCGAGGGCTTGTCCAGCCGTGCTCGCCCGTTCCGACGATGCCCAACACGGCGGCCATCAGACCGGCGGTGGCGAGCAGCGCGCCGGGCAGGTCCAGGCCGGCGCGCAGGCCGATCCCTCGTTCGGCCGGGAGCCGGCGGAGGGCCGCGATGAGGATGGCCGCCCCGATCGGCACGTTGACCAGGAAGATCGTCCGCCACCCGGCGGCCTGGGTGAGCACCCCTCCGGCGACAGTGCCGACCGACGCACCGGCCGCGCCGGTGAAGCTGAAGACGGCGATGGCGCGGGCCCGTTCGGCCGGCTCGGGATAGAGCCGGACGATCATGCCGAGGCTGACGGCCATTGCCAGCGCGCCCCCGACGCCCTGCCCGAACCGCGCGCCCACCAGCAGGGCCGGCCCGGTGGCGACCGCGCAGGCCAGCGAGGCCAGCGCGAACAGGGCGACGCCGGCCAGGAAGACCCTGCGCTGGCCCAGCAGGTCACCGAGCCGGCCGGCGAGCAGCAGCAGCCCGCCGAACGCGACCAGGTAGGCGTTCACCACCCAGGCCAGGCCGGCAGCGCTGAAGCCCAGGTCGCGTTGGATGGCGGGCAGCGCCACCGCGACGACTGTGCCATCCAGGATGATCATCAGGCTGCCGGCGCAGAGCACCAGCAGCGCCGGCCAACGGGATGGGACGACACGCTCCACGAAACCCTCCTTGGTGCACGGTTTGTTACCGAGGTCATCGTCTGTGACCATGAACCGGAGCGGAAGGAGGCACTTTGATGTCCCAGAGGAACAGCGATGTGTCCGCGCTGGTCAAGGCCGAGCTGACCTGCTCGGCCGAGAACGTGCCGTTCACCCCGGGTCAGGCTCGGGCGTGCACCGTCCGCGAGGTGCTCGACCGCGTCGGCGGCAAGTGGAGCATCGGCATCCTGGTGGCCGCCTCGAACGGGCCGGTGCGCTTCACCGAGCTGGAGCGGCACATCGAGGGGATCAGCCGTCGGATGCTCACGCTGACGCTGCGCAACCTGGAACGGGACGGCCTGCTGCACCGCACGGTCTACCCCACCGTCCCGCCCAAGGTCGAATACACCGCCACCCCGATGGCGCTGGAGCTCTACGAGTCGCTGGTCGCGCTGACCAGCTGGGCCGAGCGGCACCGCCGGGCCATCGCCGAGGCGCGGACCCGGTACGACGCCCAGCAGACCTGATGAAACCCGCCAGGGGTGTGGCGAACGCCACCGCTTCCATCTGACCGATCGGTCAGGGTCTGACCGATCGGTCAGGCATGCTGGTCTGCGGGAGGTGGACCGGGCATGGTCAGAGCGGTACCCGACACGCACGGCGAGATACTCGCCGCGGCGGCGCGGCAGTTCACGGTGACCGGCTACCGGGGCACCTCGTTGCAGGACATCGCCCGGGAGGTCGGCTGCTCCAAGGCCACAGTGCTCTACCACTTCGCCAACAAGGAAGCCCTGCTCGCCGAGCTGATGGCCCCCGCGATCGCTGTGCTCCGCAACCTCGACGACCAGCTCAACGGCCTGACCGGAGCGGCAGCCCAGGAGGTCGCCGCACAGGGCTTCGTCGACCTCGCGGTCCGGTTCCGGCAGGAGATCGCCGTACTGCGCGGCGAGTTCCCGGAACTGCTGTGCCAGCCGGCCTTCGCGCACATCCAGGAGATCTCCGACCGGCTGCGGGACGCGTTGGCCGGGCACTCCGACCGGCCGGGCGCCCGGATCGCCGCACTGGTGCTGCTCGCCGGCATCTCCGAGGCGTGCGGCGAGTTCGCCGACATCCCCGACGACGAACTGCGCCTCGCCCTGCTCACCCTCGCCCGGCGGGCCGTCGAACCCGTCGACGCACCACTGCCCCATCCACCCACGACCGAGGACAAGGACTCCTGATGGCCACCCTGCTCTACCGGCTCGGCCGGGGCGCGTTGCGCCGGCGACGGCTCGTCGTCGCGCTCTGGCTCGTCGTACTCGTCGGCGCCGGCCTGGCCGCGGCGACCCTGCGCGGCCCGACGGCGAGCAACTTCACGATGCCCGGCACCGAGAGCCAGCGCGCGCTCGACCTGCTGGCCGACCAGTTCCCCGCGGCCAGCGGCGCCACCGGCACCATCGCGGTCAAGGCGCCCGCCGACGGCCAACTGGCCACCCCGCAGGGTCAGGCCGTCGTGCAGGAGCTCGTCCAGCAGGCGTCGACACTGCCCGGCGTGGTCGGCGCGGTCAACCCGCTGCAGGTCGGCGCGGTCTCACCCAACGGCCGGTACGCGCTGGTCCAGGTCCAGTTCGCCAGCGGCGGCGACGACGTGACCGACGAGCAGCGCACCGCGTACGAGCAGGTTGGCGCAGCGGCCAAGGCGCAGGGCTGGCAGGTCGCCCCCGGCGGTGAGGTGCTCGGCGGTGAGCCGGAGATCGGCTCCACCGAGGCGCTCGGCGTGCTGGTCGCCGCGATCGTCCTGATCATCACGTTCGGTTCCCTGGTCGCCGCCGGCATGACGATGCTCAACGCGCTGATCGGCGTGGGCGCCGGCATGGCCGGACTGTTCGCGCTGAGCGGCGTCGTCCAGCTCACCAGCACCGCGCCGATCCTGGCGCTGATGCTCGGTCTCGCGGTCGGCATCGACTACTCACTCTTCATCACCTCCCGGCACCGGCAGAACCTGCTCGACGGCCTGTCCCCGGAGGAGGCGGTCGGCCGGGCCGTGGGCACCGCCGGCTCGGCCGTGGTCTTCGCCGGCGCCACAGTGGTCATCGCCCTGGCCGGGCTCGCCGTGGTGGACATCCCGTTCCTCACCGTGATGGGTCTCGCCGCCGCCGGCACTGTCACCGTCGCCGTGCTGGTCGCCATCACCCTCCAGCCGGCGCTGCTCGGCTTCGCCGGTCGCCGGGTGCTCCCCCGCCGGCTGCGCTCCCTACCCACCGCCGACGGCATCGCCGCCGACACTGACGACTCGGACGTCACCGACCGGCCGGCCGCGCTCGAGGACCAGTCCGCGTTCGGTTTTCGCTGGGCGCGACTGATCACCCGGTTCCGGGTACCGGTCATCCTGGTCGGCCTGCTCGGCCTGGGGCTGCTCGCGCTGCCCACGCCGGACATGCGGCTGGCCCTGCCGGGCGCCGCGACGGCCGCGGTCGGCTCACCCGCCCGGGTGGCGAACGACCTGACCGTCGAGGGCTTCGGAGCGGGCTTCACCGGCCGGCTCGCGGTGGTGGTCGCCGGTGACACGCCACAGGCAACCTCGGCCGCCGTGCCGCAGGTCACCGCCCTGCTCCAGCGCACCGAGAACGTCCTCGCGGTGGCGCCGCCCCAGCTCAGCCCGGACGGCCGGACCGCCCTGCTCGGCGTGGTGCCGAAGACCGGCCCGACCGACGAGGCCACCGAGACCCTGGTGCACGACATCCGTGGCGCGGTGAGCGGGATCCCCGACGCGGGCGTTCTGCTCACCGGCGTCACCGCCATCGGCATCGACGTCTCCGAGAAGCTCTCCGACGCGCTACCGATCTACCTGCTGCTGGTGGTCGGGCTCTCGGTGCTGCTGCTGATGCTGGTGTTCCGCTCGCTGCTGGTGCCGATCAAGGCGGCGCTGGGCTTCCTGCTCACCGTCGCCGCAACGTTCGGCATCACGGTGGCCGTCTTCCAGCAGGGGCACCTCGCCGACCTCGTCGGCCTGGACACGCCCGGCCCGCTGATCAGCTTCCTGCCGATCCTGCTCATCGGCATCCTGTTCGGGCTCGCCATGGACTACGAGGTGTTCCTGGTGTCCCGGATGCGGGAGGACTTCGTCCACGGTGCGACCGCCCGACAGGCCACCATCAGCGGCATGGGGCACGGCGCACGGGTGGTCACGGCCGCCGCGCTGATCATGATGTCGGTCTTCGGGGGCTTCGTCTTCCTGGAGGACCCGGTGATCAAGTCGATGGGCTTCGCGCTCGCCATCGGTGTCGCCATCGACGCGTTCGTGGTCCGGATGACCATCGTCCCGGCGGTGATGTCACTCCTCGGCGACCGCGCCTGGTGGCTGCCCCGCTGGCTCAACCGCGCCCTGCCCAACGTGGACATCGAGGGGGAGGGCCTGCGCACCCACCTCGAGGACCGCAGCCCGACGCACGTCTGACCTACCCCGCCCCACCTGGCCGATCATGGAGTTGTGGTGCCCGTCGTGCCCCGATCAGAGGCCTTCGTCCAGCACCACAACTCCATGATCGACGCGATCAGGCGCCGGTCAGACGCCCGCCGGGTAGGTCTCCATCTCGCCGGGGACCGCCGGCACCGGTAGCGGGTGCAGGGCCGTGGTGTCGTCGCACCAGATGAAGGCGTCATAGCGGTCGCCCAGCCGGGTGGGCACGTAGTTGCCCCAGGACTCGAACGACGGGTCGTAGACGACCCCGATCGCCCGGTGGTCAACGGTTTCGGTGACCCATCCCGGCTGGTCGTCGCCGCCGAAGATCAGCACCGCCCGCTCCGGCATCAGCTCGTGCAACCGCCGCTCGATCGAACCGTCCCGAGCCGGGGGCACCACCATCGCCTCGGGCGGCGAACCCCAGCGGGGTGCGGCGATCACAGTGCCGCGGTAGCTGCCGAAGCCGACCAGGGCCACCGCGTCCTCGCCGTGCCGCTCCCGGGCCAGCTGACCAATGTTGACCATCCCGTCGGCGGCCATGTCGGTGGCCCGCGCATCCCCGACGTGCGTGTTGTGCGCCCAGACGATGCCCCGGGCGTCGGGACCGTACCGGTCCAACAGCCGGTCCAGGGTGTCCTGCATGTGGGTGTCGCGGATGTTCCACGAGTCCGGCCCGCCGGCCACCATCGCCCGGTAGTACCGCTCGGCGCCGGCCACCACCTCCGCGTTCTGCCAGGCCGAGAAGCGGTCCGGGCCGTCGGACAGGGCGTGCTCGCGGGTCCGGGCGAGCAACCGGACGACCTCCTCCTCGCAACGGGCGGAGACGAACCGGCTGGCCGCGCCGTACTCCTCGACCCTCTTGCCGTACGGCTCGAAACACCGGTACGCGTCCTGCGCCGCCTCCAGCGACTTCGGGTCCTCCTCCCCCAGGTAGTCGAAGATCGCCTGCATCGACTCCCAGAGGCTGTACACGTCGAGCCCGTGGAACCCGGCCCGTTGCTCCTCCGGCCGCTCCACGTTCCAGGCCCGCAGCCAACTCGCGAACCGGGCCACCTCGGCATTGGCCCACATCCAGGTCGGCCATCGCTCGAACTCCTCGAGTGCGAGCTGCGGTTCGAGCGCGCCGCCCGGCGCGGCAGTCACCGAACGGTGCACCCGATCGCAGTCGGGCCAGTCACCCTCCACGGCGACGAAGGAGAAACCGCACTCCGCTATCAACCGGCGGGTGAGCTGCTCGCGCAACCGGTAGTAGTCGTAACTGCCGTGGGTGGACTCACCGATCATCACCACCCGGGCGTTCCGAACGCGCTCCAGCAACGGGTCGAAATCGCTCGGCGCGCCGAGCCGCTGAACCAGCATGCCAGCGGCTACCCGGCCGCCGCTGCGACAAACCGTGCGCGCGTCGCGGGCCGACACGCCGGCCGCCGGGCCGCCGTGGGCCCCAACCACGCCTGTGTACGGCCACCGCGAGCGGGTAGCCGGCCGACATGACCGTCACCGGGGTTCAGTTGCAGGAGTACCTGGCCGGGCTCGACTACCCGGTCTCTCGGGAGGACCTGATCCGCTGGGGCCAGGAGAACGGGGCCAGCACGGCAATGCTGCACATGCTCCAGGCCCTACCACCCGACCAGTTCAGCTCCCCCGACGAACTGAACGCCGCCCTCTCCACCCCCACCTAAACCCACCAACCCAACCCAACCCAACCCCGGCCCGGCCCGGCCCGGCCCCGGTGATCATGAAGTTATTGCCCTCCTCCGCCACGGCGTGTCGCGCCGCTAACTTCATGGTCGCCGGGTTGGGGGTGGGCCCCCGGGGGGTGGGGTTAGGGGATTGGGATGGTGCGGGATTCGGTGCGGGCGGTTTCGGCGGCGGCGAGGATGGCGACGACCTCACGGCCGAAGCGGACGTCGCAGCGGTGGTCCCGGGTGCCGGCCTGCACCTGCTCGACGAGCTGGTCGATGGCGACGCCGAACGCGGTGGCGGCGTCGTTCTCGCCGAACGGGACGTCCTCGATGCCGTTCTCGCCGTAGAACACGAACTCCCGGGCCATCGACTCGGTCGGCGCGTCCAGGGAGAGCGAGGCGCTGCTCGTGGCGCCGCCCTCGTGGGTGAGCAGCAGATGCACCATCCCGCTCGGTCCGTCCATCGCCGCCACCTGGTTCACCCGGCCCAACACCGGCAGGAGGATCGAGAGGGCGTGCGGGGCGATGTCCCAGAGCGCCCCGTGCTCCCGACGCCACAACGAGCCGCCGTACGGGCTGCCGTCCTGGAAGATCGAGGCGAACGCGGTGGTCCGGCCGTGCTGCCAGCCCCCGGCGGCGGCGGTGGCGGCGAGGAACGCTGTCACGTTCGGCTGGAACCGCTGGGTGAAGAAGACGATCGAGGCGACCCCGGACTCCTCGGCGGCGGCCACGACACGGTCGGCGTCGGCCACGGTGAGCGCCAGCGGCTTGTCCAGCAGCAGGTGCCGACCGGCGCGGGCGGCCCGGACCGCGATGTCGGCCTGGATGTCCGGCGGCAGCGCGACGGCGATCGCCTCGCACTGCTCGATCAGCGCGTCGACGTCGGCGTAGGCGGGCACCCCGTACCGCTCGGCCAGCGCGGAGGCCCGCTCCGGGTTGCGGCCCCACACCCCGACCAACTCGGCATCGGGATGTGCGTGCAGCGCCTTCCCGTGCGTCTCGATCGCCCAGTGACCGGTGCCGAACAAGCCGAACCGCAGCACGTGTACCTCCGCTGTTTCCCCGCACCGCGGCAACGCCACGGACGTGATCCACGCTAGTCGCCCAGGCGGCCATGACGGCGGCGGGTTCGACCAATCGAAGCAGCCCGCCGTCGTTTCAGATTCGGAACGACGGACCGGACCCGCTCCTCGCCCTCTCCGTCTACTGGCTGCAAGCAGGCGACTGACGCCCACCCGAGAAGAGTGGGCACCGGGGCTGCGGACCCCTCGACGGGCGCGCGTCACACGCGGAGAGGCAGGGCACCCCTTTACTACGACGGTTAGTAGGCTGTGCCGGTGACCGAGTCAACGACCGGGTGGAGCCGGTGAACAGCGTGGGCGCCGATTCGCCGGTGGACGGGATCGTTGCGACAGTGCCCATCGTGCTGTCGCTGCTCGTGGCGGTGTGGGCGCTGGTGGCGTCGGTACGCCACCGACCGCCGGACCGGGTGCAGTTCGTCGGTCTGGCCGTACTCGAAGTGGCGTTGTTGGTGTTGAGCGTGCTGGCGCTCGTCGCGGTCGGCGGCGGGGATCGGCCCGGCGAGCCCGGCGCCTTCTTCGGCTACCTGGTCACGCTGGTGTGCCTGCCGCCGCTGGCCTGGGTGCTGGCCCGGATGGAACCGACCCGCTGGGGTTCGGCGATCGTGTGCGCGGTCTGCCTGGTGGCCCCGGTGGTGGTGGTCCGGTTGCAGCAGACCTGGGAGGTTCTCGGTGGTTGAGACAGAGCCGGCTCGGCAGCGCACGAACTCCGGCCCGGGACGGCTGCTGATCGCTGTCTACCTGCTCTTCGCGATCGCGGCGACGAGTCGGGCGGGTTTGCAGATCGCCACCAGGTTCGACGAGGCGCCGGTGGCGTACCTGCTCTCCGGGGTGGCCGCGCTCATCTACATCGTGGCGGCGGTGGGGTTGGCCCGCGCCGGGCACACCGGCCGTCGGGTCGCGCTGGCGTGCTGCTCGGTGGAGCTGGTCGGGGTGGTCGCTGTCGGCATCCTGAGCCTGGTCGACAAGGACCTCTTCCCGGACGAGACGGTCTGGTCGCAGTTCGGCAGCGGGTACGGCTACATCCCGCTGGTGCTGCCGGTGCTCGGCCTGATCTGGCTCTGGCGTACCCGACGCGCACCCGCCTGACCCGGCGAGAAGGGCCCCGGCGGGAAGACCCGGCGACGAGGGCGCCGGCTCACCTGCCGGAGCGCCCTCGTCGTGAGGTACGGGGTCAGTCCCGCGGGCCGCCCGCGACGTAGATGACCTGACCGGAGACGAAGCCGGCGCCCTCGCTCGCCAGGAACGAGATGGTGTGCGCGACGTCCTCCGGCCGGCCCGGGCGACGGACCGGGATCTCGGCGGCGGCGTGCTTCTGGAAGTCGTCGAAGTCGACCTTCATCCGGGCGGCGGTGGCCGCCGTCATGTCGGTGACGATGAAGCCGGGTGCGACAGCGTTCACTGTCACCCCGAACGGACCCAGCTCGATGGCGAGCGTCTTGGTGAAGCCCTGGAGACCGGCCTTGGCGGCGGCGTAGTTCGCCTGGCCCCGGTTGCCCAGCGCGGAGGTGCTGGAGAGGTTGACGATCCGCCCCCACTTCCGGTCCACCATGTGCTTCTGGGCGGCCTGGCTGAACAGGAACGCGCCGCGCAGGTGCACCCCCATCACCGTGTCCCAGTCGGCGTTGGTCATCTTGAAGAGCAGGTTGTCGCGGAGCACACCGGCGTTGTTGACCAGCACGGTGGGCGCGCCCAGCTCGTCGGCGATCCGGCTCACCGCCGCCTCGACCTGGTCCCGGTCGGACACGTCGGCGCCCACCCCGAGCGCCCGGCCACCGGCCCCGGCGATGGCGTCCACCGTCTCCTTGGTGGCCGCCTCCTCGATGTCGACCACGGCGACGGCCATTCCGTCGGCGGCCAGCCGTCGGGCGGTGGCCGCGCCGATGCCGCGTGCGGCTCCGGTGACGATGGCGACGCGGGACTCCTCCGACATTATTACCTCCCGGTAACTTGGGGTCGATCGGAGGAGCTTAACCTCAACAGGCCGACCCTCGGCATAGGCGAATCCACCGGTATCCGTGGCCGGAGACCCGCAAAGCGCCGAGCTTGCCCAACTCTCCGTAGCCGCGGTCGGCCAGCACGTCGATCGGCAGGTCGGCCTCCGGCTCGAGGCTGCTGAGGTCCACCTCGACGTCCTCGGTGCTGAGGTTGTGCACGAAGACCATCGTCCCGGTCGGGCCGTCGGCCCGGTGCGCGAGCACTCCGGCCGGCATCGCCACGTCGATGTGGGTCGTCGAGCCGGAGCCGATCTCCGGAGCCTCCCGCAGCGTACGGATCATGCGCTCGAACCAGGCGAGCAGCGACGTGGCGTCGCCGCGCTGGGCGGTGACGTTGACGTTCTGGTAGCCGAACTCGCCCTTGTCGATCACCGGGCGGACCAGCTTCTCCTCCTCCGCCGTGGAGAAGCCGGCATTCGGCTGGTACGACCACTGCATCGGCGTACGGATCGCCTCCCGACCGGGCAGCGACAGGTTCTCGCCCATCCCGATCTCCTCGCCGTAGCGCAGCACCGGCGTGCCGCGCATGGAGAACTGGAGGGCGTACGCCAACTCGATGTGCCGCCGGTCGTTGCCGAGCATCGGGGCGAGCCGGCGACGGATGCCCCGGTCGTAGATGCGCATGTTCTCGTCCGGGCCGAACTTCGCGTACACCTGGTTGCGCTGTTCGGTCGTCAGCCGGGACAGGTCGATCTCGTCGTGGTTGCGCAGGAAGGTGGCCCACTGCCCGCCGACCGGCAGCTTCGGGGTGTCGCGGAGCGCCTCGATCAGCGACTCCGGGTCCTCGCGGGCCAGGGCGAGCATGAGTCGCCCGTTGAGCATGAAGTCGAAGAGCATGTGGATCCGGTTGCCGGAACCGCTGGCGTCGCCGAAGAACGTCGGTAGCTGGTCCGGCTCGACGTTCGCCTCGGCCAGCAGGACGGCGTCGCCGCGGCGCCACTGGACGTGCTGGCGCATCTCGGTGAGGAACTCGAAGTCCTTCGGGGAGTTCGGGTTGCCCGGTTCGGTCAGCTCGATGATGAACGGCACCGCGTCCATCCGGAAGCCGGAGACACCGAGCTGGAGCCAGAACGACATGATCTTCTTGATCTCGTCCCGGACCTGCGGGTTGGCGAAGTTGAGGTCCGGCTGGAACTTGTAGAACCGGTGGTAGAACCACGCCTTGGCGGTCCGGTCGTAGCTCCAGGTCTCGTCCTGCTCGCCGGGGAAGACCATGCCCTGGTGCCGGTCGTCCGGTTCGGTGTCGGACCAGACGAACCAGTCCCGGTAGGGCGAGTCCGGCGAGGATCGGGCGGACTGGAACCACGGGTGCTCGTCGGAGGTGTGGTTGACCACCAAATCGATGATCACGCGGATGCCCCGGTTCTGCGCCTGGTGCAGCAGCTCGGCGAAGTCGCCCAGGGTGCCGAAGCGCGGGTCCACGTTGTAGAAGTCGGTGGCGTCGTAGCCGTCGTCGCGATTGGGCGACGGGTGGATCGGGTGCAGCCACAGGCAGGTCACGCCGAGCCGGGCCAGGTAGTCCAGCCTCCCGATCAGCCCACGGATGTCACCGACCCCGTCGCCGTCCGAGTCGGCGTACGTGTCGATGTCGAGGCAGTAGACGACGGCTTCGGAATACCAACGGTCACCCATGCCGGAGGAACATCTCCGTTCGATCACCGCGGCAAACCCGTGCGGCGGCTGTGGGCGGTGTTGGTTACCGTGCCGTCATGGCGACCGACCTCGTACCGCCGAGCGAACTGTTGGACTGGTCCCGGGGCAGCTGGCTGCACCCGCCGGTACGCGTCGAGGAGGGCCCGGCCGGCGAGCTGGTCGTCGAGCCGGCGGCGGACAGCGACTTCTGGCGGCGGACCAGCTACGGCTTCGTACACGACAACGGCCCGGCCCTGCTGGCACCGCTGCCGGTGGGCGCCGCCATGGAGGTGAGTTTCCGGCTCGACTTCTCGGCGCAGTTCGACCAGGCCGGTGCGTTCGTGCGCGTCGACGAACGGACCTGGACCAAGGCCGGCGTCGAGATCAGCGACGGCGAGGTGCAGCTCGGCGCGGTGGTGACCCGGGAGTTCTCCGACTGGTCGGTCGGGCCGGTGCCGCAGTGGGCGGGCCGGGAGGTGACCGTCCGGGTCAGCCGGGCCGGCGACGCGCTGACGATCCGCGCCCGGGTCGACGACGAGCCGTGGCAACTGGTCCGGCTCGCCCCGCTGGACCCGGCGGCCGAGGCCGTGGCCGGCCCGTTCTGCTGCGCGCCGTCCCGCGCCGGTCTCAGCGTGGTCTTCACCGGCTGGCGGCAGGGGCCGGCGGACACCGCGCTGCACCCGGAGCACTGAGCGCGGGTGTAGCTCCGGCCCCGCTGGGTATGACCCTCCGATCCCCGCAAGCCGACCGGAAGGACGACCATGGCGTACGCCCAGGCTGGCGACCCGTCCGAGTTCACCGGGTTGACCGGCTGGGTGGCCTCGGTGATCGAGGCGATGGGCCCGGTCGGCGTGGCGCTGCTGGTGGCGCTGGAGAGCATCGTTCCGCCGATCCCCAGTGAGATCGTGCTGGCGCTCGCCGGTTTCCTGGCGCACGAGGGCGAGTTCAACGTCTTCGTGGTGGTGCTGGCCGCGACGGTCGGCTCGCTGGTGGGCGCGTTGGTGCTCTACTGGCTGGGCGCGGCTCTCGGTGAGGAACGACTCAAGCGCTGGCTGGACCACATCCCGTTGGTGGATAGCGACGACCTGGAGAAGGCCGACAAGTGGTTCGAGCGGCACGGTCGGTGGGCGGTGCTGGTCGGCCGGGTGGTGCCTGTGGTCCGCAGCCTGGTCTCCGTGCCGGCCGGGGCCAACCGGATGCCGCTGGGCGAGTTCATCCTGCTCACCACCATCGGCAGCGGGGTGTGGAACGGTCTCATCGTGGGCGCCGGTTACGCGCTCGGAAGCCGTTGGCAGGACGTCGCGCGCTACAGCGACTGGTTCAACTACGCGATCGTCGCGGTCTTCGTCGTGATGGTGGCCAGTTGGGTGATCCGCAAGGTTCGCAAGCGCCGGGATCGCGACGACCGGCGGTCGGTGACCGCCGGTCGCTGATCCGCGTTACCGCCTCCCGCCGGCGTCCGGACCGGACGCCGGCGAGCACGGTCAGGGCAGGGTGTCCAGGTGCGGGCCCACAGTGGTGGCGAAGGCGTTGCCGTTGCTGACGTCCCAGTTCACCGACCAGGTCATCGCGCCCCGGATGCCGGGGTAGGTGCGCGGCGGGCGGAAACTGCCGCAGTTGGTGCCCCGGGCCAGGCAGTCCAGGGCGGCGTTGACCACGCTGGGCGCGACGATGCCGCCGCCGGCCGCTCCCGCTCCGGCGGGCAGGCCGAGGCCGACCTGGTCGGGGCGGAGCCCGGCCTCCAACTGGATGCAGGCCAACGCGACGATGAAGTTCACGGTGCCCTGGCCGTACGCGGCGTTCTGGTCGCAGCCGAGCATCGCGCCGGAGTTGTAGTACTGGGTGTTGACGACGGTGAGGATGTCCCTGATGTCGAGCGCCAGCTTGAAGTAGCCCCCGGCCGGGTTCTGCATGTCGATGGTCTGCGGCGCCATCGCGATGATCAGCCCCGACCCGACTTTGGCCCGCAGCGCGCGCAGCGCCTGCGCCATGTACGTCGGGTTGAGCCCGTTCTCCAGGTCGATGTCGATCCCGTCGAAGCCGTACCGGGCGATCAGCGCGGCGGCCGTGTCGGCGAACACGGTGGCCGAGGCGGCGTTGTTCACAGTGACCCGGCCGGTCTCGCCACCGACGGAGAGGATCACCCGCTTGCCCCGGCTGTGCAGGGTGCGCACGTCGGCGGTGAAGTCCGCGTCGGTGTAGCCGCCGAGAGCGGCGGCCAGTCCGCTGTCGATGCCGAAGGTGAGCGCGCCGGGGGTCGCGGTGGCCTCGGCGAAGGCGACCGCCACCAGGTCGTACTCGGCGGGGACGTCGCGTAGCCGCAGCTCGACGGCGGGGTTGTCGAAGTTGTGCCAGTACCCGGTGAGCAGGTGTTTCGGCAGCCCGCCGGTGGGCGGGTCGGTCGGCGGTGGCGTGGTCGGCGGTGGGGTGGTCGGCGGCGGCGTGGTGGGTGGGGGCGTGGTGGGTGGGGTGCCGCCGCCGCAGGACGCGCCGTTGAGCTGACAGCCGCTCGGCGAGCCGGAGCCGCTGGCCAGGAAGCCGAAGGAGACCGACGCGCCCGGGGCGATCGTGCCGTTCCAGGACCGGTTGGTGAAGGTGTGCCGCTGGCCGGCTGAGCTGAGCAACGCGTCCCAGTAGCTGCCGAGGGTGGTGCCGGACGGCAGGTCGAAGGCGAGGTTCCAGCCGTTGATGGTCGAGCTGCCGCCGTTGGTGATGGTGTACTTCCCCTCCCAGCCGGAGCCCCAGTCGGCGGTCTTGACGAAGCTGGCGGTGGCGCCGGCGGCGTACGCGGGCAGCGCCACCCAGGCCGCGCCGAGTGTCGCCGCGAGGGCGGTGACGAGGGACAGGACAAGGGATCTGGAGCGTTTCATGCGACCCTCCGGGCCTGGACGGGCATTTATGGACGTCAACGTTGCTGCCAATTATTAAGACAGTTAACTGTTTCTGTCCAGGGGGCCCGGCGGGACCGCCTGCGGACGGCGCAGCACCGCCTGCTCAAGGGCCGACCACACGCTCGTGGTCACCAGATAGATCACCGCGGCGAGCGGCAGCACCAGCGCCACCAGCACTGTCGTGAAGGGCAGCAGGGGCAGCAGCCGGCCGAGCGTGGCCGCCCCCGGCCCCTCGGTCGGCGTACCGGCCACAGTGCCCACCGCCGCCGACGCCCGGCGGGCCCGCCGCGACGACCACCAGGCCACCGCCAGCAACACCACCAGCAGTACGCCGAACAGCGGTCCGGCCGCACCGGCCAGCCCGTCGCTGAGATGGTGACCCAGTGGCACGCCGGCCAACCGCTCGTCCAGCAACCCGGTGCCGCCCTCACTGGTGCTGAACAACCGGTACAGCACCAGCAGGAACGGCGCCTGGATGAGCAGCGGCAGGCAGCCGGCGATCGGGTTCGCGCCGGCCTCCCGGTACAACGTGAACACCTCGCGCTGAAGCGTCGCCGTGTCGTCCGCGTACCGCTGCTGGAGGTCACGGACCTGCGGGGCGAGCGCCGCGCGGCGCCGCTCGCCGCGGACCTGCGCGACGGTCAGCGGCGAGATCAGCAGGCGGACGGCGATGGTGAGGAGCACGATGGCGGCGGCGGTCGCCGCACCGCCGGCCAGTGGTGCGAGCAGTTCGGTGAGCCAGGACAGCGCGCTGCCGGCGGCGGCGACAGTGTCGTGCAGTGGTGCGAAGGCAAGCATGGGAAACCCCTCGGTCCGATTCCGGTGAGGCCCTCCCCCCGGGCGGTATCCACTCAGCAAGGGGGCCGGTGACGGCGGGATCGGCCGCGCGGCGGCGAGGCGCTACACGGCCGAGGGGTGCCCCGGGGCACGGGGACGAGGACGACCGGCCGCATCCGGGTCGATCTGGCGGGGCATCCGGCGACTTCGGGAGCGGGCCCGCAGGCCGGCCGACCGCGGCCCGGCACCGGGCGCGCCAGCCCGGTCGTGCACTCGGGCCGCCAGCACCACAGCGAGCAGCACCAGGGCGGTCAACGCGGCACCGGCGAGCAGGTCTGCCGGTCGGCCTGCGAGCACTGTGAGCTGGGCGAACGCGGACATCCACGCGACCCCGACATAGCCCAGCAGCACCGGCACGGGCCCAGCATAGGACCCGCTGTCACGTCACCCAGCCGAAATCCGGCTGCCCGCCCCCGATACGACGCACCGCCGCCACGTTTCCCGGCATCGCCACGTTGGGTAACCAACGGCGGACCAACGCGGACGGACCGCGAACGGTAGGAACGGACGGGTGATGTCGATGACCGGTCAGGTGGCGGAGGCGCCCAGCGACATTGCTGCGGCGACCGGGTTGCTCACCGTGGGTGTCGAGGAGGAGTTCCTGCTCGTCGACCCGCACACCGGGGCCGCGGTTCCGGCCGTGGACCTGGTCATGGAGCAGGTGCCGGCCGAACTTCGCGGGCAGGTGGAGCGAGAGTTCCAGACCAGTCAGATCGAGATCGGCAGCCCGCCCGGCCTGGAGCTCTCGTCGATCCGGCACTCCCTCGGCGTCCTGCGTCGGGCGCTCTCCGACGCCGCCGAGCGGGCCGGCGTACGCCTGCTCGCCATCGGCACCGGCCCGGTGGACGGCCCGGTGCCACCGGTGGTGGACAAGCCCCGCTTCGACCTGATGATCGAGCGGTTCCGGCTGCTCGTCCCCGGCCCCGGCAACAACGGTATGCACGTACACGTGGGGGTGCCCGACCCGGACACCGGCGTGCAGGTGCTCAACCACGTACGGCCGTGGCTGCCGATGCTGCACGCCGTGACCACCAACTCGCCGTTCTCCGGGGGCGAGGACACCGGCTACGCCAGTTGGCGCTCGGTGGAGTGGGAGCGCTGGCCGTCGGTGGCGCCGACGCCGTTCCTGGAGTCGCACGAGCACTACCAGCGGTTGATCCGCCAGTTGATCTCCAGCGGGGTGATGCTCGACGAGGGGATGCTCTACTGGTACGCCCGACTGTCGGCGAAGTACCCGACGGTGGAGCTGCGGATCGGCGACGTCTGCCCGTCGGTGGACGACGCGGTGCTGGTCGCCGCGCTGGTCCGGGCGCTGGTGGCGACCGCCATGGCGGATGTCGAGGCCGGCCGGCCGGCCTTGCAGACCGACCACCACCTGCTGGTCGGCGCGCACTGGCGAGCCGCCCATGACGGCCTGGAAGGCGAGGCCGTCGACGTCACCAACGGTGAGCTGCGCCCCGCCTGGGAGCTGTTGGACCGGTTCGTGGAGCGGATGCGGCCGGCGCTTGAGGAGCACGGCGACTGGGCCGAGGTGACCGACCTGTTGGGTGGGTTGCGCCGGCACGGCAGCGGCGCGGCACGGCAACGCGCCGTGTTCGAGCGCACCGGCCGACTCACCGACGTGGTGCAGGACGTCGCACGGCAGACCCGCGGCTGATCACCGCGTGACAGGATGGACCCGTGGCGCAACGGCTGATCGTCATCGGCGGGGACGCCGCCGGAATGTCGGCGGCGTCCCAGGCCCGACGCCGCCGTGACCGTGGCGACCTGGAGATCGTGGTCTTCGAGCGGGGCCACTTCACCTCCTACTCGGCGTGCGGCATCCCGTACTGGATCAGTGGCCTGGTGCCCGGTCCCGAAGCGTTGATCGCCCGGACCCCGGAGACGTTCCGCACCGAGTACGCGATGGACGTCCGGATGCGCCACGAGGTCACGGCCATCGACCTGGAACGCCGCGAGGTGGTGGCCCGGGACCTGAAGGGCGGCGGCGAGGTCCGCGAGCGCTTCGACGACCTGATGTACGCCACCGGCGCGGTGCCGGTGAAGCCACCGTGGGCGGTCACCGACGCGGGCGGCGTGTTCGGCATGCAGACCCTCGACGACGGTGCGGCGCTGCGCGACTGGCTGGACGCCGACCCGCAGCCCCGCCGGGCCGTGGTGGTCGGCGGCGGGTACATCGGCGTCGAGATCGCCGAGGCCCTGATGCAGCGCGGCCTCTCGGTGACCCTGGTGGAGGCGGGCGAGCAGCCCATGTCGACGGTCGACAGCGACATGGGCGAGCTGGTCGCCGACGCGATGCGCGGCCTCGGCATCACGATCCGCGGCGGCCTGCCGGTGACCGGCCTGGAGGAGCGGAACGGCCGGGTGTCCGCCGTGGTCACCGCCGAGGGGCCGATCCCGACCGACGTCGTGGTCATGGGTCTGGGCGTACGCCCCAACATTGCCCTCGCGGAGGCGGCCGGGCTGCCCCTCGGGCCGACCGGCGCGATCCGGGTGGACCGGCGGATGCGGGTGCCCGGGCACCCCGGGGTCTGGGCGGCCGGTGACTGCGTGGAGACCCTGCACCGGATCAGCGGGTTGCCGGTGCACGTGCCGCTCGGCACGCACGCCAACAAGCAGGGCCGGGTCGCCGGGATCAACATCGGCGGCGGGTACGCCACGTTCACCGGCGTGATCGGCACGGCGGTGACCAAGGTCTGCGACCTGGAGGTGGGTCGGACGGGTCTGCGCGAGCGCGACGCCACGGCTGCCGGCTTCGAGTTCGTCTCGGTGATCGCCGAGTCGACCAACCGGGCCGGCTACTACCCGGGTGCCCGGCCGATGACGGTCAAGCTGATCGCCGAACGCCCCAGCGGCCGGTTGCTCGGCGCGCAGATCGTCGGATGGTCCGAGGCGGCCAAACGGATCGACTCGCTGGCCGTGGCGCTGTGGAACGGCATGACGGTGGACGATATGACGCAGCTGGACCTGGGCTACGCTCCGCCGTACGCGCCGGTCTGGGATCCGGTGCTCATCGCCGCCCGAAAAGCGGTCGACGCGCTCGCCGCCCTCGACCGCTGACCCGCGCCCGTCGTGGAGGACCACCCCGTGACCCAGACCCCGACCCGGCCGACCGTGCGTCGGCGTCCCACGATGGTCGACGTGGCCCGGCGGGCCGACGTCAGCCTGAAGACGGTCTCCCGGGTCGTCAACGACGAGCCGGTGGGTCAGGAGTTGGTCGGCCGGGTGCTGGCCGCGATCGCCGAGCTGGGCTTCCGGCGTAACGACATCGCTCGTAACCTGCGCTCCCGGCAGCTCAACGCCACCGTCGGGCTGCTGATCGAGGAGATCGCCAACCCGTTCTACGCGACCATCGCCAGCGTCGCCGCCGAGATCGCCGCCGCCCACGGCACCATGCTGATCACCGCATCGTCGGAGGAGGACCCGGAGCGGGAACGCGCCCTGCTCCAGGACTTCACCCAGCGCCGGGTCGACGGCCTCCTGGTGGTGCCGGCGGGCCTGGACCACTCGTTCCTGCGTCGCGAGGTCGAGCTGGGCATGCCTGTGGTGTTCCTGGACCGGCCACCGCAGGGGCTGCAAGCCGACGCCGTGCTGTTGGACAACCGGGGTGGCAGCCACGCCGGGGTGAGCGCGCTGCTCGACGAGGGACACCGACGGGTGGGTCTGCTGCTCGGCGCGCCGAGCGTGCCCACCATGCGGGAGCGGCTGGCCGGGGCGCGGGCGGCACTGGACGCCGCCGGGGTCGAGCCGGACGAGACGCTGATCCGTGAGCGGCTCATCGCCCCCGAGGAGGCCGGGCGGGCGGTCGCCGCGCTGCTCGACCTCCCGGAGCCGCCCACCGCGTTCTTCTGCGCCAACAACCGGCTCACCGTCGGCGCGCTCCAGGAGCTGCACCGGCGGGGCAGTGACGCCGCGCTGGTCGGCTTCGACGACTTCGAACTGGCCCACCTGATGCCCCGACCGCTGACCGTCGTCGCGTACGACACCAGGGAGCTGGCAAGGGTCGCCACCGAACGACTGTTCCAACGAGTAGCCGGCGACGACACCCCACCCTCGACCACTGTCCTCCCAACCAGGCTGCTGAAGCGCGGCCTGGCCTAACCCGCGCCCGCGCCCGCGCCCGCGCCCGCGCTCTTGCCCGCGATCTTGCAGTTTCGGTTGTCGAATTGCGGCAGATGGCCCATCTTGTCGCGACAGAAAGTGCAAGATCGCGGGGGCGGGGCGGGGCGGGGTGGGGTGGGGTTAGCTTGCGGGGTTTAGGAGTTTCTCCACCTCGGCGCGGGTCGGCGGGTCGGCGCCTCGGCGGCCGCAGGTCAGCGCGGCCACAGTGGCGGCCTGCCGGAGCACCGCACCCCACTGCGGCTCTGTCACCGCGGCGAGCCGGTCGGCCGGTCGGTCACCGAGCGCGTCGAGGTCGGCCAGCGCGGCCAACAGGCCACCGGTGAACGAGTCGCCGGCACCGACGGTGTCGACCACTGTGGTGCGGACCGCTGGCTCCTCGTGCAGCGAGCCGTCCGGCGCGAGCAGCCAGGCGCCGTCCCCGCCCCGGGTCACCACGGCGCAGGACACGCCGGCCGTACGCCATTCGGTCATCACGTCGGCCACCGAACGGTCCGGGTAGAGCCAGGCCAGGTCCTCGTCGCTGGCCTTGACCAGGTGCGCGAGGCGTGTCTGTCGGCGTACCCGCTCCTGCTCCGCCGCCCGGTCGGTGACGATGCTCGGCCGCAGGTTGAGGTCGATGGAGACGGTGAGCCCGTCGCGCTGGCGTTCCCGGGCGAGCAGGCCCTCCAGCGCGTCCGCGCCGGGTGCCAGCGCGAGCGCGAGGGACCCGGTGTGCAGCGCGATCGCCGGTGACCCGGCCAGCTCGGGCAACTCCTGCGGCGTCCACTGCCAGTCGGCCGCACCGGCCAGCCGGAACTCGTAGCTGGCCTGCCCGGCGGCGTTCAGGGTGGCCACCGCCACCGACGTGGGCTCCTCGGCGCGTACCGCCCACTTCAGGTCCACCCGGTTGGCGCTCAGATGCTCGACGAGTTGCCGACCGTACTCGTCGCCGGCGAGCCGGGCCAGCAGCCGTACCGGCTGGTCGAGCCGGGCCAGGGTGACCGCGACGTTCGCCGGGGAGCCACCGGGGACGGCCCGCTGCCCCTCGGCGGTGACGACCAGGTCGATCAACGCCTCACCCGCGACGACGATCACGCGGTCACCTCCCCCGGAGCGAGCGGGCCCGGGCCGCCGAGCCCGTCGGCCGCGCGGGACAGCAGTACCGCCTGGTAGGCGTGGTAGACGTCCGGTCGGCCGTGCCAGACCGAGTCGGCGGGCAGGTTCTGCGCGTCCAACTCGTGCCGCCATCCGGTCTGGTCGATGAGGCTGCGACGGGCGTACGCCCAGAAGACCCGGTACCAGTCGAGGTAGACCGCGTCCCCGGTGCGGCGGTGCAGGGTGATCGCCGCGCCGATGGCCTCGGCGAGAACCCAGTGCATCCGGGAGCGCACCACCGGGCGGTCGTCCCAGTCGATCGTGTAGACGAAGCCGTCGGCGCCGTCGACCGCCCAGCCGAGGCGCACGGCGGCGGCGAACAGGGCGCGGGCGTCGGCGAGCAGCCAGCGGGGTGGCTGCGGCAGCACCGCCTCCAGCTCCAGCAGCAGCCGGGCCCACTCCAGCCAGTGCCCGATGGTGGAGCCGTACGGCCGGAACGGGTCGGCGGGCTGGTCCCGGTTGTAGTCGGGCAGCGGCGTCCAGTCGGTGGTGAAGTGCTCGGGCAGCCGCCAGTCGTGCCGGGCCGCCTCACCGTGCACGAGGTGGGTGGCGATCCGCAGGGCCCGGTCGGCCCAGCTCGCGTCGCCGGTCGCGGCGGCAGCGGCGAGGAACGCCTCGACCATGTGCATGCTGCTGTTGGCGCCCCGGTAGTCCTCGGTGACCGTCCAGTCCCGGTTCCACGATTCGCGGACCGCGCCGGCCTCGTCGTCCCAGAACCGGTCCCGCACGACGGCCAGCACGTCGGCGAGCAACCGGTCCGCGCCGGGCCGTCCGGCGCGCGCGGCGCTGGAGGCGGCGAGCAGGACGAACGCGTGGTCGTAGCCGGCCTTGCGGTCGTTGACGGGCACTCCCTGCTGGTCCACAGCGCCGAACCAGCCGCCGTACCGGTCGTCGCGCAGCAGCGTGCTGAGCGCGGCGATCCCGTGGTCCACCAGGGCAGCGGCGTCCGGGTCGCCGTTGCGGTGGGCGAGGGCGGCCACGTGGGTCATCCGGCAGGTGATCCAGGTATGGATCGGTTCGCCGCGGTCCGGGGTGCGGTCGTCGGTGAGCCACCAGAAGCCGCCCTCGGGCCGGACCGAGCGGCGGGCGGTGTCGAGCAGCGTCCGGGTCTGGCCGACGAGGAAGTCGTCCAGATCGGGAAGGCCTGGTGACCCCGCCGGAGTGGGGGTCGTTGCAGCGTCGGATCGGGGCACGTCGGTCATTTCAGCTGGTCACCGTCGGGTAGGAAAGGGACATACGGCCAGGATCGGCGGACGGACCGGGGTCCGCGCCGCAAAACCGCCAACGGTACGCCACGAATCGACTGGTGAGGGTCGACGCGCGACGGGAGTCTTTTGCTCCCATTTGCCCGTTGACATCGTTGTCACCGCTCAACCCTGCTCCGGCAGCCCGCCGACTGTCAATTCCGGATGCGTCACACCGCCCCGAGACGGCTCCGATCAGTAGTAGTCGTCGATCGGCTGGCGTGCCTCATCGAAAAGCGCCGGCCCCTCGTAGCGGACCGGGGGCAGCGGCGGAGTGGCCGGCTTGACCTCCTCGAACTGCTCGGTGGACAGCGCGTACACCACCCGACCGAGGCCGGACCGGTCGATCGCCGTCGCGCACATCGGGCAGGGCTGGCAACTGGTGAACATGGTGGTGCCGGCGGCCACCTCGGGGGCGAGTTCCCGAGCCGCCCAGCGGGCCAGCTTCAACTCCGGATGGGCGCTGATGTCCGCGTCGGAGACCACTGTGTTGTGGTCCTCGATCAGGACGACGCCGGCCGCGTCGACAAGCAACGAGCCGAACGGGCGTTCGCCGGAAGCCCCCGCCCGCCTGGCGATTTCCACGGCGTGGCGGAGAAACTTCTCGTCGTCGGGGGTCATCGATCCTCCTGGGTAGCGTGATGTGCGGCCACGGCGGCAAGGGTCCGCCAGGCGCGTTCGGGCTGGCGGATCTCGGTCAGGTCGCCGTTGAACGGGTCCAGCACCACCGTCTCCGCGCCGAGCGCACGAAGTTGGTCGAGGTCGGCGACGATCTGATCGATGGTGCCGACACCGGCAAGTCGGTCCGGGTCGGTGATTGGTTCTCGGGTCTCCTGAAGCGCGATCCGCGGCACCAGCGCGGGCACCGGGCGACCCAGCTCGTCGGCGATGGCCGTCAACCGTCCGGCCGCCTCGGCCAGTCGTCCCGGTGTGACCCGCAGCGGGTGCCAGGCGTCACCGAGCAGTACCGCGCGGCGCATGCCGGCGTCGCTGTTGCCACCGACCCAGATCGGGATCGCATCCGTGTCGTAGTCCTCGGTGTCCCCCCAGGCCGCACGCATGATGCGCAGGTACTCGTCGGTCAGCGTGCCGCGCTGCCGAAACGGCACCCCGAGCGCCTCGAACTCCTGCCGGGCCCAACCGACGCCGACACCGAGGACGAGCCGACCGCCGCTGAGCCGGTTGAGGTTCGCCGCCATCCGGGCCGTGAGCAGCGGGTGTCGGTACGGCACGATGAGCACCGTGGTGCCCAGCCGGACCCGACTGGTCACCCCGGCCAGCCAGGACAGACCGGCGCAGGACGTCGGGGTCGGTGCCCGGGGCGAAGTTCGGTACGTTCACGCCAATCTGCACCCGTCCACGCTAGCCACAATGGACCGGCGTGTGAACGCCGTGGCCCGGCCGAACCACGGGACAGCCGACCCGGATCGCCACACGGCTCAGGAGGGCCCGATGGATCTCCCCGAAGGGCTCGACTGGGTACGCGGAACACCCGCCGGCCGCACCTGGCTGGCCGCACTCCCGACGTGGCTGATCGAGTGTGCCGAGCGGTGGTCGCTGCGGGTCGGTCCGCCCTTCCGGCAGGCGTACGCCTCACTGGCGCTCCCCGCCGACCTGCCCGACGGCACGGCGGCGGTGCTGAAGCTCCAGTACCCCGACGAGGAGAGCCGGCACGAGGCCGACGCGTTGGCCCACTGGGACGGCGACGCGGCGATCCGTCTGCTCGCCCACGACCCCGGGCGCCGGGCCCTGCTGCTCGAACGCTGCCAGCCCGGCACCCCTCTGCACGACCTTCCGCTGGACCGGGCGCTGGACGCGGCGATCGGGCTACTCCCCCGGCTCTGGCGGCCAGCCGGCGCGCCGTTCACCCCGCTGGCGCAGGAGGCCGCGGGTTGGATCGACCGGATGCCCCGGGCCTGGGAACGGGCCGGCCGGCCGTACGAGCGGCGGCTGCTCGACGCCGCGCTCGACCTGCTCACGGGCCTGGCGTCGAGCCAGGGCGAGCAGGTGCTGGTCAATCAGGACCTGCACGCCGGCAACATTCTCGCCGCCGACGCGCTCGCCGACGACCGAGGGCCGTGGCTGGCCATCGACCCGAAGCCGCTGATCGGGGAGCGGGAGTTCTCGGTCGTGCCGATGGTGCGCGGCCCGGAGTTGGGCCACTCACCGACCGCCGTCCGGCACCGGCTGGACCGGCTCAGCACCGAACTGGGACTGGACCGGGAACGGGTCCGGGGTTGGACGATCGGACACACGCTGGCCTGGAGCCTCGCCGACGACATCGTCTTCCCCGAGAAGATCGAGGTGGTCCGTTGGCTCCTCGACGCCGATTGAGGTCAGGCTCGGCGATCACGAGGCGGGGGTGGGTAGGGCGGTTCAGGCGGCCTGGCAGGTGTGGCACCAGTACAGGTTGCGGCCGGCCAGCTCGCCGCGACTGACCTCGGTGCCGCAGACGTGGCAGGGCGCACCCGGGCGGCGGTAGACGTACACCTCGCCACCGTGCCGGTCCACCCGCGCCGGCCGGCCCATCGCCTCCGGCAGGTGCGCGTCGCGGACAGTGTCGATCCGGCCCTGCTCGACCGCGAGTCGCATCAGCCCGACCAGGTCCGCCCAGAGCGCGTCCCAGCCGATCCTGGTCAACTGTCGGCCGGGCATCGTGGGCGGCAGCCCTGCCCGGAACAGCGCCTCGGTCACGAAGATCAAGCCGGTGCCAGCCACCACCGACTGGTCCAGCAGCAGCGCGGCGAGAGGGGTGGGACTGCGGGCGATCCGGGCGTACGCCCGCTCCTGGTCGGCGTCGACGCGCAGCGGATCCGGCCCGAGGCGATCTCGCAGCGCTGCCACCTCGGGTGGGGTGAACAGCTCACAGGCCGTAGGCCCGCGCAGGTCGAGCCAGTGCCGGTCGCTGGCCAGCCGCAGCCGCACCTGCCCGACCGGCTCCGGCGGCTCCCCCGGCCCGTCGGTGAACTTGCCGTACAACCCAAGGTGTACGTGCAGGGTCAGCTCACCGGCGTAGTGGTGCAGCAGGTGCTTGCCGTACGCCTCGGTGCCGTCCAGCACCGTCCCGGAGAGCCGGGCGGCACCCTCGGCGAAGCGACCCTGTGGGCTCGCGGCGTGCAGCTTGTCCCCGGCGAACAGCTCGGCGTGCCGGGCCGCCAGGCGATGGATCGTGTGTCCCTCTGGCACAGGTGCCAAGGATAGCCAGCCCCGCCCGACCGGACCGCGCGCTGATCGGCTCGGACCTTCGCCGCGCTGATCGACTCGGGTTTCAGGAACCGGGGTGTTGCGAGCGGCGGGACACCCCGACGGGACCGTCAGCCCTGGCGCTGCCCCTTGACGCCGCTCACGAACGCTGCCCAGGTGGCTGGGGCGAAGGTCAGCGCCGGGCCGGTCGGATCCTTGCTGTCCCGTACGCCCACCACGCCGGGGAGGTTGTCGGCCACCTCGACGCAGTCACCGCCGCTCCCGCCGCTGCGGGTGCTCTTGCGCCAGGTGGTGCCGGCAAGGTCAGTCATGATGCTCCTCGATGATCGAAGTAATCATTTTCTCTGATTCTGCCTCACCCGACGCGAGCGCTTCCAGGTCCGACCAGACATGTTCGTAGGCAGACACCTCGGCCGGCTTGTCCAGATACAGCGCTCCGGTGATGTTCTCGACGTAGACGGTGGTCGGCTCGGTCGACGCCCTTCCAAACGCCTGCGGGAAGTCCAGCAGGACGAAGGTGCCGCTCTCGCTGGCCAGCGGCGGACCGGCGGCGAGCGGCAACACCCGCAGACTCACGTTCGGCAGCGCGGCCACGTCGAGCAGATGTCGCAACTGCTGAGCCATCGCCCGCCGGTCGGGGATCGTGCGCCGCAGCACGGCCTCGCTCAGGACGACCCGCACTGTGGGCGCGGTGGGTAGCCGGCGTACGAGGATGCCCTGTCGTTGCAGCCGCACCTCCACCAACTCTTCCCGATCCTCAGCGCGCATCGTCGGGTTCTTCCGGCGGAACAGCTCGCTGGCGTACTCCCGGGTTTGCAGAAGCCCGGGGATCAACTCTGAGTCGTATCGGCGAATCAGCGTGGCTGACGATTCCAGGCCGACGTACAGCGAGAACCACGACGGGACGACGTCACCATACGAATGCCACCAACCCCTGGCGCGAGTCTCCTTCGCAAGGGCGGCGACGATCTCCCCCAGGGCGTCGGCCACCCGGTAGAGAGCGCACATCGCTCGGGCATCCACCACCCGCACCGGGACCAACCCCTTCTCGATGCGCCACACCTTCTGCCGCGAGCAGTCCAGTGCTTCGGCCGCGGCGTCCAGCGTCACCGAGGCATCCTCGCGGAGCTGCGTGAGCAGCCGCCCGAGCTGCCGCCGAGGGACCGTGGACCCGCTTGTTTCATCCGCCATGCAACATCACCGCGCTCCTCCTGCAACACCGAATGTTTCCCCCAGCACGCATTTCCTTACCATTCCTCGTGCGTCGATATGGCCTGAGGTTAGGACGGGTGTGAGCGTTGCACAAGGTGGCCAGCGTGGAACATGCTGTCACGCATCAGCAACTCCCAGGAATGGCATCTGGAATGGCGTCGACAATAGCCCGCCGCCGCACGCGCGTGTATTAGCCGTGGGCCGGAGCGACGCAATTCTTCGGGAAGGACGTCACCGTGCGCGTGTCGTACAACGAATACCTCTTGGTCACCGCGCTGACCCTTGCCCGTCGGCACCGTCCGGTCTGGAGTTGGGCACGCTGGCGCACGGTGTGCCGTTGCGGCGTGGACCTGCCCTGCCGGGCCCGCCACCGCATCCCGATCAACCGCAGGCACTGGCCGACGTGACCGAACTGAAGCCCGGCGACCTGCTGCTGATCGGCGAGGCGTGCTCGGTGCAGTTCGCCGGCGACCGGGCGCTGCGCCTTCGACTGGTGAGCGTGGACCCGCGCCCGACCTACCACGGGTGGGTCTGGCTGACGGGATACGTACTGGACGACAAGGGCCTGGCCGTCGACAAGCGGGAGGTGTTCGTGCAACAGGCCGGGGTACGGGTGCTCCGCGCGGCACCCGCACCCCGAGCCCTCCGCCCCGCACCCGGGCAGGTCGCCCGCACCGGACAGGTCAGCGCCGGCCGCAGCCCCAACGGCGGGCAAATCGACATGGTCCGCCGCTGATCGACTCGGCTTCAAGGAAACCGGGGTGTCCAAGTAAGCGGGACACCGCGACTTCCAGGAAACTGAGTCGATCAAGGCCGGGGCGAGCGGGCCGGGCGAGGCAGGCCGGGGCGGGCTCGGGCCGGGGCGGGCTCAGGCCGGGGCGGGCTCAGGCCGGGGCGGGCTCGGGCCTGGGCGGGGATGAGCGGGGCGGGCCCGGGCGAGGGCGGGGATGAGCGGGGCGGGCCCGGGCGAGGGCGGGGATGAGGCCGGGGCCGCCGCTCAAGGCCGGTCTCGGCGGCCGTACCCAGGTTTGGTGTCAGGAAACGCCCAGGTGGGTATTTGAGGGGCGACACCGCGTGGGTGCCACCCTTTCCGTCGGCCACCACGCATTTATCAGGAGGTGTGTAGTGGTCAGGATTCCTTCGCTGTCCCGCCGGTCCGAGCCGGCGCCGACGCGGGACGAGAACCTCGACGGCCGCGTGGACGGCAGCGACACCCCGGTCACCGAGACCGCTCAGTCCGACGACAGCGCCGGCCGCCCGGTGGTCACCGACCGGGACGCCGACCAGACGACGTACCGCAGCGCCGGCGCGAGCGGCGGCCAGACCAGCGAGGCCGAGCGGCGAGCCAACGAGCGGGCGGCGGTGGCTCGAGCCGCCACCGCGCGGCCGGCGGACACCGAGCCCCGGGGCACCGCTCGCCCGGTCGCGCCCGAGCCCGTGAACGGCACGGCCCGCCCGGTCGCGCCCGAGCCGCTGAACAGCACGACCCGCCCGGTCACGCCCGAGCCCCGCACCGGCACCGCAAACAAGGTGGAGACCGAGTCCCGGCCCGTCGTCGCCCCGACCACGGCGCGCACCGCCGAGCGGGACGCCGACCTCGACAGCACCACCAGCCGGCCCGACACCACCGACCGGGTCACCACCGACCGGGACACCACCGACCGCCCGGTCGACCCGACCCCGGGCGTCAGCACGCCCGAGCCGCCGGTGACCCGTGGCCCGAAGCCGCGGGCCAGCCTGCTCGCCACCCTCGGCCTGATCGTGTCGGTCGTCGCGGCGATGTTCGTGCTGACCGGGACCCTGGCCGGGTACGGCATCGGGCTCGGCGCCTTCGGTGCGGTGCTGGCGGTGCTCGGCCTGATGGCCACCCGTCGGCGGCACGTCGCCGGCAAGACCGACGCGCTCTTCGGCGTGCTGATCGGGCTGGCCGCGGTCGTGATCGGAGTGCTCGCGATGACCGGCCAGTTCGACTGGCCGACCACCGACGGCGACTGGGTGTCGCGCTTCCGGGAGTGGCTTGACTCACAGTTTGTGGATCGTTTCTAGCGGGCACTGTTCCGCTCGCCGGTGATGCACCGGCGAACAGCCGGCGGTTCGCCGGCAGCCCGATCAGTCCGGTGGTTCACCGGCCGGGCGACACCCTTTCAGGGGCGGCGATTCGCCGCCCCTGAAGTGTTTCCGGGGCCCGGCCCGACGACAAGGCCGCCGGGTCAGCGACGCCCCGCCACCTTTGCTCTGCTTCACCACACGCAACACCGCATGTCCGGAATCCGGACGTTGGCTGTTGCGCCCGTTGAAGCAGAGCAAAGGCCGCGCAAGAGGCCTGCGGCAGGTGGCCCGGAACGCGAATGCCGCCCCAGGCAGCCTCTGACGCAACGATTAGCAGTCAAAGAGCGCGCAGACGCAACGAATCTTCGGTCTGCGCAAGTCTCAGTGGTGGATCCTGCCGCTGACGCCGCATACCGTTGAGCAACGGCGCCAGCCCGTGGGCCACGGTGGCCGGGCGCGCCCGACCCCTGGGAGCAGGACAATGACGATGGACGCCACCAGCCAGCGCCTGTTGATGTGCCGGCCGACGTACTTCGCCGTCGATTACGCGATCAACCCCTGGATGGACCCGAGCGCGCCGGTCGACGCCGCGCTGGCCGTCCGGCAGTGGGAGCAGCTGCGCCAGACGTACCTTGACCTGGGCCACACCGTCGAGGAGATCACTCCGGTGCCCGGCCTGCCGGACATGGTCTTCGCCGCCAACGGCGGCACCGTGATCGACGGTAAGGCGATGGCCGTGCAGTTCCGGGACCCGCAGCGCGCCGACGAGGCGCCGGCGTACCGGGCCTGGTTCGAGGCCGCCGGCTTCGAGATGTACGACCCGAAGCACGTCAACGAGGGCGAGGGCGACATCCTGCTGGCCGGTGACCACCTGCTGGCCGGCACCGGCTTCCGCACGGCACACGCCGCACACGCCCAACTGCAGGAGGTCTTCGGCTACCCGGTGATCACCATGCAGCTTGTCGACCCGCGCTTCTACCACCTGGACACCGCGTTGACAGTGCTTGACGAGCGGACCGTGGCGTACCTGCCGGAGGCGTTCTCCCCGGGCAGCCAGGCCGTGCTGCGCGGGCTGTTCCCCGATGCGGTGCACGCCACCATGGCCGACGCCGAGGTGCTGGGGCTGAACGCGGTCAGCGACGGGCGGCACGTGGTGCTGCCCGCGCAGGCCACCGACCTGGCCGCGGAGCTGCGCGACCGGGGCTACGAGACCATCGGGGTCGACCTGTCCGAGCTACGTAGGGCCGGCGGCGGACCGAAGTGCTGCACGCTGCGACTCCGTCAAGGAAAGGCAAGCAAGTGATCGTGGATGACAAGCTGCGTACGCCGGGAGCGGTCCGGGACGCCGAGCGCTGGACTGCGCACAACTACCACCCGCTGCCGGTGGTGATCTCGTCCGCCGAGGGCGCCTGGCTCACCGATGTGGACGGCCGCCGCTACCTGGACTGCCTGGCCGGCTACTCCGCGCTGAACTTCGGTCACCGGCACCCGCAGTTGATCGCCGCCGCGCACGCCCAACTGGACCGGCTGACGCTGACCAGCCGGGCTTTCATCCACGACCAGTTCGCCGACTTCTGCCGGGAGCTGGCCGAGTTGTGCGGCAAGGACCTCGTCCTGCCGATGAACACCGGCGCCGAGGCGGTGGAGACCGGGATCAAGGTGGCCCGCAAGTGGGGCTACCAGGTCAAGGGCGTGGCCGCCGGGCAGGCCAACATCGTGGTCGCCGAGGGCAACTTCCACGGGCGGACCACCACCATCGTGAGCTTCTCGACCGACGAGGACGCCCGCGCCGACTTCGGGCCGTACACCCCGGGGTTCACTGTCGTGCCGTACGGCGACCTGGACGCGCTGACCGCCGCGATCGACGAGAACACCGTCGCCGTGCTGCTGGAGCCGATCCAGGGTGAGCAGGGTGTGGTGGTGCCGCCGGAGGGCTACCTGCCGGGTGTACGCCAGGTCTGCACCGAGCGCAACGTGCTGTTCATCGCCGACGAGATCCAGTCGGGTCTGGGGCGTACCGGCGCGACCTTCGCCTGTGACCACGAGGGCGTCGTGCCGGACATGTACCTGCTCGGCAAGGCGCTCGGCGGCGGCATCGTGCCGGTCTCCGCGGTGGCCGCGAACGCCGACGTGCTCGGCGTGCTCAAGCCCGGCCAGCACGGCTCCACCTTCGGCGGCAACCCGCTCGCCTGCGCGGTGGCCATCGAGGTGGTCCGGCTGCTGGCGACCGGTGAGTTCCAGCGCCGCTCGGCCGAGCTGGGTGAGCGGCTGCGGGCCGGCCTGGAAGGGCTGGTCGGCAAGGGCCTCGTCGGGGTACGCGTCCGCGGCCTATGGGCCGGTCTGGACATCGACCCGGCGCTGATGAGCGGTCGGGAGGCGTGCGAGCGGCTCGCCGAGCGTGGTGTGCTCGCCAAGGACACCCACGGCTCCACCATCCGGCTCGCCCCGCCGCTGGTGATCACCGAGGAGGAGATCGACCTGGCGGTGACCCAGCTGGCCGAGGTGCTGGCCGGCTGACCCAGGAACGTGGTGAAAGGCGGGCGTCGGGGTTCCGGCGCCCGCCTTCCGCGTCAGGGACGGGGTAGGCGCATGGCCATCGTCGGGGCCTCGGCCATCACCGAGGTGGGCGTGAACGGTGCGCCGGTGGGCAACTCCTCGGCCCGACCGATCTGCACCCCCGGGTAAAGCTCCACCATGTCGTTCTCGCCCAGCACCCGGGACTGCTGAGGGGCCAGCGGGATCCGGTCCGACTCGGTCATCGAACCGGCCGGGCGGATGCCGGAGCCGTTGGTGCTGACGTCGGTCACGATGACCTCGCCGACCCGCAGCTCGAAGCTGACGTGACCACGGCTGATCCACCGCCGGGCCTCGTCGTTGAGCCACTGCCCGAGCATGATCCCGCCGTCCTGCTCGGGCGCCCGACCAGCCACGATCGGCTGCTCCTCGCTGAGCACGAACCGCCGTCGGACCAGGCCGCCGACGCGCACCGCGAGCACCTCGGTACGCGGACGCGGGCCGGCGTCACCGAGCCGTACGCCGTGCCGGGGGCAGGTCGGCACGCCGTTGCGCAGCGCGGGAGGCGGCTGCGCGGCGGGGCTGCGGTCGGCACCCCCGGCCAGGTCGGCGAACGCACCACCCCCACCACCGCCGCCGAACAGCGCGCAGCCCGACTCCGGGCAGCGCCACTGGCGGGCCAGCAGCTTGACGCCAGTCGGCGACCGTTTGCCGGCCACCGGCGAGTGCCCACCACCGACGTGCGCGATGAACACCGGCCCGCCGGCGCCCGGCACCGGCGCGACCACCCGACCGGGCTGTTCGACAAGCCACGGGAACCGACCGCGCAACCCGTCGAAGCGGACCCGGCTGAGCACCGGCAGACCGAGCAGGTCGGCGACCTCCAACATCCGGTCACCCGGGTTGTCGAGCACCTCGACGAGCCCGTCGTCGGCCCAGCGGCGGACCACCATCCGCTCGTTGGAGGTGAGGTCGGCGTCGGAGAGCAACGCCCGGTGCACCACCGCGTAGACCTGGACGCTGTCCTCCTCCAACTCGCGGGAGAGCGCGTCGATGACCATGCCGAGGCGGAGCAGGCTGGCCGGCCGGCCACCGTCGATATCCTGGTAGCGGATCACCTCGGCCAGGTCGATCACGGCTCGGGCCAGTGACGGGTCCGTGCAGACGCGACCCTCGATGGCGTCCAACACCTTGCTGATCTCAAATCTCATGCCGCACTCCGGACGATGTCGTCGATCCGCCCGGCCAGCTCGAAGTCCAGGTGGGTGACCCCACCGGCCGAGTGCGTGACACAGCGGAAGGTCAGGGTCCGCCATCGGATGTCGATGTCGGGATGGTGATCAAGCTCCTCGGCCACCGTCGCCACCCGGTCCACCACTGCGATGGCCGCCGGGAAACTGCCGAGCTGGATGGTACGACCGATGCCGGTCGGGTCACCCGACCAGTCGGGCAACCTGCTCAGCTCTTCTCGCACCGCGCCCGCGGTGAGCAGGTCTGCCATGACCAGACCCTACCGGTGGCGCGTCCGACGAGCCGGACGCGCCACCGGTCCGGATCAGTCCCTGACCGAACCGTCCCCAGGTCTCACTCCATCAATCGGTTAGCTGATCCTTGAGTCGTTCTGCATGGTCGTCCCAATCCGGGCCGAATGAGAGAAGATCCGCCGCCGCCTCTCGCAGAAGATCTGGGTCGTCCGGACGCTGGAGACAGGCGAGGCGGTACGCCAAATTGCGAGCCCATGGCGCCAGTGCCATCCAGTCATCTGCCAGAACCTCTCGCAACATCGCGACTATCTCGTTCGCCGACGCGAACGTCACCCGCTCGATGTAATCGCGCGCCACCTCAGGAATCTGTCGGGTGTCGGCATCATCGGTGGCACGAATAAGGTTTCTGGCTGCACCAATGAGCTTCGGCACGACTCTATACTCCCATTCTTGTCGCCACCTGCAGTTCCAATAAGCGGCCGCACGTAAGGCTCCATTGGGACACTCGGCAACTTTACCTTTAGGCCAAGTCGCTGGCACAACGGCTGCGCCTCCAGCAGAGTACAAGGCGCCCCATCGGAACAACCGACCGGGCGTCTTGCAATTTAGCCGGATTATTCAGACTAACAGCCAGCCGCCTCTGCCCGAGCAATATTCAGGTCAACATCGAGAGCACTTAGCCGAACGGGGTCACGCTGGTCGTCAACTACGACTACGTGGAGCACAGCACCAATACCGGGAACCCGGTCGCCCGATGACCAAGCGGGGTTCTTGGCGTTGTCAATCATGCCTCGGGTTCCATCTGAGAACTCAACTTCCATTCCCCATGGCCGAACCGTTATTACGGTCACGTCAAATTCTTGATGGAGAAAGATTTCCATGCCTGTCAGCCATTTCCCGTCAAGAGCCTAGTAATTTGCTAGAGGCATGGAGCGGGTTGGCTCGTTCAACAGCCTCGCACAGCGGGGAGGTGAATAGCGGAACAAAATCTCTATCTATCAGTATGTCAGCCTTCTCCATGAAAATGAACAAAAGGGCGCTTGCCGTGCCAGCTGCCCCTGGAGGCCATCGAGACAATCCACAAGTGCATACCAGTTACGGCACCGGCCTAGCGCCGCCGGGGAACACCCCGGCACCGCTAGGCCATCAGCACAAAGCCGTGATCAGTCAAGATCCGCCAGGGAAGATTCGATCAAATCGGAGATCGGCCTACAGGACGGCAGCGCAAGTGCCTCGACGAGGACCTGTCTGACTCGGGGAAGCATCTGCGCCGAATCCTTGCCACACATGAAGAGGATATCGACGCAACTGGCGTTTCCGCGCTCCCGCAGCTCCCGTTCGTACGTCTCGAACCCAACAGCCATACGTTGGATGCAATCGTGCGAAGAGACTGGGCCGACCCAGGCGGAGTCCACGTGGTCGTCGTAACCGCCTCCAATGGTCGCCAGCAGGTCGATGATCAAGGATCGCGAGACGGCCGGGGCGTCCACCAACCCGACCACCAGACATGACACCACAGCTGGGCAGCACTGAGACAGCCGCCCCTGAATGAGAGCCGTGTTGTCGATCTGCCAGTAGGCCCGATCGGCTGCAGCTTCGGTACCGGCGAACACTAGGTCAGTGATCGCAGACGGCAGGTCTACGGCCGAGCCTTTGAACGACTTCAGCGCCTGCCAGTCATGTCGAGCGAGCTCTGCCAACAATCGGCCCCGATCCGGGGCGGTCGGCACGGTCATCGCCGTCCGCCCCGGATCAACGTAGCCAACATCACGTCGAAATTAGTCATTCATCTTCAAAGGATCGGACTCAAATTGGGTGCCCGCACCTGGGAAGGCGCCTCTACCGAAACGTGCCTCGCAGAACAGGCAGACGGGCTGCTGGTTGAGCAACCTTGTGCGTTGAGTCAGGACCGCCGAGGTGAATCGGATATCCCCGGGGTTCCCACCGAGCGTGTTCGCCACACAGACCTCCGCACATCCACCCTTACCGGACCCGCCAGCAGCATACTCGCCGGTCTTCACGTTGTATCCAGCCGTGATTACGGTCGGCCGCTTTGACTGTGACATGCCACTCATGCCCTTTGCAAAGGTGTCCCGGGCCTGAATGGCAAGCCCTTCGAGCTGCGACGACGACGCCCCCGGGGCACGGTAGACACCGCTGGTTGCACAGTTGTGGACGAGTACCGGGCTGGTGCCGGCCACCACATAGTACGTGTGGATATCCTCGACGGTGAGGTTGTAGACCGCGACGCTCTGCGTCCAGTGCCGAGTCCCGACCACTGTCAGGGTCCGGCCATCCGGCGTTGCCACCTGGTCGCCGACGAGGAGCTGCCCGGCCTCGATCCACCGGTCCTCGTCGACCACCCAGAAGGGGTGTCCGTCGGTGGCCACGATGTCGGCGGTCGACTCTCCGGCGTCACCATCGACGTCGAGGGTGACGTCCACCAGGTCGCGGTGACCCTCGCCCCCGATGAGGCTGTGCACCGGCTTGGCCTCGGTCCTGCCGGTCTCCGGGTCGGTCGCCAACACCTCGTCGTCGAGGTTCACGTCCTCGATGGCCTTCGTGCTGCCGTCGGCCAGCAGCACCAGCGTGCCGGCCACAAAGCTGTTGGAGACGCAGTTCCGCGCGGCGTTGGCGGCGGCACCGCCCTTCGAGGCGCGGCTGGCCGCTCCGGCCTTTGCCGCGCTGCCGGCCCGGCCGGCGCCCTTGCCGGCGAACATGTCCACAGCGGCCACGGTCAGGTTGCCCGCGCACTCGGCACCCGACTTGTCGTCACCGCACCCGACCGACTGCTTCACCGAGTCACAGGCGGCCTTGTCGTTGTTGAAGCCGCAGTCACCGGCCTTGTCAAACTGCTCCCCGGCCGTCTTGGCCTTGCCGCGAAGGCTGTCGCAGGCCGCGTCGCTGTCGCCCGAGGAGCAGTCGTCCAGCTCGGCGTAGGTGTCCAGCGCGCCCTTCGCGGTGTCCTTCAGGCCACTGGCCACCGTTCCGGCGTAGTCCTTGAGGGCGTCCTTCGCCGTGTCGAGCCAGCCGTGACCGTCGAGTTCGACGTTCGAGATCGGGTTGCCGCCGGCGAAGGCGTACCGGTTGCCGGTGTACGGGTCGATCGCCAGCGACAGGTCGTTCAGCGCCCCGTTGTACGAGTCCCGGGTCAGGAACTGGTTGATGCCCGGGTCGTAGTCACGGAAGCCCATGTCGTACTTGCCGGTGGACTGGTCGTAACGCTTGGACTGGAAGCGGTACGAGTTGTAGGAAACCCGGTCCGGGTTGTCGGGGTTGCCCGCGTCCGGCTTGTCAGCTCCGGTGAACTGGCCACCGTCGTTCTTGCCGTAGGCGGTGTATCCGTACGTGGCTCGCCCGTCGCCCTTGTCGTCGGTGATCTGCTCGATGTCCGAGCCACCGTCGTACCCGGCGTACGAGTCCTCCTGGCTGTTGTCGGTGTTGGTCTTGACCTGCGACAGCAGCGAACCGCCAGGGCCACGCTGGTAGGACTTGACCACCTTCGTGCCTTCGAGCTCGGCAGAGATGTCCGAGCTGAGGCCGAGGTACGCGTAGGTGGTGGTCTTGCCGGCGTACGTCCGCTCGACCTGCCGGTCCAGCGGGTCATATTTGTAGGTGGTGGTCTTGTTGCCGGGGTTCTTGACGTTCGTGACGACGTGGTCGAAGCCGTCGTACGTGTAGCTCTCCAGCGTGGTGCTGTCGGCGGTCACCGTCTTGAGTCGACCGTAGGGGTCGTAGGCGTAGGTCGCGCTTACGCTCGCCCCACTCGTCGTCGCGGACTTCAGCCGATTCTTGTCGTAATCGAACGAGGTGGTGATGCCACCGACCGTCTGCGTGATGACGTTGCTGTTCGCGTCGTGCACGTAGCTCTCGGTCGTCGCGCCCGAACCGGTCTTGGTCACCGAACGGACCCGGTCCTGCGGGTCGTACGCGTACGTCGTCGTGGTATCCAGGTAGGACGTCCGGTTGTCAGCGTTCTGCTTGCGGGAGACGTCCTTCGACTTCTGCCCGTTCGCCGCGTACTCGTAGGTGTGCTGGTTGACCACAGTCCCGCCGGACTTCTTCTCGACCTGGCTCTGCACCGTGCCGTTGAGGAAGTAGGCGTTGGTGACGACGTTCCCGTTGCCCTTGGTCTCGGTGTCGGTCTGCCCCCGCTTGGTGTGGGTGTAGCGGGTGTACTTCGGCTTCGGGTCGGTCGGCGAGGTCAGGTTCTTGATCTCGGTCGCCAGATCGCGCTGGGGCTCGTAGGTGTACTCGGAGATCTGCGTGTCGTGCGTCCGGCGCTTGAGCAGGCCGTTGGGCTCGTAACCGAAGGTGGTGGTGTTCTTGACGGTGCCGGACTTCTTCTCCTCGACGCTGGCGACCTGGTTACGGGGGTCGTAGGAGATCACGTACGTGTCGATGGTGGCGCCGGCGCTGCTGTCCGACATCTTGGTCAGGTTGGCGTTGACGTCGTACTCGTAGCTGAAGCTCTTGCTCGGCGTGCCGGAGCCCGCGCCGTTGTCGGCCTGGGTCTTCTTCTTGCCGTCCGGGAAGTAGGTCCAGAGCTGCTCGCGAGGGCTTCCACTGGAACCGGTGACGGTGCGGGAGGTCTGCGCGCCGACCAGGTCGTACTTGTACGCCGTCTTGATGTTCCAGCCGGCGTCCTCGGAGGTACGCACCCACCCGGTGTCGAAGAAGGTCTGGACCGTGTCGTTGCGGGTGCTCTGCCCCTTTGACGGCGGTGCCGAGATCCGCTCCGAATTGCCGACCTTGTCGTAGGTGTAGATGGTGCTCGGAGGGGTCTTGAACTCTGAGTCGTCCCGGTCGTAGGGCTGCTGGACCTCGCGGACCCGGTTGAGCTTGTCGTAGAGGGTGACGGTGGTGAAGTCGTCGGGGTCGTCGGTGGTGTCCACGCCCCTCGGGCTGACCTGGGTCGTCCGGTTGCCCACCTCGTCGTAGCCGCTTCGGGTGGTGCGGTAGGTGATAGTGCCGTTGACCGAGACGTAGGGCACCTTCTGCGCGATCGGCGCAGAGCGCTCGTCGTAGTCGATCAGGGTCTTGTTGCCGTCCTGGTCGGTCGACGACGTCGTGTTGCCGTCCTTGTCGTACGTGACCGAGGTGGTGTAGCCCTTCGCGTCCACCGTGCTGGTCACCCGGTGATTGGCGTCGTAGTTGTACTTGGCTGTGTAGTCGGTCGAGTCGGACGTGGCCATCTTCCGCTGGTCGACCACGTTGATCACGTTGCCGACCGTGTCGTAGTCGACGTGCAGCCGGCCGTTCGCGGCGTCGGTGACGTCGGTCGGCTGGTTCAGCTCGTCGTAGACGTAGACGGTGGCGAAGTCGTTCGGGTCCGTCGTGGTCAGCATTCCCCGCGGTTCGGTGACCTTCGTGAGGTTGCCGACCGGGTCGTACTCGTACTTGGTCGTCGGCGCGTCGGAGGTGGAGGTGTCCTTGGCGGTGACGACAGTGGTGGACCGGTCCAGCGGGTCGTACGTGGCGGTGGTCACCGCGCCGGTGGCGGTGGTCTGCTGGTTGACGTTGTCGTTCTTGTCGTAGACCGGCGCCGGGGTGGTGGCGTACACGCCCGCGGCGCTGTCGACCGGCACCTTGCTGGTGGTCGGTCGGCCGAGGATGTCGTAGCCGTACGTCGACGTGTGCTGGTTCGCGTCGGTCACAGTGGTGACGGAACCGATCGCGGAGTACGTGTAGCTGGTGTCGTTCAGCAGCGCGTCGGTGATCGTCTTCGGGTATCCGTTGGCGTCGAAGCTCGCGTACTTGGTGACGCCGTCGTTCGCGTCGGTAGCGGTCAGCATCCGCCCGAACGAGTCGTACGAGTACAGCGTGGTGTAGTCACCCTCGGCCGCGGTTGCGGTGCCCTTGGGGTCGTTGACCGCCGTGACGTTGCCGACCCCGTCGTAGGCGAACTGCCAGTGCCGGCCCTCAGCCGAGTACTTGTCGGTGAGTTCGGCGGTGTGCCCGCTCAGGCCGAACCGGTAGTCCAGCCGGATGCCCGGGGTGTTGTTCTTGACCGCCTCCGCGTCCCTGACCTCAAGGGGCAGACCGGTGAACTGGTCGTAGCGCCAGGTCGAGACCGCGTTCTTGGCGTCCTCGAGCCGGACCACGTTGTTGTCAGCGTCCCAGCCCAGCAGAGTCACCTGGGCCTTGGCGTTGGAGATCCGGGTGCTGCGGCCGTACCCGTCGATCGTCGTCTCGGTCGCCCTGCCCTTGGGGTCGGTCACGGTGGTGACCACGCCCGCACTCGTCTCACCGTCCGGGTCCTGGTACTCGAACAGCGTCGACCTGTTCATCCGGTCGATCATCGAGTTGACCTTGCCCTGCTGGAACGCGTCGCCGGGGTCGTTGTAAGCGACCTTCGTGTTCGAGTTGCGCGGGTCGGTGACCTTGGTCAGTCGGGCGTTCTGCGCGCCCTGTGACTCGTCGTAGGCGTACCCGAATGTTTTGGCTTCTCCCGTGCCAGCGCCGTCGGTGACCTCTCGCAGCAGACCGGTGTCGCTGTAGACGAACGACATCGTCCGACCGCTCACGTCGGTGATCGTCTTCAGCTGGCCGATGATCCGCGAGTTCTGGAGGTTGGTCAGGGCCTGCCGGACACCGCCGACGAAGGCGGTGTAGCTGTCGCCCGGCTCGTAGTACTCCAGCGTCAACGTCTGCCGGTTGTCCGGATCGGTCAGGTAGCGCAGCACCGCGGTGTTCCGGTAACCGACCTGCTTGCGCTCATACGTGAAGCGCAGCTGGTTGCCGTTGCGGTCCCGGACGGCCATCTGGTAGCCCTGCTCGTCGAAGACGAACTGGCTGCGGTCCGGGCGGGTCATCGTCCAGGCCTCGGCGGTGTCACCGCTGCCGGTGCGTTGCAGGAAGAGGTGGACGCCCGACGGCTGGATGTACCGCCAGTCGGCCGGATTTCCGCTGCCGTGCTTGTCGAGGTTGAACAGGTGCGTGGTGCCGTCGCCGTCGGTCATCGCGACCTGTTGCGGCCACGTCGCGTCGCCACCCCGGAACTCCAGCGGCGAGCCGAGCCGGACCGCGCTGGATGTCGACAACGACCAGCCGAGGCCCGCCGACGAGGTGGAGGTGTCCTGGCTGTTGTAGGTCATCCGGACGAACGTGGTGACGCCGCGGCTCGGATTGTTGATCGGGTTGTAGCCGACCAGCGCGTTGCCGGAGAACTGGTTGACCAGAAGGGTGGCGCCGGCCCCCGTGCCACCGCCCGCGTACTGGTAGAACTTCTCCAGCCCGAGCTGGTCGGAGGTGGGGTCCTCCACGGCGACCGACTGGTCCAGCGGAGAGATCTGGGCGACCTCCGACAGCCACTTCCCACTGTTCTTGTTCCGCAGTTCCCACTTCAGCACGTACGGTTCGCGGCGATCGCCGTCACTGCCGGAGTTCGGAGCCTTGACCGTGGCGTTGATGGTGACCACACCGCCGGGCGCCTGCGCCGACGGCAGGGGCGTCTCGATCGGGTTGCCCGCGTTGGGGGCGTCCGGCCCGTCCTGAAGCGTCCAGTGGTACGACAGCACCCATTCCGACGGCGACCACACCGACGACGTGGTGTTGGTGACGGTGACCGGCACCAGATACTGGTCGCCCGGGACCATTCGGCCCGGCGTGTTCGGCGCGTGGTAGGTGCTGGCGCTGTTCGGCACGGTGTAGATGACCCGCAGCCGGGGCCGCAGCGACGGCTCGGCCGCCTCGGCGGAGAGGAACAGCATCCGCTGTTCCGCACCGGCCTCGTTGGCGAGCCGGATCTGCACGCCCTTGTTGTTGCTCGCGCTGTCCACCCAGCGTTGCACCAGCGGGCCGGCCTCCCAGTTGACCCAGCCCGGGTCGCCGTTGAGCGAGCCGACAGTGGACTGCACTGTCGACTCCACGTCGCCGCCCTGCGTGGTCCAGGCGATCCCGGACTGGGCGTTCTTCCACGTCGAGGTCGTCTCGCTGAAGTCGCGGGTCAGCCCGCGGAGCTGGAACTGCTGCTGGCCGGCGCCGTCGCCCTCGGTGTACCAGCCCCACAGGCCGACCTGCGCGTTGACGATCTTGGCCTGCGCGGGGAGCCCTGTGACGGTGGGGAACTTCATCACCACTCGGCTGGTGCCGTAGATCGAGCCCTTGTTGCCGACCTGAAGCTCGCCGCCGGCATCCAACTTGTCCCAGTTGTTGTCCGGCTTGGAGCTTGTCAACGTGTTGTCGTCCGCGCCGGTGAAGAACCTGATCACCTGGCCGGCCTTGGGCAGCCGCACCATCTGGGTCTGCGCCGGGATGACCGAGCCGTCCCGCAGCCGGGCGGCGACCATGTAGAAGTATGCCTCGCCGAACTGGGTCGACGAGTTCGCCGGGGTGGGCGTCGCGTGGGTGTCCGAGTACGTGGTGCGGCCCGGCCGGATCGGTGCGACCAGGGTGGACGCGTTCGGCATGAAGTTCTGCGTCGTGCTGGAGTGCACCTGGTACTCGACCAGGTCGTCATCGGGCGACGACGAGGGGTCGGTGTAGGACGACCAGGACAGGTCCGCGCCGGTGGCCCGAACATTTGTCACCGGATTCAGCGCGACTCCGGGCTTGCCCCAGGTGAGCAGCAACTTCGGGCCGTGGTCGTCCTCGCCACCGTAGGAGAAGTCGCCGGACTCGTACCGCGGGCCGCCGTTCTTGTTCGTCTCGTCCTTGCCCTTGACCATGAAGCCGTAGTTGGTCGCGGGGTTGTCGAGCCAGCCCTGCACCGTCGAGCGGACGCTGTAGCTGTGCCAGGCGTTGGTCTGGTGCAGCGGCTTGGTCACCTCGGCCCGCTTGACCAGCCGGACCGCGTCGGCCACGACCTTCTTGTTGGCCACGTCGCCGAGCACCACCTTGTGTGTGGTGCCCGCCTTGAACCCGTAGGTGCCGATCGACACCCAGTTCTGACTGCCGGAGCCGGTGGTCTGGTTGACCGTCTTGACCACCGAGCCGCCGTCGTAGAACACGGTGTAGGGCGCGTTGGTGGCGCGGTCGGAACCCGGCACGTAGTGCACGTACACCTCGTACTGACCATCCTCGGTCAGCCGTGGCACCCAGGTGAACGTCTGCCCGGTGGACGCGTCGGCGTTGTACCGGTACGCGCCGTTGTTCGCCTGGCTGCGGTCGGTGGCGGTGGCGCCGACCCACTCACCACTGGCCGACACCTTGGCGCCGTCCGCCTCGTCCACCTGCTCGCGGTTCTCCCCGACCTCGGCGAACTTGGTGTTCATGGTGCCCCACGTCGCTGTGGTCTCGTTCCAGGCCGCTGTCACCCGACGCGCCTCGAACGCCATCGAGGCGTCGTCGGCACCGCCGTGGGTCTGGTCGAAGTACATCTGCAACTGCGCGGAGTCCAGCACGGTGTTGGCCGGCACGTTGGACAGGTCGAACTTGGTCAGGGAACGGAAGGTGCCCCCCGTGGAAGCGCCGGCGGAGAGCTTCCAGGTGCTGTCGAAGTTCTCCGTCGGACCACCGGACGCGATCATCACGTCCTGGGCCTGACTCAACGTCGGCTGCACCTTGATCGTCGGGTCGATCACCACCGGGTACTTACGGGCCGGGTCGCGCAGCCACGCGTCGTCCGCCGCGACCGTTACCAGCGTGCGGCCGTCCTGCTGGCTGACCCGCTGGCTGACCTTGTAGCTCATCGCCTTGCCGACCACGGAGGTCGCGTCGTCGGCGCTGTCGTACATGTACGGCCGAGGCATCGTGAACAGCGCCGGACCCTGCCGGTCCGTTGCGAAGAACGACACCGAGCCGTCGGCCTGCGGCACCGCGCGGACCGAGTCGGTGTCCAAGGTGAACGTGTACGTGGCCGGCGCGCTCGGCGGGGCGGCCAGCACGATCTGCTCCTTGACCGCTGACGGCGTCACCTCGTAGACGAGGTCGGCGCCGTCGACGGCACCCGGGTAGGTGACCCGGGCGCCCTTCGCGGTCGGGCGCAGGGCACGCGGGCTGCCGGCGAGCCCGAGGGTCAGCCCGTGGTCGCCTGTCGAGTACGACAGCACGCGGTCACTGCGGTCGCCGAACCTGCTGACGAACGCGTTCTGGGTGGCGGCGTACGGATAGCCCGAGATGCCAGCGGCCGACACTGTCGGTTTGATGTCCTGCCAACGGCCCTTGCTGTCCCGGTAGTGGACCGGCTCACGACTGGCCTCCGCCTGCATCCGCCCGTCGGCCAGAAGGAAGACCTTGGTGCTCGCGGTGCGGCGGTCGGCGAGTTCGCGGACCCGGCGCACCGGCGGCATGGGCTTCGCGGAAGTCGGCTGGGCCACCGAGGGCAGCGCCTCCGACGGACCTGGCGGGGTGGGGGGCACGTCTCGGCCCTGCGGCGTCGGCGGGCGCAACACCGTGCCGGGCCGGGGCGCCGGATTGGCATCACCTGCCGGTTTTCCGTACGCCGGAGTGCCGGAAAACACCAGCACGACACCGGCCAATGCCGCAATAAGGCGGCGTCCATTACCAATTTTGCTCATCAATTGCCCTTCACGCGATGCGTACGACGAGGACACGAGGACCACAGCACATGACGTGCCGGTCGAACTGCCACGAAGAAGGGAATCGGCGCGCGCTGAAAACAGCGCCGGACACCGCGACGAGGCTCAGAAACGAGTCGGATCAGCGCCCCCCGTGGGTGCCGCAGTGAAACTAGCAACTGTTGATTGATTGCAGCAACTATTTACCCTGGGCAATTTTTGCCCCAAGGCCAGGGACAATGGCCCAATATGGACATTAAGATTTGTCAGCTCGGCGGCGAGTGACGCCCGTCACGAGCCGCGGTCCAGGCACACGACGGTGGGGCGGGCATCGTCAGATGCCCGCCCCACCGATCAGTCCTCGCAACGGCCGCGCAGCGGCCGTTTCCGTTCAGCCGCGCAGCGGCCATTCCGTTCAGCCGCGCAGCGGCCGCCCCACCTCGTGCAGGTGACCGAGCGCCTGCCGGTACGACTCGACCAACCCGGTCTCGGCGTACGGGACGCCCTGCTCGACGCAGAAGGCGCGCACGATCGGCTGGGCCCGGCGCAGGTTGGCGCGGGGCATGTTCGGGAAGAGGTGGTGCTCGATCTGGTAGTTGAGACCGCCGAGCGTGGTGTCCACCAGTCGGCTGCCGCGCACGTTGCGGGAGGTCAGCACCTGCTTACGTAGGAAGTCCAGCTCGTCCTCGGCGGTCGGCATCGGCATGCCCTTGTGGTTCGGCGCGAACGCGCACCCCATGTAGAGGCCCCACAGCGCCTGGTGCACGACGGCGAAGAGCAGCGCCTTGACCGGGGACATGACCGCCAACAGCAGCGCCACGTAGGCGGCGGTGTGCGCGACGAGCAACGCCGCCTCGACCGCCCGGTGCCGCATCGGGACGGCGTACTTGCCGTCCTCCTTACCAACGATCGCCCGGATGCTCGCCACGTGCAGGTTCAGGCCCTCCAGCAGGAGCATCGGGAAGAAGAAGTACGCCTGCCGCTGAGCCACCCAACGGCCGAACCCACGGGTCTCCAACGCCTGCTCGGGCGTCCACACCAGGGCGCCCGCGCCGACGTCCGGGTCCTCGTCCTCGTGGTTCGGGTTGGCGTGGTGCCGGTTGTGCTTGTCGACCCACCAGCCGTAGCTGAGCCCCACCGCAGCGTTGCCGGCGAGCAGTCCCACCAACTCGCTGGGGCCACGCCGACGGAACATCTGGCGGTGCCCGGCGTCGTGACCGAGGAACGCGACCTGGGTGGTGGCGACCGCCATCAGGGCCGCGAGCGGAAGCTGCCACCAGGAGTCGCCGAGCAGGAACACGGCCACCCAGCCGGCCACGAAGGCACCGAGGGTCAACGCGATGCGGGTGACATACCAGCCGGGGCGCCGCTCCAGCAGGCCCGCCTGGCTGATCCGTCGGGACAACTGTGCGTAGTCACTGCCTCGCCGTCGTACCGGCGGTTCCGCCACCGCTCCGAGCGCCATTGCTGCTCCCGTTCCGCTTGCGCCCGTACCAGGATGGTTCGGGCTTAATGTCAAGTCTCCCCATCGCGGTAGCGCTGATTAACCCCGACAACCCCCGAATGGGGGGTAGGGCAGGCCCTACCCCTACTGGTTCGACTCAGCCGAGTCGGCCCACCGCGGAGCGCAGTCGAGCCAGGTCACGTCGCCGCCGCTCGTAGGTGGCGGCGAGCCCGACCAGCGCCAGCCCGCCGACCCCCAGGTAGATCCACCGGGGCAGCAGGTCCCACCCCCGGGCCAGCTCGTGCAGCGCCAACAGCGTCAGCGCCCCGCCGCCGAGCAGCACCGGCGCCTGCCAGCGGCGGGTCGCGCCGGCCAGCACCGTGCCGGTCGCCGCCGCGCCGAGGAGCAGCCGCCGCCACGGCTGTGGGTCCGCCCCGGCCAGCACCGACACGAGGCTGGGCAGCAGCGCCGCGACCAGCCCCGGGCCGAGGGCCGGCCAGCTGGTCAACCCCGGTCGGGTACGCAGCGCCAGCAGACCCGCGACGACGGCGAGCGCCGCGGCCGGCAGGGTGTACGCCTCCAGCACTGTCACCCCACCGGCGGCCAGCAGCACCCAGGCCCCGAGCAACTCGCTGCCGGCGGCGATCCCGGCGAACGCCCACCGCCGACCGGCCGGTTCGCCCCGGCGCAGCAACCGCAGCGCCACGGCGACACCCCAGAGCACGCAGACGGTGGCGACGTGCCGTGCCACCTCGACGGTGAGCACCGCCGCCACCAGCGCGACGGCCTGCGCGGTGGCGTCCAGCACCCGTCCCAGCCGGGCCCGCGCCGGGGTGACCGCCGCGGCGGCCAGCACCAACGCGGCCACCGCCAGCAGCGGGTACGCGGCAGCACGCAACGGCAGCCCACCGGCGAGCGGGGCGGTCACCGCCAACGCGGACGCCGCACCCACGGCGGCGAGACAACCGGCGACCCGTACCGCGAGGCTGCGCGCCCCGGCGGTGACAGTGACCGCCGCCACCAGCAGCGCCCCCTCGGCCGCGAGCGTCCCGGCCCGGGTGGCCAGGAGACCGAGCACACCGGAGGCCACCAGCACCACGCCGACCGGCACGGCGACCGGTGCGAGCGCCGGGCGGGCCGCGGCCAGCGCGGTGAACAGCAACGCGGCCAGGCCGGCGAGCAGGACGGCGGCCGGCAGCACCGGCCACGGCGCGCCGACCGCGACGAGCAGCACCGGCAGCGCCGCCGCGACGAACGGCAGCGCGGGCGGCACCGGCAGGCCGACCCGCCGACCGGCCAGCGCCCCGGCCACCGCCAGCACGACCAGCGCGAACCCGACCGGGAGCACCGTCGGGTCGGCGACGACAGTGGGGACCCCCGACCAAACCCGGCCCCGGCCGCCGTACTGCGACACCAGCGCGGTCAGCACCGTCGGCAGGGCCGCCAGAACAGCGACGACCGCCAGCGTTCCGCCGGCCGCCAGCAGCAGCGCCGACCGGGCCGACTCGCGCTGGTCGACTGTCGGCCGGTCCCCGAGGGCCGCCTGACCCGAGTCGTTCGCCAACGACAGCCAGCAGACGCCCAGCGCGGCCAGCGCCGCGTACAGCGCGAGCGGCTCGTCACCCGCGCCGACCAGCGGCGCGAGGCCGGGCATGGCCACCGCCGCGACGGCGCCGATCGGCGCGTACCCGATCAGCTCCACCCGGTGGCGGCGGGCCGCGAGCGCCGTGACCAGCGACAGCCCGGCGGCGGCCAGCGCGAGCCGGGCCTGCCACCAGGGCGGCCCGCCCGCGGCGATCACCGCCACCGCCGCGATCCCGGGCAGCGCGAGCTGCCCGACCAGCAGACCCGCGCCGGCCACCTCCCGGTACGGGCCGGCCCCCCGTCGGGCGGCGAGGGCCAGCCCGACCACGGCGAGCACGCCGAGCGCCACCAGGACACCGATCGGGGTGGCCAGGGCGACCAGCAGTCCGTGCCCGAGCAGCACGGCACCGCCGAGCGCACGGGTGCGCAGGGCGACCGACGGGGTGCTCGGGCGGGCCAGCACGGCGAGCAGCAACGCGACCCCGCCGACCAGGTCGATGGCCACCACCTGAGGCCAGGAGGCCGTCCAGCCGGCGGGCACGGCGAACAGCACCGCCACCGCGCCGGCCGTGGCGAGCACGGTCCGCGTGTTTCGAGGGAGCAGCAGCACCGTCGCGCCGATCGCCAGCGCCACAGCAGGTGCCAGCTGCCAACCCCAGCGCAGGTCCGGCCCCGTCCCGGCCCCGCCCCAGGGCGGCAGCGACCGGCCGACGGCGGCGACCGCCAGCCCGATGGTGATCAACACGGTGACCTGCGCCGTGCCGGCCGCGACGAACAGCGCACCCGCCCGCGGACCGGTCCGCCAACCGCCCCCACCGTCCACCGCCGCCCCGGCCGCCGCCGGCAGGAGCCGCACGGCGGTGGCCATCCCCAGCGCCACAGTCGCCGCCGCGAGCAGCAGCAGGGACGGCCGCAGCTCCGCCACCGGACGCAGCAGGGCGGCGGCGAGCACCGGCACCAGCAGCCCGGCCGCCACCGCCCGCAGCGCCCACCCCCCGACGAGCCAGGCCGCGCCGAACCCGGTCAGCGCGACCAGCAACAGCGGCACCCCGGCCAGCAGTGGCGAGCCCCCCGCCCGCCCACCGACCAGCGGCACCACCGCGCACGCCGAGGCGCCAACCAGCGCGGCGACGTGACCGGCGCTGGCCAACACCCGGCCGACGAGCTGCGCCGCCCCCTCCCGGCCACGCAGTGCGGCCAGCACGGCCAGGTTCAGCGACGCCACCCCGAGCAGGACCAACGCCCACCCCGCCGCACCCAGCCCGGCCTCGGCGGCGAGCAGCGGCAACGCCGGCTGGGCGGCCACCAGGGCGGCGAACCACGGACCCGTCAACCCGCTCCACCGGCCGTACGCCACGGCGACCGCCGCGCTGGCCCCCCCGACCAGCGCGGCGTACCGGCTGCCCGGCCAGCCGGTCACGCCGGCCAGGTCCACCGACCAGGCCGCGTAACCGTCCAGCACCACCAGCAGCAACCCCACGGCGGCGAACGTCTCCGCCGTACCGCGCAGCCCTCGGCGGACCGCCAGCAGCGGTACGCCCAGCGCGAGCGCGGTGAACACGGCCAGGATCAACGCCCGCCCGGCGACCCCCACCGCCGCCCAGGCGACAGCGGTGAACACCACCGCCGCGGTCCCCAGCAGGAGTCCACCGAGGACGAAGAGCAGACCCTGGATCGTCCGGGTCGAGGTCTCCGCCGCGCCCGGCCGCGAATCCGTCACGACCCCGGGACCCGGGCCGATTGACGGCGCCGGGCCGACGAGAGGCGCCGGACGCGCCACGACCGAGGCCGCCAACCCGGCGCGGACGACCGCCGCCAGTTCGGCCCGCCGACGGGACACTGTCGACAGCCGTCCGGCCACGTCGGTGTACGCGCGGCGAGCCCGCTCCACCTGCGGCTCAAGCTCGGCGACCTCCCGGCTCAGCCGAACCACCTCGGCGGCGATCGGGTCGGGCGCGCGTCGGCAACCGGAGCAACCGGCGCTCAGATCGGCCGGTGCACCGCAGGCGGGGCAGGGGTATCGGGTGTCGTCCACCCGGTCATCATCGACAGCCGAGCGGGGTGCGACCCAGAGTGCGCGTACTCAGGATCGGGTGTGCTCGTACACCCAGGTGGCGTAGTCGGGGTTGCCGCTCTCCACCCTGGACACCAGGATCTCCGGCACCTCGTACGGGTGGCTGACCCGGATCTGGTCCAGCAACGCGGTGAGCCGATCCGGTGCGGTCTTGAACTGCACCGACCACTCGGTGCTCGTCTCCATCCCGGACCGCCACCAGTAGGTGCTGTCCACCTGACCACCCACCTGGGCGCAGGCGGCGAGCCTGCCGGCGACGGCCGCAGCCGCCAGCACGTCGGCGACCGAACGCGCATCCACCACCGTTGTCACCACGCAGATCTCGTCCACGCCCGCACCCTACGCGGACAATTAACGGTTAGCGGCGATCCAGGCATCAATCTGCCCCCACCAGTCGAAGAGCCAGTCGATGCGTTGCTGCCGTCCGGTCGGTACGTCCTCCGGCGGAACGGACCAGAACCGCATCACGATCCGCTTGTCCATCGGCAGCTCCCGCCACACGTCGGCGACGGTGAGCATCCGGTCCAGGCCGGTGTGGGCGACGAAGATGACCCCGGCGTCCGGTGCGGCGTCCAGCGCGGCGAGCATCCCACCGGGCTGCGGGGCGAGCACGTGGCGCATCCGCTCGGCGCGCACTGCCATCCGTTCCAGGCCGAGGGAGCGCAGCCGGGCGATGGCGCGCAGTCGTCGCTTGGGGGTGAAGTTGCCGCCCTCCGGAAAGATCACGAAGGCGTCGTTGTCGTCCAGGCCGGTGGCCAGGTGCCCGACCTGGCGTACCGTCTCCTCGCCGCGCTCCGGCGTCGGCGCGATGAATCGGTTGGGCAGCCGGTTGAGCAGCACGTCGATCGCCGGGTCCCACTGGAGGCTGTCCTTGAGGACGATCCGTGGCTCCCGGTGGAACCAGTTGACCAGCCCGTGGATCAGGATGAACGAGTCGCCCGGCCCGGCGTGCCGGCAGAGCACCAACTCGGGCCGGCCGGGCAGCGCGGTGTCCGGGTCGGTGCCCACCACGTCGATGCTCAACCGCAGCGTCCAGCGCGCCTGCCAGAACAGCACCCGCAGGAACCAGCCGGCCAGCACGTAGTGCGCGCGCTGGAAGGCCGGGGACCGGGCCCGCCAGCCGAAGCCGGAGACGAGCCAGAGCACGAAGAGCGCGAGCAGCGCGGCGGCGTCCCAGACCAGGTAGAAGCAGCCGATCCAGAGCAGTCGCAGCGGGCGCAACCGGCCCGGGACCAGCGGGGACGCGGCCGCGGCGAGCAGGGCCCAGATCGGCAGCGTGGTGACCACGAGGAAGGCGAGCAGCACGACGGCGGGGGCGAACAGCAGCCGACGCAGCCACCGGGGAGGCAGCGGCATCACCGCTCCAGGTGGGTGGCGAGGTAGCGACGGGAGGCGGTGTACGCGCGGCTGATCCGCCGTCCCACCGCCGCCATGTCCCGGTACGCCCACGGCGTGTCGTCGCGTGGGTTGAGCCCACCGGTCGGCAGGACGTGCACCTCCACCCCCTCGGGTAGCGCCGCCATCTCCCGGAAGAAGCGGTGCCGGCGGGAGATCTCGAACGCGACCTGCGCGATCTCCCACGGCCGGCGGGGCGGGGTCAGCTCCCGTTCGATCCGGCCCACCTGGAGGACGTAGATCCGGCGGGCGCCGACGGCCACGGCCTCGCCGATCGGGATGGAGTTGACGATCCCGCCGTCCACGTAGTGCGCGCCGTCGATCTCCATCGGCGGCAGCAGGCCCGGCACCGAGGCCGACGCCATCACCGCCGGCACCACCGGACCGCTGTCGAACCAGTGCTCGGCGGCCCGCTCGATGTGGGCGGCGCAGCAGCGGAACGGCACCCGCAGGTCGGCGAAGGTGGTGTCCACCCCCAGCTCGGTCTCCAGCAGGCGGCGCAGCGGTCGGGGTGAGTGCAGGTGGGTGCGGGCGGCGAAGCGGCGCAGCTGCCGGGCCACCGAGTCGCCGTACACCTCACTCGCCTCCGGTGAGGCCCAGAGCCGGACCAGCCGGTCGGTCACCGCCTCGGACGGGTCGGCGGCGACCAGCGCGCCGTTCACCGCTCCGATCGAGGTGCCGAGCACCATGTCGGGTTGGATGCCGGCGCGGAACAGGGCCCGCAACATGCCGACCTCGACCGCGCCGAGCACTCCCCCGCCGCCGAGCACGAACGCCACCGGTCCCCCCGCCATGTCTCTCATCCTGGCACGGGCCCGCCGCCGACCGGTGGGCCGGCATCGGCCGGCGGTCAGCGCACGGCACGCACCGTCCGTCGACGGCCGGCGCCGACGGCGTTGACAGGCCGGACGCATTCGCGCAACCTGATACCGCTCCCACCCCTGAGGCAGGTGCGATCCGTGAAGGCAGCGCTGCATCCGGGCCGATTGCTGGCTCGCAGATACCGACTTCTGGACCAGATCGGCGCCGGTGGCATGTCGGTCATCTGGCGTGCCCGGGACGAGGTACTGGACCGGGTGGTCGCGCTGAAGGTGCTCGCCCCGTCGCTCGCCGCCGACGCGCGGTTCCGGGGCATGGTGCGCGAGGAGGCACGGGCCGCCGCCCAGCTGGTGCACCCGCACCTGACCTCCGTGCACGACTACGGCGAGACGGTCGACCCGGACGGCTCCATCACCTCGTTCGTGGTGATGGAGCTGCTCAGCGGCGAGGAGTTGAAGCTGCGGCTCACCGAGGGACCGTTGCCGTGGACCGAGGCGGTGCAGGTGGGCGCGCAGGTAGCTGACGCGCTGGCCGCCGCGCACCGGCTCGGCATCGTGCACCGGGACATCACCCCGGCCAACGTGATGATGACGGGGACGGGCGTCAAGGTGCTCGACTTCGGCATCGCCACCCGGATCGGCGCGCCCGACGAGGACGAGGACGGCGAAACGTTCGGCACACCGGCGTACGTCGCCCCGGAACGGCTCGACGGCGCGCCGGCCCAGCCGTCCACCGACGTCTACTCACTCGGCGTGCTGTTGCACGAGGCGCTCACCGGCCGGGTCCCGTATCCGGCGGACACCTGGGAGCAGCTCAGCGCCGCGCTGGCCAGTGGTCCGCCGCCGACGCTGGCCGACCTGCCGGACCTGCCCGCACCGGTGGCCCAGATCTGCCTGCGCAGCCTCGCCCGGAACCCGGCCGATCGGCCGACCGCCCGGCAGGTCGCCACAGCGCTCCGCGACCACCGGCTGCCCGCCGAGCCTCCGACCGCGACCATCCGGGTGCCCACCCGGCCCCTGCCACCACAGTCGCCCGCCGTCGCGACGGCCAGCGCCCCGGCAGCGGCGCGGCGCGATGGAGACACCTCGGACGGCGGGGCCTCCTCCGGCGCGGGCGGGCCGGCGACCGGGTCGGGCTGGTCGCGGCGGCGGCTGGTGTTGCTGCTGGTGCTGGTCGTCGGGGTGACAGTGGCCGGCGTGGCCCTGCTGCCCGAACAGCAGCCGACCCGCCGGGCGCAGCCCTCCGCCGGGCCGGTGACGACACTGTCGACCGACCCGCCGGCCCCCGAGTCGTCCGCGCCGATTACGTCGACCCCGCCGGCCACGGCGCCGTCGACGAAGCCGACCACCGGGGCGCCCACCTCGAACCCGGGCACCCTGACCGAGGTCGCGAACCGGGTCGACGGGTTGATCGGCGCCGGGCTGAACGCCGGGGAGATCCGCGACGACGTGGCCCTCGACCTGCGCAACGAGCTGCGCAACCTGACAGTGGCGGTCAGCTCCGGCCGCGAAGAGCTGGCACCGCCGGTGGCCCGGCTGCGCACCAAGGTCGCCGTCCGCCTCGGTGAGGGTGGCATCAGCCCGGCGTACGCCTCTCGGCTCGACGCCGCCATCGCCGAGCTGGGCGCGACCGGGGCCTGACCCGGCGGCACCGGTGGGTCAGCGCACCGGCACCCGGGCCGGTTCACGGACGTCGTGCCGGCCGAGGGCGAAGCGCCGATAGATCTCCGCGTAGCCGCTCGCCATCTGCGCGACCGAGAAGTTCCGCGCGACGTGCGCAACGCAGTCCTCCGGGTCGAGTCGCTCCGCCGCGAGCAACGCCGCGGGCAGCTCCTCCGACCGCTCGACGACGAGCCCGGTCAGCCCCGGCCGAACCAGCTCCGGCACCGCACCCCGGTTGAGCGCGACCACCGGCGTGCCGGTGGCCATCGCCTCCAGCATCACCATGCCGAACGGCTCGTCCCACTGGATCGGCATGACCAGGCAGCGGGCGTCGACAAGCATCCGCAGTGTCGTCGCGCGGTCCGCGTTGAGCACGACTGTCACGTCCTCGTCGACCATCGGCGCGACGACCTGCTCGTAGTAGCGGCGCTCGGCCGGCTCATTGCACTTGCCCGCCAGCAGCAGGGGCACACCGGCCGCCCGGCACGCCCGGATGGCGGTGTCCGGGCCCTTGTCCGGGCTGAACCGGGCCAGCCACAGCACCGGCCCCGCGCCGGGCGTGTGCTTACGCGGGAAGCCCCGGATGTCCAGCGCGTTGTGCACAGTGCCGGCCCAGGGCAGGTTCGGGTTCAGCCGACGCTGGGCGTGCGAGATGGCCACCAGGGCGACGCCCGCGTCGATGTCGCTCAGCACGTCGCCGTACTCCCCGACGGGGTTGCCGTGCACTGTCGCGACCGTCGGCACGGCCCGGCGGCCGGCGACCAGCGGACCGATGGTGGTGTGGTCGTGGATCACGTCGAAGTCGGCCGCGCTGATCAGCCGATTCACCCGGGCCAGGTGGGCCAGCTCGGGCAGTGACTCGCCGAGCCGCTCGTACTGGACCTCGGCGACTGTGGAGACGAAACCGTCGGCCGCCGTGCCGTGGTCACCACCCGCGCCGAACAGGGTCACCGAGTGTCCCTGCCCGCAGAGCGCGTCCACCAGGGCGGCGACGACCTGTTCGAGGCCGCCGTAGCCGGGCGGCGGTACGGACAACCACGGCGGAACCACCATCGCGATGCGCAGCGACCGCTCCTCGGGGCGGCCCGCAGGCGGGTGGTTCACGGCCACGAGTCCTCCCCGTTGCTCCCCGGTGCGGCGGCACCGCCGGTCGGCGGCGGTTTCCCGGTGGCGGCACAGGTAAACCGGACATGGCGGACGATCACCCGCCCACCAGGAGTTGGTCGTGGACCACCCGCACCCCGGGCGCGGACCAGGCCACCCGCTCGACCTGGTCGCGTTCCCACCAGGAGCGGACCACCCCGGCGAGGACCAGCGTGTCGCCGTCCACCTCGACGGTCACCCGTTCGCCGCCGAGCGTGCGCAACAGCGCCCGCTGGACGTCCCGCCGAAGCCGCTCGGCGGCCGGTGGCGCCGCGGGTCGTACCTCGATCAGGTTGGTGATCCCCCGTACGCCGTCGAGCCGGCGCACCTCGCCCTCGGCGGCCCGCCGCTGCCACCCGAACTCGACCTCACCGCGCAGCATCAGCCAGCCGTTGGCCACTGTCACGTCCAGCCGTTCGGCGGGCACGAAGCTGTCCCACTCCAGGGCGCGGGTGGCGGCGTTGGCGACCTCGGCGTCGGTACGCCCCGGAGTACCGGGCAGCCGCACCTCCATCTCGTCGGCCACCGCCCGTACGCCGCGAACCCGCTGTGCGCACCGGGTCGCGGCCCAGCCGCGAGCGGCACCGTCCACGAATCCGGTCAGGGTGACCACGCCCTGGTCGACGGTCACCCCGATCCCGTTCGGTTGCAGCCGGGCGTCCCAGGCCAGCTCGGCCAGGACGTCGCGTTGGATCCGCTGGTCGTCGCGGACACCCACCACCTCGGTCATGGCACCCCACCCCCGGTTCCCGTCGTCGCCCTCCGAAGCTGCCGGGCGAACGGGTGACGGCGGTTCACCCGATCCGGGTGAACCGCCGTCGGGGCGGAAAGAAGCGGCGGGTGACGGAGCCGACCCCCTCGGCCCCGCCACCCGCCGCCGGAGGGAGGAAGCAGGTTGGACAGCTGGTCAGGAAGTCTCGGCGAGCGTGACGGTCTCCGTCTTCTCGACACCGTTGCGCTTGAACTGCACCTCGACCCGGTCGCCGACCTTGCCGGCCTGCACCGCGCCGACCAGGTCGTCCGAGTCGTTGACGGGCTTGTCGCCGAACCGGGTGACGACGTCGCCGCGCTGGAGGCCGGCCTTCTCCGCCGGGCTGCCCGGGGTGACCGACGCAACGAGGGCGCCGCCCCCCTCGGCCTGGTTGACGCCGACGCCGAGCGACGGGTGGCTGACCTTCTCGCCACGCTGGAGCTTGCCCGCGACGTCCTTGGCCTTGTTGCTGGGGATGGCGAACCCGACACCGATGTTGCCGGTGCTCTGCCCGGAGGTCGCGATGGCGGTGTTGACGCCGATCACCTCGCCCCGGGTGTTGACGAGGGCGCCACCGGAGTTGCCCGGGTTGATCGGGGCGTCCGTCTGGAGCAGGCCGGAGATCGAGCTGACCGACTGGCCCTGCTGCTGGGTCGGGTCCTGCGGCTGGCCCTCACCGGCCCGGATGGTGCGGTCCCGGGCGCTGAGGATGCCGGAGGTCACCGAACCCTGCAGCCCGAGCGGGCTGCCCAGGGCGAGCACCTGGTCGCCGACCTGCATGGCGTCGCTGTCGCCGAACTTGGCCGGCTTGAGGTCGCTCACCCCGTTGGCCTTCACCACGGCCAGGTCGGTCTTCGGGTCGGTGCCGATGATCTTCGCGTCGGCGGTCTTGCCGTCGGCGAAGACCACCCGCACGGCGTCGCCGGCGGCGGACGCGACCACGTGGTTGTTGGTCAGCACGTACCCGTCGGCGCTGAGCACCACCCCGGAGCCCTCACCGCTGTCGGTGGTGATCGAGACGACGCTGTCCTGCACCGCCGCGGCGATCTTCGGCAGGTCGGCGCCATTGATCACGGGAGCCGCGGAGTAGGTGCGGGTGATGCCACCGCCGTCGCCGTCGAGGGCGAGCGCGAGTGCCCCACCGGCCACGCCGGAACCGAGCATCAGGGCGAACACCGCGACGCCGGCGCCGGCGAACTTGGCGATTCGACCCGGCCGGGGGCCGCTGCCGGGCGGCGCGACCTGCGGGCCCCACGGCGGGACCGGCTGGCCCGGGTGGTGCGGGTGCTGCCCGGGGTGCTGCTGGTGCTGGGCGTACGGCATGCCCGGCTGGCCCCCGCCGGCCCAGCCGGACTGCTGGCCCGGGTACCAGGGTGCACCGGGGTAGTGGCCGGCGGCCGGCTGTGGGTAGCCGGGCTGGCCGGGCGCCGGGTGACCGGAGACCGGGTACGGCGGCGCGGACGCAGTGGCGGCCGGGCGCTCGTAGCCGGTCGACGGCTCGTACCCGGTGGGCTGAGCGGCGGCCGGCGGGCCGGCGGGCGCGGTGGAGCCGGCGTACCCGGCCGGGGTGACGGCGGTGGTCTCGGCGTCACCGGTGGTGGAGGCGACCGTCGGCTCACCGCCGGTGGAGACGACCGGTACGGGAGTGGTCGGGGAGTCGGACTGCACGCGCTCGTCGCGCGGCAGCTCGGCGGTGGGGTGCGACGGCTCGGCGTCGGTGGGGGCCGGCCGGCGCTGCGGGTCGGACTCGAACTCGGTCATGGCACTACCTTCTCCCCCGGCACTGCAATCAACCTGGAACCGTCCTGGAAGTTGGCTGAAAGTCACTCGCCCGCTCCGTCGACCTGCGGCAGCAGCGGCAGCCGAACCCGGAAGGTCGCCCCACCGCCGGGCGTCTCGGCCACCTCGACCGAGCCGTGGTGGGCGGCGACCAGCGCCGCCACGATGGCCAGGCCGAGGCCGGTGCCGGTGTTGCCGTCGGCACGCCGGGTACGGGCCGCGTCGGCCCGGTAGAACCGCTCGAAGACGCGCTCCGCCTGCTCGGCCGAGAGGCCGGGGCCGGTGTCGGCCACCTCCACGACGGCGAAGCCACCCGGTTCGGCGCGCAGCCGTACCCGGATCTCGGCCTCCGGTGGGGTGTGGGTGAGCGCGTTGGTGACCAGGTTGCCGATCACCTGCCGCAGCCGCGCGTCGTCGGCGGAGACGACGAGCGGGCCCGATTCGGGCGCGATCTCCAGCTCGATCCGCCGGTCCGGTGCCATCGCCCTCGCGGCCTGCACCGCATCGGAGGCGAGCACCGGCAACTCCACCGGGGTCAGCGAGAGCGGCCGTTCCATGTCCAACCGGGCGAGCAGCAGCAGGTCCTCCACCAGCAGCCCCATCCGGGCGGCCTCGTCCTCGATCCGGCGCAACAGGCCGGAGGTCTGTTCCGGCGCACGGGCGGCACCCTGCCGGTACAGCTCGGCGAAGCCACGGATGGTGGTGAGCGGGGTCCGCAGCTCGTGGGAGGCGTCGGCGACGAACTGCCGCATCCGCTCCTCCGAGCGGATGGCCCGCGCCTCGGACGCCTGAGCGGCGGCAGCGGCGTCCCGGGCGGCGCTCTCCGCCCACCGGGCCGAGGTCTCGGACGCGGCTCGGGCGGTGAACGCCGCCTCGATCTGGGTGAGCATCGCGTTCAGCGCCCGGGAGAGCCGGCCCAGCTCCGAGGTTGGCTCGGCCTGGCCCTCCTCCGGGTCGGGCACCCGGCGGGTCAGGTCACCGCCGGCGATCGCGGCGGCGGTCTGTTCGATCTCGACGAGAGGCTTGAGGCTGGTCCGGACGATCGCGGCGCCGACCGAGGCCAGCATGATCAGCACTGCGCCACCGACCAGGAGGTCTATCCAGACGAGCTGCTTCACCGCCCGGTCCACGTCGGTCAACGGCTGACCCACGGCCAGCACTGAGCCGTCCGGTTGAGCCGCGTAGTAGACCCGCCACCGGGTGAGGCGATCGTGTGAGATGACCGTCCGCGGCTCGCCCTCCGCCGCCTCGAAGTCCTTGCGGCTGGCGGGAAACGTGGGTAGCTGTCCGGGGTCGAAGTTCCGCTTGTCGTACTGGGGGTCGTACACCCGCTGCTCGTCGGCCACGATCACGACGTAGTCGCTGGGCAGCATCGCGTTGACCTCACGGCTGCGCAGCATCGGAAGCAGCTGGCCGAGGCCCTGGGCGGTCGACCGGACCTGCCCGTCGACCTGGCCCTCCAGGTAGTTGCGGAGGAAGTACGCGGTCAGCGAGCTGATCACCAGAAGCGCGACGGCGACCAGCGCGAGCACCGAGGTGACCAGCTTCACCCGCAGCGGAACGCTGCGCACCCGTCCCTTCGCCTGCTGGACCGCGTTCACGCCGCCGGCTTGCGCAGGACGTACCCGACGCCGCGAAGAGTGTGGATCAGCCGGGGTTGGGTGGTGTCGACCTTGCGCCGCAGGTACGAGATGTAGGACTCGACGATGTTGTCGTCGCCACGGAAGTCGTAGTTCCAGACGTGGTCGAGGATCTGCGCCTTGGACAGCACCCGGTTGGCGTTGAGCATCAGGTACCGCAGCAGCTTGAACTCGGTCGGCGAGAGCTGCACCCGCTGGCCGGCCCGGTGCACCTCGTGGGTCTCCTCGTCCAACTCCAGGTCGGCGAAGGTGAGCCGGGACGGTGCCTGCTCGCCGGTCGTGGTGCGGCGCAGCACCGCGCGGATCCGGGCGGTCAGCTCCTCCAGGCTGAACGGCTTCGTGACGTAGTCGTCGCCGCCCAGGGTCAGCCCACGGATCTTGTCGTCGGTGGCGTCCCGGGCGGTCAGGAACACCACAGGGGTACGCGTGCCGCCCTCGCGGAGCATCCGGATGACCTCGAAGCCGTCCAGGTCGGGGAGCATCACGTCGAGCACCACCAGGTCGGGCCGGTGGTCCTTGGCGGCGTGGAGCGCCGCGCTTCCACTTGTCGCGGTCGCCACGTCGAAGCCCGCGAACCGCAGGCTCGCGGAGAGCAGTTCGAGGATGTTGGGGTCGTCCTCGACGACGAGCAGTCGCGCCTCGGTCTGGGTAGCGGGCATGGGCCCATCATCGGTGACATCACTGCGCCAGCGCTGGACGCTTCCTGCAAAAAGGCTGTGAGTCCCCCGCCGCCCGGTGACGTCGGTCAGCGCAGCAGGCGACGCAGCCCGTCCAGGGCGCCGTCGAGCAGCCGGATCGCGGTACGCAGCTGGGTGTCGCTGAACTGCCGGGCGCGCATCAGCCGGCCCACCTCGACGGTGAACGCGGCCAGCCGCTTGTCGAGTTCGTCGAGCAGCTCGGCCTGCGGACCGGCGGCCGGCGCCGCGCGGGGCGGCGGTGCGGGCGCCTCCCACCGGGCCCGTCGGGTCTGCCGGGTGGCCTCGCTCAGCTCCCGTTTGAGGTCGCGTGCCGATCCGCGGACCTCGCTGCGGATCTCGCCGGCGAGGCTGGAGAGATCCGCCACGGAGGCCGCGATGTCCGTCTCCAGCGCTGTCAACTCACCGGCCCGCTGGCGCAGCTCCGCACGCCCGGCGTCGGTGATGTCGTACGTCTTGCGGCCACCGGCCGCGGTGTGGCTGACCAGACCCTCGACCTCCAGCCGTTGCAGGCGGGGGTAGATGGTGCCGGCGCTGGGCGCGTACAGCCCGAGGAAGCGGTCCTCCAGCAGGCGGATCAGCTCGTAGCCGTGCTTCGGGCCGTCGTCGAGGAGCTTGAGCAGGTAGAGCCGGAGCCGCCCGTGGCTGAACACGGCGGTCACGGCAACTCCTCCCCATCGTCGTCGACGGCTCGGGCGAGCAGCGCGATGCTCCCCGAGGTCGCGGAAGCCCGGAGCTTACCTTCGCCGGCGCCGAGCACCCCCTCGCTGCTGGGCAGTGGGAACGTCGAGCTGCGCAGCTGCGGAAAGCCGCTGGTGATCCGGCCGGAGGCGGTGTTCAGCTGGACGGCGAGGTCGCTGTCCGCGCGGACCCGGACGGTGATGCTGCCCGAGATGGTGGTCAACCGGATCTCGCTGCGCCGGGGGTTGTCCAGGTCGCAGGTGATGGCACCGGAGACGGTCTGTGCCCGTACCCGGTCGGCGGCGCTGTCGGCGAGGATCACCTCGCCGGAGACCGTCTCCAATGTGAGGTCGCCGCGAACGCCGAGCGCCTCCACCGGCCCCGAGGTGAGCTTCGCGAAGGTGCTGCCGCGCAGCCCCATCAGGGTGATCTGGCCGGCGACGACGGTGACGATGGTCTGCCGGCGCAGGCCGGAGGCGACCACCGAGCCCGCGACCAGTCCCAGGTCGGCGAGGACGTCGGCGGGCACGGCGATGGAGACGTCCACCCGGGGATAGCGGTGGATCATCCGGAACCAGCGGAGGACGTCCGACCAGCCCCGACCGCGCTCCTGGCGGATGCTGAGCCGACCGTCGGTGTGGTCGATCAGGACCGGCCGACGGCCGACCTGGGTCACGTCGATCCGGGTCGGCCCGTCGGTGGCGACCACGTTGAGCCGCCCACTGATCAGTCGAACGTCCAGCCGGACGACCGGAGCGTCCACTGTGAGCCGTTGCGGGCTCTCGACCGTCCATCCGGCCATGGCGTCCCCCTCTCGACGACGCGCGGGACGCACGTCGAACAGGAGGGAAATGTAACGCGATACATCGCGACACCACAAGACAGGTCGCGAGTTGGTCACCGGCTCGGCGTTCGGCGTGCGCCCCTCAGGCCGCCAGGTCCAGCTCCCGATCGACGAGCAGAGTCGGCACGGGAACGGCCGGGGTCGCCGTCGGCACCGGCCGCAGCCGGGCCCGCGCCACGGCACCCGCCGTCGGCACCAGGTGTACGGCCGACTCGGCGGCCCGGGCCAGCAACCGCCGATCGGCGTCACGGGCCGGGTGCAGCGCACCGGCGATCGTCACCGAGACCACCAGCTCCCGCGCCGCGACCACCCGTGCCACCGAACGCAGCAGGGTGTCCGCACCGAGGAAGGCGGCTGCCGTGGTGCTCAACCCGGTGGCCGCACAGCTGTAGGTGAGCCGCAGCGGCACCACCGGGCTGCCAGTGTCGATGGCCGCCTGGAACGTCGCGGGCCGGAAACCACCGCCGGGGCGGCAGTCGGTGGCACCGCTCCCGGCACACCACGTCGTACCCTCCGGAAAGACCGCCACCGACCGCCCGGCGCGCAGCGCGTCGGCGACCCGGGCGACGGTCGTCGGCAGCGCCAGCGGCCGGGCGCGGTCCACGAAGACAGTGCCCGCCGCAGCGGCCAGCAGACCGACCACCGGCCAGGAACGGATCTCCCGTTTCGCCACCATCCGGGTGGGCGCGACCGCCAGCACGGCGAGGATGTCCAGCCAGGAGACATGGTTCGCGACCAGCAGCGCGCGCCGCCGGGGCAACCGACCCCGGATCACGAGGCGGGCGCCGAAGGCACGTGCGGTGGCCCGCGCCCAGCCGCTGACCAGCGCCTGCCGTTCCCGCGTGGGAAGCACTGGCAGCAGCAGCACCACCGGGATCCCGGCCAGCAGCATGCCGAGCGCGGCGACCAGCCGGAGCACCCGGCGGGCCACCGGCACAGTGGGCACCTCGCCGGCCGCCGGCAGGCAGTCGTCGTCGCAGCCCGAGGAGGGCCGCCACAGGTCGCGTGTCGCGGCGGTCACCGCTGCTCCCCGCCGAGGAAGTGGCGCAGGTAGCGCGGGTTCATCCGGTCCAGGGAGAAGAGGACGTAGAAGTCCGCGCACCCGAAGTCGCTGTCGTACGACGGCTCGCCGCAGATCCACGCGCCGAGCCGGAGGTAGCCACGCAGCAGCGGCGGAACCGCTACCCGCCCGGCCGGGGCAGCGGCGAGCTGGCCGGCGGCAGCCCCCTCGGTGAACCAGGGCCGCAACGGGCGGACCCGCAGCGGCGGCGGCGACAGGTGCCGAGCCCGCGCCTGGGTCCACACCTCGGCGACCGTCCGCCCGCCGTCAGCCACCGGCACCGACGCGCAGCCGCCGAGCCAGCGGGAGCCGCGCAGGTGCAGGTAACGGATGATGCCGGCCCACATCAGGTTGATCACCGCGCCGGAGCGGTGGTCCGGGTGCACGCAGGACCGACCCGCCTCGACCAGGTCGTCGCGCAGCGGGTCGAGCGGGCTCAGGTCGAACTCGTCCTCGGCGTAGCGCCGGGTGGTACGCCCCGGCGGCAACAGCCGGTACGTGCCGACCACCTCGCCGGTGCTGTCCTCGCGGACGATCAGGTGGTCGCAGTACGCGTCGAAGGGGTCCACGTCCAACCCGGCCTCGCCGGGAAGGAGGGTGGCGCCGAGCTCGGTGGCGAACACCTCGTGGCGCAGGCGTTGCGCGGCCGCGACCTGGGTGGGGTCGTCGGCGATCAGCAGGGTGTATCCGCTGGTCTTCAAGGGTGTGCCAGCGGCATGCAGAACGGCCATGGGATCTGTGTAGGTGCCCGGGTTGCCATTCACGGGGCGCACCGGTGTCGATCGGATGAACGCCGGCAGGCGAGACCGCTAGCGGTGCCCGGCGCGGACCGTGCGAGGCTGCCCGGCAGGCCGGCGACGGCGCCGACACGCACCATCGGAGGTCGACGATGCGCATCGAACCCCGCTACAACGGGCCCACCGGTTCCGGCAACGGCGGCTGGAGCGCGGGGATCTTCGCCGCCGAGGCGGGCGTAGCCGGGCCGGTCGAGGTGACGCTGCGCCGGCCACCACCGCTGGAGACCGAGCTGACAGTTGTCGACGGCGAGGTCCGGGATCCGGCCGGCGAGCTGGTGGCCGAGGTGCGCCCGGCGGGGGCGATCGATGTCGTCGTACCCCCTGTCGACCTGGCGACGGCGGCGGCCGCCGCGACCCGCTACCCCGGCCTGGTCGAGCATCCGTTCCCCAGCTGTTACGTCTGCGGGCCGCAGCGGGCCGACGGGCTGCGGATCTTCCCCGGCCGGCTACCCGATGGCCGGACCGCAGCGCCGTTCCGCGTGCCCACGCAGGTCAGCGGGGTTACGGTCTGGGCGGCGCTGGACTGCCCCGGCGGTTGGGCGGTGCTCGCGCCGGGCCGCCCGTACCTGCTGGGTCGGATCGCCGCCGTGATCGCGGCGCTGCCCGCGCCGGGCGACGAGTGCGTGGTGACCGGGGCGTTGCTGCGCGTCGATGGGCGCAAGGCGCTCGTGCACACCAGTCTGTACGGCCCGGACGGGTCGTTGCTCGGCGCGGCACGGGCAACCTGGATCGCCAGCTGAACCCGGGCCGTCGTCCGCAGGGATGAGTCGCCTCCACCCCGCGACGGAGGCGAACGTACCGACCGCGCCTGATTGACCTTGTTGCCACGGGCCGTCACGCTGTGCCACGGCGTACCTCGACGCCACACACGGGAGGAGAACGATGACTGACGGGCAGCGAAGCCCCACCAGCGACGGTCAGATCGTGGTGTCCGGTCTGACGAAGCAGTACAAGAACGTCCGGGCGGTGAACAACCTGTCCTTCACGGTGGCGCCGGGGCGGGTGACCGGCTTCCTCGGCCCGAACGGCGCAGGCAAGACCACCACGCTGCGCATGCTGCTGAACCTGGTCACGCCGACCGCCGGCACCGCCACCATCAGCGGCCAGCGGTACGCCGACCTCGCCACCCCGCTGCGGCAGGTCGGCGCGGTGCTGGAGGCGTCCAGCGCGCACAAGGGCCGCACCGGCATCAACCACCTGCGGGTCATCTGCGCGGCGGCCGGGCTGCCCAAGCAGCGGGCCGACGAGGCGTTGGCCCTGGTCGGGCTGACCCCGGCGGCGAAGCGCAAGTTCAAGGGTTACTCGCTGGGCATGAAGCAGCGGCTCGGCATCGCCGCCGCGATGCTCGGTGACCCCCGCGTGCTGATCCTCGACGAGCCGGCCAACGGGCTGGACCCGGAGGGCATCCGGTGGATGCGTGGGTTCCTCAAGAACCTCGCCCACGAAGGCCGTACGGTGCTGGTCTCCAGCCACCTGCTGTCGGAGATGCAGCTCCTCGCCGACGACGTGGTGATCATCGCGGCCGGGCAGTTGGTCCGGCAGGGTCCGGTCGACCAGGTGCTCGGGTCGATGGCCCAGGGCGCCCGGGTCCGCGTCCGCACCCCGCAGGCCGAGGCGTTGACCGCCGCCCTCAAGGCGCAGTCGGCGACCATCGAGACCGATGAGCAGGGTGTGCTGCTGGTCGGCGGGGTGGACGCCCCGACGATCGGCCGGTCCGCCCTCGCGGCCGGGGTCGAGCTGCACGAACTGACCACCGAACGGCCCGATCTGGAACGGGTCTTCCTGGAGCTGACGGCCGGAAAGGCGGGCATCCGATGAACCTGGTCCGATCCGAGCTACTCAAGATCCGTACCACCAACACCTGGTGGATCTTCGCGCTCATCTCGCTGCCGCTGTGGGCGCTCACGCTACTCATCAACTGGCTCCAGGCCGACACCCTGACCAATGGGAACCTCGGCGACGTGCCGGCGGACCAGGCCGACACCCTGGCGGCGGCGTCCAGCGCGGACGCGTTGTCGTCGAACCTCTTCACCACCGGGCAGTTCTTCGGCCTGCTGATCGTGATGCTGCTCGGCATCATCGTGGTGACCAGCGAGTTCTTCCACCAGACGGTGACTACCACCTTCCTCACCAACCCGCACCGCACCGCCGTGATGACCGCCAAGCTGGTCGCGGCCGGTGTGCTGGCGCTGCTGTTCTGGCTGGTCACCACCGTGTTCAACCTGATCGCCGGGTCGGCGGTGTTGAACGCGGTCGGGATGGAGTCGCAACTGGGCAACGACGCCGCCTGGCGGGCGATCGGGCTGAACCTGCTCGCGTACCTGCTCTGGGCAGTGTTCGGCGTCGGCATCGGCGTGCTGATCCGTAGCCAGATCGGTGCCACCGTGACCGGCATCCTGCTCTACCTGGGCGGCTCGATCGGTGCCATCTTCGTCATCGCCATCCTGGCCGACCGCTGGGGCGACTGGATCAACAACCTGCAACTGCTGGTGCCGTCGCTGGCCTCGTCGCTGATGGTCACCGGGGCGGACATCCCCGGCAACCCGCCGCGCTGGGCCGGCGCCGCCGTGCTCATCGGGTACGCGGTGGTGACCGGCGTGGTCGGCACCCTGCTGATGCGCAGGCGCGACATCTCCTGACCGACGACGTTCCGGGGTGGCAGCCGCACGGCCGCCACCCCGGTGCTCTCCGCCGGTCGGCTTTCGGTCGTGCCCTACCAGCCGGGGAGCGGTCACGCAGGTGTTGCTGAACTTCTGGCATCTTCTGTGAAACCGGCCACGGGACCGAGGCGGAAATGCCTGCGGGATCGGTACGGCGTAGCCTGGAACCCGTCCAGTCCGTGCTCCTAATCGGGCGCGACGGACCCACCGCGTGCCACACAAACCCGCGTGAAAGAGGCGATTACCGGCCGTGTCGACCCAGCAGACTTCGCAGGAGAACCCACTGGCGGGTTTCGGCCCGAATGAGTGGATCGTCGAGGAGATGTACCAGCGCTACCTCGCCGACCCATCGAGCGTTGATTCGGCCTGGCACGACTTCTTCGCCGACTACCGACCGGCACCGGGTGCGGGCACCCCGCGCGGCGCCGACTCGTCGGACAAGCCGGCCGCCGCCCCGGAGCCGGACGGCCAGCCGGAGGCAGCCGCCACTGTGGCCCAGCCGAGCGCCCCGGCCAAGCCGGCGACCGCGAGCAAGCCGGCCGCCGCCCAGCAGGCGCCGGCCAAGCCCGCCCCGGCAACGCCGAAGGCCACGCCGGAGAAGGCCGCCCCGGCCAAGCCGGCCGCCAAGGCCGCCGCGCCGAGCACCGACGGCCCGCAGACCACCCCGTTGCGGGGCGTCGCGGCGAAGATCGTCCAGAACATGGACGCCTCGCTGAGCGTGCCCACCGCGACCAGCGTGCGCGCGGTCCCGGCCAAGCTGCTGGTGGACAACCGCATCGTGATCAACAACCACCTCGCCCGTGGGCGGGGCGGCAAGGTCAGCTTCACCCACCTGGTCGGCTACGCCATGGTGCGCGCGCTGGTCCAGCACCCCGAGATGAACAACTCCTTCGCCGAGGCCAACGGCAAGCCGGCGGTGGTCCGCCCGGCGCACGTCAACCTCGGCATCGCTATCGACCTGGCCAAGCCGGACGGCAGCCGCAACCTGGTGGTCCCCTCCATCAAGGGCTGCGAGCAGATGGACTTCCGGCAGTTCTGGCAGGCGTACGAGGACGTGGTCCGACGGGCGCGGCGCAACGAGCTGACCATGGAGGACTACTCCGGCACCACGATCTCGCTGACCAACCCGGGCGGCATCGGCACCGTGCACTCGATGCCGCGGCTCATGCAGGGGCAGAGCGCGATCATCGGCGTCGGCGCGATGGAGTACCCGGCCCCCTACCAGGGGATGTCCGAGGCCACCCTGGCCGAGCTGGCGGTCAGCAAGATCATCACGCTGACCAGCACGTACGACCACCGGATCATCCAGGGCGCCCAGTCCGGCGAGTTCCTCAAGGTGATGCACGAGCTGATCCTGGGCGAGCACGGCTTCTACGACCAGATCTTCACCGCGCTGCGCATCCCGTACGAGCCGGTGCGCTGGATGCGCGACGTCGCCGTCAACTCCGAGGGTCAGATCAACAAGACCGCCCGGGTGCACGAGCTGATCCACGCGTACCGGGTGCGCGGTCACCTGATGGCCGACACCGACCCGCTGGAATTCAAGATCCGCAAGCACCCCGACCTGGACGTCCTCCAGCACGGGCTCACCCTGTGGGACCTGGACCGCGAGTTCCCGGTCAACGGCTTCGCCGGCCGGCAGCGGATGAAGCTGCGCGAGATCCTCGGCGTGCTGCGCGACTCGTACTGCCGCCGGGTCGGCATCGAGTACATGCACATCCAGGACCCGGAGGAGCGGCGCTGGGTCCAGGAACGGATCGAGCGCAAGTACGAGAAGCCGTCCGCCGACGAGCAGAAGCACGTGCTCAACCGGCTCAACGCCGCCGAGGCGTTCGAGACCTTCCTCCAGACGAAGTACGTCGGCCAGAAGCGCTTCTCGCTGGAGGGCGGCGAGTCGCTGATCCCGCTGCTCGGTGAGGTGCTGGAATCCTCCGCCGAGAACGGGTTGGACGAGGTCGTCATCGGCATGGCCCACCGCGGTCGGCTCAACGTGCTGGCCAACATCGTCGGCAAGCCGTACGAGAAGATCTTCTCGGAGTTCGAGGGTCACCTGGACCCGCGCTCGACGCAGGGCTCCGGCGACGTGAAGTACCACCTGGGTCAGAACGGCAAGTTCACCACCCCCGACGGCGAGCACGCGGTCAAGGTGTCGGTGGTGGCCAACCCGTCGCACCTGGAGGCCGTCGATCCCGTGCTGGAGGGCATCGTCCGGGCCAAGCAGGACCGGATCGACCTCAAGCTGGAGGGCTACACGGTGCTGCCGCTGGCGGTGCACGGTGACGCCGCCTTCGCCGGGCAGGGCGTGGTCGCCGAGACGCTCAACCTGTCCCAGCTGCGCGGCTACCGCACCGGCGGCACCGTGCACGTGGTGGTGAACAACCAGGTCGGCTTCACCACCGCCCCGGAGTACAGCCGGTCCAGCCTCTACAGCACCGACGTGGCCCGGATGATCCAGGCGCCGATCTTCCACGTCAACGGCGACGACCCGGAGGCAGTGGTCCGGGTGGCCCGGCTGGCGTTCGAATACCGGCAGACGTTCAACAAGGACGTCGTGATCGACATGGTCTGCTACCGCCGGCGCGGGCACAACGAGGGCGACGACCCGTCGATGTCCAACCCTCAGATGTACAAGATCATTGACTCGAAGCGCTCGGTCCGCAAGCTCTACACAGAGGAGCTGATCGGTCGCGGTGACATCACCGTGGAGGACGCGGAGGAGCTGCTGCGCGACTACCAGGCGCAGCTGGAGAAGGTCTTCAAGGCCACCCGGGACGCCGCCTCGGCACCGCGCCAGCTCAACCGGCCGCGCCGCGAGGAGGAGCCGGAGCCGCAGGTCGACACCGCCACCGACGCGTCGGTGGTCAAGGCCATCGGCGAGGCGCACATCAACCTGCCGGAGGGCTTCACCCCGCACAAGCGGATCCAGCAGCTGTTGGACCGGCGGGCCAAGATGTCCGTCGAGGGCAACATCGACTGGGGCTTCGGCGAGATCATCGCGCTCGGGGCGCTGCTGCACGACGGGGTCACCGTCCGGCTCGCCGGGCAGGACTCGCGTCGCGGCACGTTCGTCCAGCGGCACGCCTCGGTGGTCGACTCCCGCACCGGCGACGACTACCTGCCGCTGAAGTCGCTCACCGGCGACGGCGACCGCTCCCGGTTCTTCGTGCACGACTCGCTGCTCAGCGAGTACGCGGCGATGGGCTTCGAGTACGGCTACTCGGTGGAGAACATCGACGCCCTCGTCGCCTGGGAGGCCCAGTTCGGCGACTTCGTCAACGGCGCCCAGTCGGTGATCGACGAGTTCATCTCGTCCGGTGAGGTCAAGTGGGGCCAGCGCTCCGCCATCACCCTGCTGCTGCCGCACGGCCACGAGGGTCAGGGCCCGGACCACACCTCCGGCCGGCCGGAGCGGTTCCTGCAGATGTGCGCCGAGGACAACATGCGGGTGTCCATCCCGACGACCCCGGCGAACTACTTCCACCTGCTGCGCCGCCAGGCCCTGTCGCCCAAGCGCAAGCCGCTGGTGGTGTTCACGCCGAAGTCGCTGCTGCGGCACAAGCTCTGCGTCTCGTCGGTGGAGGACTTCACCACCGGCACCTTCCAGCCGGTGCTGCGCGACACGGCCGCCCCGGCGCCGGAGGCGGTGAAGCGGGTGCTGCTCTGCTCCGGCAAGGTCTACTACGACCTGTTCCAGGCCCGGCAGGAGCGCGGCGTCACCGACACCGCGATCCTCCGGCTGGAGCAGCTGTACCCGCTGCCGGTGGAGGAGATCCGGGCCGCCCTCGCGCAGTTCCCGAACGCGGAGGACTTCGCCTGGGTGCAGGAGGAGCCGGCCAACCAGGGTGGCTGGTCGTTCGTCGCGCTCAACCTGCTGGAGCACCTCACCGACGTTCGGCTGCGGCGGATCTCCCGCCCGGCCGCGGCCGCCCCGGCGGTCGGCTCGGCCAAGACCCACGAGGTCGAGCTGAACGCGCTGATCGAGGCGGCTCTCCCCCGCCCGTGACCTGACCTGAGCACGGAAGCCGGGGCAGGGCCGTTTCACCACGGTCCTGCCCCGGCTCTCGTGGGCCCACCCATCACCCGCCCGGCCCGAGCCGGGCCGAGCACGAGGACGTACCCATGTACTTCACCGACCGTGGCATCGAAGAGCTGGTCGAGCGCCGGGGCGAGGAGCAGGTGACACTGGAGTGGCTCGGCGAGCGCCTGCGCGACTTCGTCGACCTCAACCCCGACTTCGAAACCCCCATCGAGCGCCTGGCAACCTACCTGGCGCGCCTGGACGACCCCGACGACGAAGACGCCTAAACCCCACCCCCACGCCCACCCCAGGGGCGGAGGATTCGGGTGGGCGGCCTTGCGATCTTCTAGGGTGGGGCTGTGGCCCGAAGTGTGTATCTGACGAGCGTGGGGTCCGGCGGGGGCAAGTCGACGATTGCCCTCGGGTTGGCGGAGTTGCTGTCTCGCCAGGTCGGGCAGATCGGCGTGTTCCGACCGTTGGTGGCCGACACCGGCCAGGACCCGATCCTCGCCCTGCTGAGCGAGCGGTACCGCGTCGAGGTGCCCCTGTCCGAACTGGCCGGGGCGAGCTACGCCGAGGCGGCGGCGCTGGTCGCCGACGGCCGACGGGAGCAGCTCATCTCCGCCATCGTCGAGCGCTACCGGGCGGTGGAGCGGCAGTGCCCGGCGGTGGTCGTGGTAGGCAGTGACTTCGACGAGCCGGGCGACCCGGCCCACCCCCGGGAGCTGGCCTTCAACGCCCGGCTGGCCACCGAGTTCGGCAGCGTGGTGGTGCCGGTGGTGGACGGCTTCGGGCAGGAGCCGGCGGCCGTCGCGTCGGCGATGCGGGGGGCGTACCACGACCTAGCCGACCTGGGCGCGACAGTGCTCGCGGTGATCGCCAACCGGGTGACCGAGCCGATGACGCTGCCCGAGCTGCCGGTCCCCGCGTACGCCATCCCGGAGGTGCCGACCGTGTCGGCGCCGACGGTCGCCGAGGTGGCGGCGGCGCTCGGCGCCACCCTGCTGGCCGGGGACGACGCCGCGCTCGGTCGCGACGTGCTGGATTTCGTGGTCGGCGCGGCACATGTGCCGACCCTGCTGGGCCACCTCACCGAGGGCGCCCTGGTGATCACCCCCGGGGATCGGGCCGACCTGCTCGTCGCCGCGAGCGCCGCGCACGTGGCCGGGCAGGTGTCGGTGGCCGGGCTGGTGCTCACCCTCGGTGAGCAGCCCGACCCCCGGGTGATGCGGCTGGTGGAGGGGCTCAACACCGGGTTGGCGGTGCTCTCCGTGCGTCTCGACAGCTACGACACTGTGGCCGCGTCCAGTCGCATCGAGGGCCGGCCCAGCGCTACCAATCCCCGCAAGGTGGAGGCAGCGCTCGGCGCGTTCGAGCGCTGTGTGGACACCGACGACCTGGCCCGTCGGCTGCGGGTCAGCCGGTCGGCGCGGGTCACTCCACTGATGTTCGAGAACGAGCTGATCGACCGGGCCCGCTCGAAGCCCCGGCACCTGGTGCTACCGGAGGGCAGCGACGAGCGGATCCTGCGCGCTGCGGAGATCCTGCTACGCCGTGGGGTGGCCGAGCTGACGGTGCTCGGCCGGCCGGACGACATCGCCCGGCGCACCCGGGAGCTGGGCATCGACCTCGGCGACGCGCAGGTGGTCGACCCGGGCACCAGCGGGTGGCGCGACGACTTCGCCGCCGAGTACGCCAAGCTGCGCGCCCACCGGGGCGTCACCGCCGAGTCGGCGCACGACATCGTGGCGCAGCCCAACTACTTCGGCACGCTGATGGTGGCCACCGGCCGCGCCGACGGCATGGTCTCCGGCGCTACGCACACCACCGCCGCGACCATCCGGCCGGCGTTCGAGATCATCCGTACGCTGCCGGACGTCTCGGTGGCCTCCAGCGTCTTCTTCATGCTGCTCGCCGACCGGGTGCTGGTCTACGGCGACTGCGCGGTCAACCGCGACCCGGACGCGGCCCAGCTCGCCGACATCGCGATCTCGTCGGCCGACACCGCCGCCCGGTTCGGCATCGAACCCCGGGTGGCCATGCTGTCGTACTCCACCGGCAGCTCCGGCGCTGGCGCGGACGTGGAGAAGGTCGCCGCGGCCACCGCGCTGGTCCGGGAACGCCGGCCCGACCTGCTGGTCGAGGGGCCCATCCAGTACGACGCGGCGATCGACCCGGCGGTGGCGGCCACGAAGCTGCCCGACAGTGCCGTCGCCGGGCACGCAACGGTCTTCATCTTCCCGGACCTGAACACGGGCAACAACACCTACAAGGCGGTGCAGCGCTCGGCCGGGGCGGTCGCCGTCGGCCCGGTCATGCAGGGCCTGCGGCGGCCGGTGAACGACCTGTCGCGGGGCGCCACGGTGCCGGACATCGTCAACACGGTGGCGATCACCGCCATCCAGGCGGCCACCGAGGAGGCGTCGTGAGTCGGGTACTGGTGCTCAACTGCGGGTCGTCGTCGGTGAAGTGGCGCCGCTACGACGGCGACCGGGCACTCGACCACGGCACCGTCGAGCGGATCGGTGAGCCCGGTGGCGGCCCGGCGGACCACGCCGAGGCGGTCCGGCAGATCCTGGACGGGCTGGACCTGACCGGGCTGACGGCGGTCGGACACCGGGTGGTGCACGGTGGCCGGACCTTCAGCGCGCCGGTGCTGGTCAACGACGCGGTGCTGGCCGCGATCAAGGATCTGGTGCCGCTCGCCCCACTGCACAACCCGGCCAACCTGGCCGGCATCGAGGTGGCCCGCGCGGCGCTGCCGGACGTCCCGCAGGTCGCCGTCTTCGACACCGCGTTCCACCACACCCTGCCGGAGGCCGCCGCGACGTACGCGATCGACCGGGAGACCGCCGAGCGGTACGACATCCGCCGGTACGGCTTCCACGGCACCTCACACGCGTACGTGTCCCGGCGCACCGCCGAGCTGCTGGGCCGCCCGTACGAGCAGGTCAACACGATCACCCTGCACCTGGGCAACGGGGCCAGCGCCTGCGCGGTGGCGAACGGTCGCAGCGTCGCCACCTCGATGGGCATGTCCCCGTTGCAGGGGCTGGTGATGGGCACCCGCAGCGGCGACGTGGACCCGGCAGTGATCTTCCACCTGCGCCGGGAGGGCGGGCTGTCGGTGGACGACATCGACGACCTGCTCAACCAGCGCAGCGGCCTGCTCGGGCTGACCGGCGTCAACGACATGCGCGAGGTGCTCGAACGCCGGGCGGCCGGTGACCGGGCGGCGGCCCTCGCCTTCGACGTGTACTGCCGGCGCATCACCGAGTACGTCGGGGCGTACTACGCGCTGCTCGGTCGGGTCGACGCGATCGCCTTCACCGCCGGGGTCGGCGAGCACGCCGCGCCGGTGCGGGCCGCCGCGCTGGCCGGCCTGGGGCGGCTCGGCATCACAGTGGACGACGCCCGCAACGACGGCGAGGGCGACCGGTTGATCTCGCCCGACGGCGCCGAGGTGAGCGTCTGCGTCATCCGCACCGACGAGGAGCGGGAGATCGCCCGGCAGACCCGGGACGTGGTCGGAGCGACCTGACGCCACTGAGGCGCGCACCCCCGGGAGGCCCGAGGGTGCGCGCGACCCGGTCAGCCGGTCGCCAGCCAGGCGACGAGTGCCACCAGCACCACGACGACCACTGCCGCGCCGATGATGAGCGGCAGTCGGGACGGGGCCTCCGTCGGCGCCGCGGCCTCCGGCGTCTGGTTGAAGGCGCGGAACGCCTCGGTGTTGCCGCTGGGATCCGTGTAGTTCTCAGGCATGTCGGTGACCCTAGCGAAGCTGGTCACGCGGCACCGTCCCCGGCCCGCGGCGTCCCACTGGTGGACCCGGCCGGCGGAGGTGACCCGACCGGGTGGCGGGTGCACCCGAGCCGGACGGCGGGGCCGCTACGCCCGGCCGGGCACCTACCGTGGAACGATGGGGGCGGGCCGGCTGGTGGCCGTACTGGTGACGGCGCTGCTGGCCGGTAACGGCCGTGGCCGGCGGGCCGGTGTCGGCGCGCCGGGCGCCCGAGGGGTCGTACGCCGTCGGCGTGCGTACGCTCACCCTCGGTCCGCGCTCGGCGCGCCCCCTGCCGGTGACGATCTGGTATCCGGCCCCGCCGACGCCCACTCCCCCACCCTGACCCGTTACGAGTCCCGCCCGGCCCACTGACCCGGCCGACGCCGGTACGGTCTTCCGGTGGACGAGCTCACGCGCCGGCAGCTGGGGAGCATCGCCGAGGTCGTCGCGGTGAGCGGGGCGGGCGGCATCCCGGTGTGGCTGCGCGGCGGTTGGGCGATGGACTTCCAGCTCGGCGCGGTGACCCGCCCGCACGTCGACGTCGACTGGTACTGCTGGCGCGACGACGCGGACCGGCTGGCCGACCTGCTGCTGGCCCAGGGCTGGCTTCCCGACCCACGGATGCCGGTGGAGTCGCAGCTCGAGCTGTTCGCCGCCGACGTGGAGGTCAGCTTCGCGTACCTGGGTCGGGATGCCGCCGGCCGACCGACTGTGGGTGCCGGGTCCTGGGCCGGCACCCCGCTGCCGGCCGGGATCCTGGACGCCCCACCCGGCCGGATCGGCTCTCTCACCGCGCCGACCATCTCGGTGGCGGCCCAGATCGAGTTCAAGCAGATGTACCCGGTCTGGATGCCGGAACGTCCCCGCCGCCCGAAGGACGCCGACGACCTGGCCCGGCTGCGCGCCGGTCCTGGTCGAGCAGATCCTCGTACACCCCGACCTTGAAGGTGATCAGGTCCAGGCTCTGGGTGAGCCTGCCGATCTGGGTGGTGACGCGCCCGTGGTGCTCGCGGAGGAGCGCGAGTCTTTCCTCCTCGTTGCCGGCGCCTTCCCGAACGAGGTCGGTGTACCGGCGGAGCGCGGGCAGCGGCATGCCGGAGGCGCGAAGGATGATGCAGACCGTCAGCCAGTCCACGTCGTCCTGGCGGTAGCTGCGACGCCCGGCAGGCCCACGGCGTACCGGGCTGATGAAGAGGCCCTCCTGCTCGTAGAAGCGGAGGGTGTGCACGCTCAAGCCGGTGCGTTCGGCGACCTGTCCGATGCTCAGACTCGCGGTGACCTCAGCCATGCCGAGCAGAGTAACGAGGAGTTGACCTAGAGCCGACTCGAGCTCCTAGGGTGCTCGGTGATCGTCACTGAACCAGCCAAGGAGCATCGACATGCGCTATCGCACCCTCGGCGGCACCGGCATCGAGGTGAGCACCCACTGCCTCGGGACCATGATGTTCGGTGCCGTCGGCAACCCCGACCACGACGACTGTGTCCGCATCGTCCACACCGCCCTCGACCAGGGCATCAACGTCGTCGACACCGCCGACATGTACGGCCGGGGTGAGTCCGAGGATATCGTGGGCAAGGCGCTGCGTGGGCGCCGGGACGACGTCGTGCTGGCCACCAAGGTGCACTTTCCGATGGGCGAGGGCCCCAACCAGTGTGGCAACTCGCGGCGGTGGATCCTCAAGGCCGTCGAGGGGAGCCTCCGGCGGTTGAACACCGACTGGATCGACCTCTATCAGATCCACCGTCCTGATCCCTCGACCGACATCGAGGAGACGCTCTCGGTGCTCACCGACCTCGTCCGCGACGGGAAGATCCGTGCCTTCGGCTGCTCGACGTTCCCGGCCGAGGAGATCGTCGAGGCGCACCAGGTGTCCGAACGGCGCGGCCTCGGACGCCTGCGCACCGAGCAGCCGCCGTACTCGATCCTGGCCCGCGGGGTCGAGGCGTCGACCCTTCCGGTCTGCCAGCGCTACGGCATGGGGGTGCTGGTCTGGAGCCCGCTCGCCTTCGGGTTCCTCAGCGGCAGGTACCGCAGGGACCAGCCCATCGACCTGTCGACCGGGCGTGCCGTACTCCGGCCGGCGCAGTTCGACCCCACGATCGCCGAGAACGCCGCCAAGCTCGACATCGTGGAACAGCTCGTCGATCTCGCGGCGAGCATCGGCTGCACGCTTCCGCAGCTCGCCATCGCGTTCACCGTGGCCCATCCGGCCGTCACCTCGGCAATCATCGGGCCGCGAACGAGGCCGCAACTGGAGGATCTACTCAAGGGCGCCACGCTCACCCTGGACGACGCGACCCTCGACCGGATCGACGAGATCGTTCCGCCCGGAACGAACCGGTACAACCCCAACGCCGCCTTCCCTCCGCGCGCACTGACCGACACCGCACGACGGCGACGCCCGCTCGCCGAACGTGCCGCGGCCTGATGCCGGCCGCCCAGCGCTGGGTAAGCGGGCGGGCACACCGTGTCGAAGTCCACCAGGCGCGTCTGCGGGGCAAGGCACAATCGGATTCATGCCACGTCGCGTCACCCCCGCCCTGCTGGCCAGCGCCGTCCTCATGGCCGGTCTGGTCGGCTGCTCGGCGGACGCCAGGAAGACCGAGGGCCAGCAGCAGGCGCCCGTCGAACCACCGCCCGCCGCCACACCGACACCACAGGTCCCCGCCGGCAAGGCCCCGCAGCGCGCCTTCGCGGTCGGCGTACGCCAGCTCAAGCTGAACCGGGACGGCCGCGCGCTGCCGACGACGCTCTGGTACCCGGCGGCCGGGCAGTCCGGCGGCGCGGCCAAGCGGTCGGCGACGGCGGCGCAGGGCCGGTTCCCGGTGGTGATGTTCAGTCACGGCCTGGGTGGGCGACCGGACGACTACGCCACGCTGCTGACCCGCTGGGCGGCGGCGGGTTTCGTGGTGGCCGCCCCGACGTTCCCACACACCTCCCGTGGCGCGGACAACAACGTCCTCGACGTGCTCAACCAGCCCGCCGACGTGTCGTACGCGTTGGACCAGGTGCTGGCGTTGGACGGCAAGGCCGGCGACGCGTTGCGCGGCCGGTTGGACGGTGAGCGGGTGGCAGCGGCCGGGCACTCGGCGGGTGGGGTGACCACCATCGGCCTGTTCACCGCGAGCCGGGACGAACGGCTGGACGCGGGTGTGGTGTTCGCCGGCACGGCGCTCGGCGTGGGCACCGCGTTCGCCGGCGCGGCCGCACCGCAGTTGTTCGTGCACGGCGAGTTGGACGAGGTGGTCGAGTACGCGGCGGGCAGGGCCGCGTACGACAAGGTGCCCTGGCCGAAGGCGATGCTGAGCCTGCCCAAGGGCGACCACGGCCGGGCGCTGCTCAGCGACGGCGCGACGCTGCGGGTCGTCTCGGACACGTCCGTCGAGTTCCTCCGCTGGTCGCTCTACGGCGACGCCGACGCCAGGAAGCGCATCCCCACCGACGCGACGCGTGGCGACATCGCCACCTTCGACGACCACCTCTGACACCCGCCCCGACCGCGCCGGCGACCCAGGATCGCGCAGTAACCAGGAAGTGGTGGCCTCCACGAGACGGAGGCCACTATTTCCATGACAACACCGTTGCGTTAGGCGGAGTAGCTGTTCGTCAACCCCGCACCGCCTCGTCGATCATGGAGTTGTGTTGGGTGACAAAGTGCCCGCAGAGCACCAAACCAGGCACCACAACCCCATGATCGCCGAGGCCGGGCTGCGATCTAGCACTTACCGCGGCGGGGCGGCGCGTCAGGCGGTGTGGTCGATGACGACCTTGCCGAAGGCGTCGCCGGAGTGCAGTCGGGCGAAGGCGTCCTCTACCCGGCTGAACGGGATGACGCTGTCCACCACCGGGCGCACCTCGTTGTCGGAGCAGAACGCCAGCAGCTCGTACAGCTCGCCGGGCGTGCCCATCGAGGTGCCCAGGATCTCCAGCTGCATGGCGAAGACCCGGCGCAGGTTGACCGACGGCTCGTGCCCGGCGGTCGCGCCGGAGACCACGATCCGGGCCATCGGCGCGGCCGACTTCAGCGAGTGGTCGAAGGTGGCGGCGCCGACCGTCTCGATCACCACGTCCACTCGTTCCGGCAGCCGTGTGCCGGGCTCCACAGCGATGGCGCCGAGGGCCGAGATCCGGTCCCGCTTGGCGGCGTCGCGGCTGGTCGCGTACACCCGCTTGCCCATCGCGACGGCGAGCGCGACGGCCGCGGTGGCCACGCCACCGCCCGCGCCCTGGACCAGCACGCTGTCGGCGTCCGCGACGCGGCCCTTGGTGGTCAGCATCCGCCACGCGGTCAGCCAGGCCGTGGGCAGGCACGCCGCGTCGGTAGCCGCCATGCCGTCGGGCAGCGGGATCAGGTTCGACCGGGGTACGACCACCCGCTCGGCGAGGGTGCCGGCAAAGTGCTCGGAGAGGATGGAAACCCCGCGCGGGTCACCCGGCGTGACGACCACCGGGTACACGACCACCTGGCGCCCCTCCGGGTCCAGCCCGACCGCGTCGCAGCCGAGGATCATCGGCAGCTGGGCCTCGGTGAGACCCACCCCGCGCAGCGACCAGAGGTCGTGGTGGTTGAGCGAGGTGGCCCGCAACTGCACGGTCACCCAGTCGTCGGCCGGAGGGGTCGGCTCGGGCCGCTCGCCGACGGTGAGTGCGGCGAGCGGATCGGCGTCGTCGAAACGGGAGGCAAAGGCAGCACGCATGATCGGCACGGTAACAAGCTGAGCACTCGTTAAGAAGCCGTGCGCAATCAGCGGCGGGCGACGCCGTCGCGGCGGGCGGCTTCGGCGACCGCCTCGGCCACGGCCGGCGCGACGCGCGGGTCGAGCGGGGACGGAACGATCGCGTCGGCGGTCAGGGACTCCGCCACCACACCGGCGATGGCATCCGCGGCGGCGACCTTCATCGCCTCGGTGATCCGGGTGGCGCCGGCATCCAGCGCGCCGCGGAACACGCCGGGAAAGGCCAGCACGTTGTTGATCTGGTTGGGGTAGTCGCTGCGCCCGGTGGCAACCACCGCGACGTGCCGGGCGGCCACCTCGGGGTGCACCTCGGGGGTCGGGTTCGCCAGCGCGAACACGATCCCGCCGGGCGCCATCCCGGCCACCGCCGCCTCGCGGATCTGCCCGCCGGAGACCCCGACCAGCACGTCCGCGTCGCGCAGCGCCTCGGTGATGTCGCCGTGACGGCCGTCGGCGTTGGTGCTCGCCGCCAGCTCGGCCTTGGTGCCGGTCAGCTCGGCGCGGTGCCGGCCGATGATCCCCTTGGAGTCACAGACCACCACCTGGTCGGGGTTGACGCCCCCGGCGATCAGCATCTTCGTCACTGCCACACCGGCCGCGCCCGCGCCGCTCACCGCCACCCGTAGGTCACCGAGCTTGCGGTCGAGCAACATCGCGGCGTTGCGCAGCGCGGCCAGCACCACGATGGCAGTGCCGTGCTGGTCGTCGTGGAAGACCGGGATGTCCAGCGCCTCGTCGAGCCGACGCTCGATCTCGAAGCAACGCGGCGCGCTGATGTCCTCCAGATTGATCCCACCGAAGGAGGGGGCCAACGCCCGCACCACCGCGACGATCTCGTCCACGTCCTGGGTGTCCAGGCACACCGGCACCGCGTCCACCCCGGCGAACTGCTTGAACAGCACCGCCTTGCCCTCCATCACCGGCATCGCTGCCCGGGGGCCGATGTTGCCCAGCCCGAGCACCGCCGAGCCGTCGGTGACCACCGCGACCGTGTGCGACACCCAGGTGTAGTCGTCCACCAGTGCGGGGTCGGCGGCGATCGCCTCACACACCCGGGCCACCCCGGGGGTGTACGCCAGGGAGAGGTCCTCCCGGCTGGTGAGCGGCACGGTCGAGGTGACGGCCATCTTGCCGCCCCGGTGCAGTTGGAAGACGGGATCAGCGGGGTCCACGGTGGACGAAGACATGGTGGTGACTCCAGGATCTGTCGAGCAGATGTGAGGCGGCCGGCCCCGCCGCGAGGTGGGCGGCGAGCGGTGGCACGCGGTGCGGGGGGTCACCCGGGCACTTTCCGAGCATAGTGTCGGCACCACCCCTCGGATGTGAGCAGGGTCATAACTGACGACGAGGTACCCGTCCGGGGCGGGGCCAGTAGCGGGCCACCACCCGCCCGCGTACGTCGGCGACCCCGTACGCCCGGGAGTCGTCGGTGATCAGGTCGTTGTCGCCGCGTAGCCACCAGCCGCCGTCCTGCGGCCGGACCGCACGCTTCACCACCAGCAGATCGGGCCGGGTCCGGAAGACCGCGACCACCACGTCGCCGGCTCGGATCGGGCGGCCACCGGGACGAACCAGCACCGCGTCACCGTGCCGCAGGGTCGGGGCCATGGACGGGCCGGTCACCAGAACGGCGGTCAGCGGCCTCCGCAACCGGGGCACCTCAGCCGGGTGATCGGCGACCACTGGTTTCACCTCCACCCGGTTCGGGGAGCATCCCCAGGAGTAATGTCGCCTTTGATCATCGCAAACTTCCCATGGAGGATCCCGATGCGACTTCCGCGCATCCTTGCGCCCCGCGTCATCGCGAGCGCTCACTGCGACCTGCCGTGCGGTGTCTACGACCCGGCTCAGGCCCGGATCGAGGCCGAATCGGTCAAAATGATCTGCGAGAAGTACCAGTCGAACACCGACCCGGAGTTCCGCACCCGCGCCATCATCATCAAGGAGCAGCGCGCCGAGCTGGTCAAGCACCACCTCTGGGTGCTGTGGACCGACTACTTCAAGCCGCCGCACTTCGAGAAGTACCCGAACCTGCACAGCCTGTTCAACGAGGCCACCAAGCTCGCCGGCGCCGGTGGCGTCAAGGGCAGCCTCGACCCGGCCACCGCCGACAAGCTGCTCGCGAAGATCGACGAGATCTCGAAGATCTTCTGGGAGACCAAGAAGGCGTGACCTCCCCGGCCATCCCGACGATCCGGCCGGCACGTCCCGAGGACGTGCCGGCCGTCGTCGCCATGGTGCACGAGTTGGCCGAGTACGAGCGTGCCCCGGAACAGTGCCACCTCACCACCGAGCAGCTGACCTCGGCGCTCTTCACGACTGCTCCAGCGCTCTTCGGTCACGTCGCTGTGGACGAGCACGACGAGCCGGTCGGGTTCGCGCTGTGGTTCCTCAACTTCTCCACCTGGGCCGGCGTGCACGGCATCTACCTGGAGGACCTCTACGTCCGGCCGGCCGCCCGGGGCACCGGAGCCGGTCGACTGCTGCTCGCCACGCTGGCCGACATCTGCGTACGACGCGGCTACCAGCGGCTGGACTGGCAAATGATCGACTGGAATCCGGCCGCCGGCTTCTACGCCTCGATCGGCGCCGAGCAGACGAGCGAGTGGGTTCCCTACCGACTCGGCGGCGCCGCGCTCCGCGAGCTGGCCGAGCAGGCCATCACCGCCGGCACGCGTACGGGCGACCGACCGGGTAGAGTCCCCGACCGGGGGGATGAGGCGTGACTCAACTGACTGGCCAGCCAGCGACCGACGACGACGTGGTGCACCTCACGGTGCCTGCCGACGGCGGTTACCTCGGCGTGCTCCGCACCGCCACCGCCGGTCTCGCGGCCCGGTTGCAGTTCGCGCTCGACGAGATCGAGGATCTGCGGATCGCTGTCGACGAGGCGTGCGCCATGCTGCTCGCCATCGCCACCCGCGACGCCGAGCTGGAGTGCCGCTTCGCGGTCACCGAGGACGCGCTGACCGTCGAGGTGACAGTGCCGACCGTGCGCGGTGCCACGCTGCCCGCCGAGTCGTCCTTCGCCTGGAAGGTGCTCACCGCGCTGACCACCTCGGCGTCCGCCACGTCCGCCCACGATCGGGCCACTATCGCGCTGCTCACCCGCCGCTCCGGCGGCTACTGACCGGCCCGACAGGCCGGCGCGGTCACTCGAAGCCGAGGGCGCGGGTCGTCGGTGGGCAGATCAACAACCAGGCCACGCCCAGGCCGAGCGCCATCAGCGGCACGCCCAGCCAGCCGAGGCCAGCCTGGATCATGAACCACCCGATCGGCAGCAGCATCAACTGAAGCACGATCGCGGGGGCCCGTGCGCCCGCCTGACGGCGCAGCAGCGCGCGGCTCAGGGCCCAGAGCGCGACGGCAGCCCCGATGGCGAACACAGTCACCAGCAACGCCACCAGCAGGTCGGTGCGGGTGGCCGTGAGGTCGGCCCAGACCAGCCAGACGGCGATCAGCCCGACGACGGCCGCCTCCGCCCACAGCAGCCGGACCGCCCAGCGGAGCGTGACGGGGATCGGGTCCGAGTCGATGGTCACGCGCGCCACGATACCCGGGCTTCCGGAAGGTACAGTGCCGCCCATGCGGGCCGTCCTGGTGGTCAATCCGAAGGCCACCACCACCAGCGAACGCAGCCGGGACGTGCTCGTCCGGGCGCTGCGCAGCGAAGTCGATCTCAGCGTGCGCTACACCCGTCGGCGTGGGCACGCCGTGGCGCTGGCTCGGGAGGCAGCGGCCGAGGGGGTCGACCTGGTCGTCACCCTGGGTGGCGACGGCACTGTGAACGAGGTGGTGAACGGTCTGATGACGGCCGAACCGCCGACTCGCGCCGGCGACGTGCCGATGGCCGAGCGACTGCCCGCGCTGGCGACCGTCCCCGGTGGCTCGACAAACGTGTTCGCCCGCGCCGTGGGTCTGCCCCGGGAGTGGCCGGAGGCGACCAGCATGATCCTGGAAGGGCTGCGGCTGGGCCGGAGCCGGACGGTGGGGCTTGGCCTCGCCGACGACCGCTACTTCACCTTCTGCGCTGGCTTCGGCCTGGACGCCGCAGTGATCCACCGGGTGGAGCAGGCCCGGCGGAAGGGGCGGGTGTCCACGCCGTCGCTCTATCTGCGTTCGATCATGAATCAGTACTTCTTCGCCTCGGACCGGCGACACCCGGCGATCGTGCTGGAGCGTCCGGGCGAGCCGGCGGAGGCCGAGCTGGCCACCGTCATCATTCAGAACACGGCACCCTGGACGTACCTGGGCGACCGGGAGGTCAACCCGAACCCGGCGGCGTCGTTCGATCTCGGGCTGGATGTGCTGGCGTTGCGTCAGCTCCGGGTGGCTAGCACAACACGGACAGTGACGCAGTTCCTGTCCCGACAGCCGGATCCACGCGGCCGACAGGTGTTACGACTCCATGACACGGCGGAGTTCACGCTGGTCTCGAGTCGCCCACAGGCGTTCCAGCTGGACGGGGACTATCTCGGCGAGCGGGAAAAGGTCAGATTCACCTCCGTTCCGGCCGCACTGAGAGTAATCTGCTAGGTCTCGGGGTACTGCCCTTGGTCGACGCGGTAGCCACAACCGATCGACACGATCGCCGCCACACCGAGGACAGGTGCCGGAAATGTCAGCAATGTCACGCGGACTGTACTATATTGATCCTCGACTGTGGCACGGCGGGTAACCAGGAATGCACGGGAACCCGGACAAATGGGTTGTGGGCTTGCTCACCGCCCGGAGTTTTTCCAAGCGTCACCCTTGACATCACGACTGTTCGTGAAAGTATTCACAAGCGAACTTGAGTTACCGGGACACCGCCTGGATATGCTCGTCAAGTTGAGCTGTTCCAGCAGGTCCCCGGCACTAACTGCCTGCTCACGCACTGCCGAATGGACGGACGCTAACTGTCACCATCGGCACGCGGATGCATATAGGAAAAGCACGACCAAGCAATTGTTGCCACCCATCCAGAATGAGGAGTGTTGCCGCCATGGACTGGCGTCACCATAGTGTCTGCCGTGACGAGGACCCGGAGCTGTTCTTCCCGATCGGGACGTCCGGTCCGGCTCTCCTGCAGGTCGAGCAGGCCAAGGCCGTCTGCAGGCGCTGCTCCGTGACCGACCAGTGCCTGCAGTGGGCACTCGAGTCAGGTCAGGACGCTGGCGTCTGGGGCGGAATGAGCGAGGAGGAGCGGCGCGCCGTCAAGCGGCGCGGCGGTCTCCGGGTGTTGCGCGCTCACTCCGCCTGATTCCCAACACACAGCTGTACGCCCCGGTGGGTCCGCCCGCCGGGGCGTTCTGCTGTCCGGCACCGGGTCACCCCGTGCCGGCGCTGCTCAGCCAGTGGACGCCAGCGTGGGCCGGTCGTCGACCCGACGCAGCACCAACTCGACCAACTCCGGAGCGTCGGTCAGCGGCGCGGCGACCGCCACCGCACCCGCCGCCCCGGCCGCCTCGGTCACCGCGTCGTGGAACAGCCCCGGTGCCAGGAAGTACGCGGACACCGCGACCCGGCGCGCGCCGGCCGCCCGCAGCCGGGACACCGCCACACCGGCCGTCGGCGGCGCCGCCGACGCGTACGCCACCCGGCAGGGCACCCCGAATTCCACACCGAGCGCATCGGCGACCCGACCCACCGAGCGGCGCGCCCGCGCGTCCCGGGTGCCCGCCGCGGCCAGCACCAACGCGTCGAAGCGGCCCGGACGCGTCTCACCCAGCCGACGGCACAGCCCGGCCAACAGCCCAGGATCAGGCGTGTCGTCCGCCGGGCCGAGCACGTCGGTGACCCGTACCGACAGCGGTGGCCCGGATTGCGCCGCAGCGGCGACCGCCGCCGGGATGTCCACCCGGTGGTGGTACGCGGCGGTCAGCAGCAGCGGCACCAGCACCGCCCGGCGGTGACCGGCCACGGCCAGGTCGCGCAGCACCTCGGTCGGCCCCGGCTCGGTGTGGTCCAGCCAACTCGCCCACACCGGTGTGCCCGGCCGGGCCGCCGACACCGCCCGGGCCAGCGCCCGGGTGGCATCGGCCGCCCGTGGGTCACGGCTGCCGTGCGCGACAAGCACCACCGGGTCCGCCCCGCCGGCCGCACCGACGCCGGTCAGGGTCGTCGCCGGGGAGGTCAGACGTGCAGCCCGCACTCGGTCTTCTCGAACATGGCCCACCGGCCGGCCCGCGCGTCCTCGCCGGCCTTGGTACGGCGGGTGCACGGCCAGCAGCCGATCGACCCGTAACCCTGCTTGAACAGCTCGTTGACCGGCACGTTGAAGCGGGCGATGTAGGAGTCCACATCCTTCTGCGACCAGGCCGCGATCGGGTTGACCTTGATCTTGCCGCGGCGCGCGTCGAAGGTCACCACCGGCGTGTTGGCCCGGCTCGGCGACTCGTCCCGCCGCAGACCGGCGGCCCAGGCGTCGTACCCGGTCAGAGCCCGCTCCAGCGGCTCCACCTTGCGCAGCTGGCAGCAGTCGTCCGGCGACTTGTTGAACAGCCGGGGGCCGTACTGACCGTCCTGCTGGCCGACGGTGAGCCGGGGCCGGATCGACCGGACGTTCACCGGCAGCGTCCGGGCGACCTCGTCGCGTACCCGCAGCGTCTCGGGGAAGTGCAGGCCGGTGTCGAGGAAGACCACGTCCACCCCGGGGGCCACCCGGGACACCAGGTGCGCCAGCACGGCGTCCGCCATCGAGCTGGTCACGCAGAACCGCTCACCGAAGGTCTGCGCCGCCCAGCGGGCGATCTCCAGTGCCGGGGCGCCCTCCAGGTCCCGAGCGGCCTGCTCGGCCAGTGCCCGCAGCTCGTCCGGGCCGCGCCGGGCCGGGTCGACCGGCGTCGAGCCGCCCGGACCCACCAGGCGCAGGCTCGCGGCCGAGACGAGACTCATGAGGTCACCGCCCGACTCAGCAACCCGGTGAACTTCACCGAGAAGACCCGGGTGCAGGCGTGGCACTCCCAGGCGCCGTGACCCGCCTCGTGCGGCCGCAGGTCCTCCTCGCCGCAGTACGGGCAGTACAGAGGTGCCGCTCGGTTCTCGCTGCTCACCGCAGTTCCTCCTCGTCGACTCTGATCACCCAGTTGGCGAACGTCTCGCCCTCGCTCCGACCGGCCAGATAGCGACGGGCCAGCCGTTCCACGTACTCCGGAAGGTCGTCGGCGGTGGTCTTCAGGCCGCGCAGTTTGCGGCCGAAACCGGCGGTCTGCCCCTGGGCCATGCCCAGGCCGCCGCCCAGGTGCACCTGGAAACCCTCGACCTGCCGGCCGTCCGGGCCGACCACCAGTTGACCCTTGAGCCCGATGTCGGCCACCTGGGTGCGCGCGCACGCGTTCGGGCAGCCGTTGATGTGGATCGAGATGTCCGTGTCGAAGTCGCGCAGCCGCTGCTCCAGCCGGGCCACCAACTCCTCGCCGCGGGCCTTCGTCTCGACGATGGCGAGCTTGCAGTACTCGATGCCGGTGCACGCCATCGTGCCGCGCCGCCAGGCCGAGGGCCGGGCCTCCAGACCGATCCCGCGCAGCGCGTCGATCAGCGACTCCGTCCGCTCCGACGGCACGTCGAGCACCAGCAGCTTCTGGTACGGAGTGAGCCGCACCCGGTCGCTGCCGTGCGCCTCGACCACGTCGGCCAGCTGGCTGAGCTGCGCGCCGGAGACCCGCCCGACCACCGGAGCGGCGCCCACGTAGTGCCGCCCGTCGGCCTGCTCGTGCACACCCACGTGGTCGACCGGCTTCGACGGCAGGATCGGCGCCGGGCCGTCGAGCAGCGTACGACCGAGGTAGTCCTTCTCCAGGACCTCGCGGAAGCGCTCCACGCCCCAGTCGGCCACCAGGAACTTCAACCGGGCCCGGTTGCGCAGTCGGCGGTAGCCGTAGTCGCGGAAGATCCCGACCACCCCGGCCCACACGTCCGGCACCTCGGCCAGCGGAACCCAGACCCCGAGCCGCTTGGCGAGCATCGGGTTGGTGGAGAGGCCCCCGCCGACCCAGACGTCGAAGCCGGGCCCGTGCTCCGGGTGGTCGACACCGAGGAACGCGATGTCGTTCGACTCGTACGGGGTGTCCACCAGCCAGGAGATCGACGTCTTGAACTTGCGGGGCAGGTTGGAGAACTGCTTGTCGCCGACGTAACGGGAGACGATCTCGTCGATCGCCGGGGTCGGGTCGAGCAGCTCGTCGCGGGCCACCCCGGCGACCGGGCTGCCCAGCACGATCCGCGGGCAGTCGCCGCACGCCTCGGTGGTCTGCAGACCGACCGACTCCAGCCGACGCCAGATCTCCGGCATGTCCTCGACCCGGATCCAGTGGTACTGGATGTTCTGCCGGTCGGTGATGTCGGCGGTGTCCCGCGCGAACTCCCGGGAGATGTCAGCGATCACCCGCAGCTGCGCCAGGCTGAGCTGCCCGCCGTCGATGCGGACCCGGAGCATGAAGAACTCGTCCTCCAGCTCGTGCGGCTCCAGCACGGCGGTGCGCCCGCCGTCGATGCCCGCCTTGCGCTGGGTGTAGAGGCCCCACCAGCGGAACCGGCCCCGCAGGTCCTGCGGGTCGATCGAGGCGAAGCCGCGGTACGCGTAGATGGTCTCGATGCGGGCCCGGACGTTGAGCGGGTCGTCGTCCTTCTTGATCCGCTCGTTGGGGTTGAGCGGCTCGCGGTGGCCGAGCGCCCACTGACCCTCACCCCGTGGCCGGCGCGGCGCTCGGGTCGGGCGAGCCGTCGGGTCCTCGGAACGGGCCGGGATGCTGCTGACCGCCATCGCGGCGTCCTCCGTTGTCTGCTGTGCCTCGGGATACGCGGGGCGCGGCGGCCGGCCCGGCGAAGCGGGCGGGACAACGGTGTCTTCAGACAGCCGGCGCGGAGCGCGCCCGAGACAGATGGGTCGGGCGTCGTCAGTAGGCCGGACAGATCGCGCTGCGCACGCGGCCGTAATCGACGTGGCGACGTGCCACGAAGCGGCGGACGACTGCGGCGGTCATGGGGCCCATGCTGCCACACCCCATGGGGGCCGGCCAATGTCCACGTGCTGGATCCCACATCACGGGCCGGGGCGTGGCAGGCTCGGACCGTGGGGCAATTGTCCGAGAAATCGGCCGGGGCGGCGTGGGAGCACCTGCGCCGCCTGCCGGTCTGGCTCCCCCCGGCACTGTTGACACTGGCGGTGACAGTGACCGGGCTGGGCTCCGCCCAGCTCTGGCGCGACGAGCTGGCGACGTGGAGCGCGGCCACCCGGTCGCCCGGTGACCTGGCCCGACTGGCCGGCACCATCGACGCCGCCACCGGGCCGTACTACCTGCTGATGCACCTCTGGACCAGCGTCTTCGGCGACTCCACGATCGCCCTGCGCGTACCGGCGGTGTTGGCGATGACAGTGGCCGCCGGGCTGCTCGCCGTGCTCGGCGCGCGGCTCGTCGACCGGCGCGGCGGCCTCTTCGCCGGGCTGCTGTTCGCGGTGCTCCCGGGCACCTCCCGCTACGGGCAGGAGGCTCGCCCGTACGCGCTGGCCACCATGCTCGCCGTGCTCGCCACACTGCTGCTGGTGACCGCGCTGCGTCGGCCGAGCTGGGCCCGTTGGGCCGGTTACGCCGCTGCCGTCGCCGCTCTCGGGCTCATCCACCTGATCGCGCTCACAGTGCTCGCCGCCCACGCGCTGGTCGTCCTCATAACCTGGTGGCGCGGCCCGGCCCCGGCCGGCATCGCCACCCCGGCCCAGCCCGACGTCGAGCGGGACCGGCGGGTGTGGCGGTGGCTGGTCGCCGTTGTGCCGGTCGCGCTGTTGGCCGGCCCGCTGCTGGTCAAGGCCCGGACCCAGCAGTCCCGGCAGTTGAACTGGGTCCACCTGGCCCGGCTGGACGACCTGACCGCGCTGCCCGGCGGCGTGGCACAGAGCAGCGTTGTCGGTGGCCTGCTGGTCGGGGTCGCCGCGCTGGGCGCGGCCCGGCTCGGGCGGCGCGCCCTGCTGCCGGTCAGCGCGGTGCTGCTGCCCGTACTGCTGCTCTTCGCCGCCGGCACTGTCGTACCGCTGTGGGTGCCCCGGTACCTGGTCTTCGTGGTGCCCTTCGCGTGCCTGCTGGCGGGCGCGGCGCTGGCCGCCGTGGCCGCTCCGACCGCGCTCGTCGTCGTGGTCCTGGCCGGGCTGCTCGGCCTACCCGACCAGGCCGCGCTGCGACGGACCCACGAGTGGCCGCGCAGCGCGCCGGTGGACTACGCGGGGGCGGCCCGGGTGGTCGCCGACGGTCAGCGCCCGGGGGACGCGGTGGTCTACTCACCCCGGCACAGCTGGCTCTTCCTCGACCTCGGCATCGAGTACCACCTCAGCGACCCGCCCCGCGACGTGCTGGTCACCGAGGACGAGGTCCGCCGCGGCGATCTGTGGGCCGCCGAGTGCCCGCAGCCAGCACCGTGCCTGGCCGGTACGACACGCGTGTGGCTCGTCGTCTCCGGCCGGCACGCCGAGCCGCTGGCCGCCGTGCCCGGCGCCAAGGGCGACGCGCTTCGCACGGACTTCACCGTCACCCAGGTCTGGCAACGCCCCGGCCTCACCGTCGCCCTACTGACCAGCCGCCCCGGCCGCTGACCCGGCCCCCCGGGCGCCGGCCGGCGACCGGGCTCGCCCACCTCGGAGCGCCTGATGCCGGTGAGTCATCGTGATGACTGTGAGGCATCACGCCCATCCTGATATCCGCTCCCGCCGCAGACCCCGCCCCACCGGAGGCGAAAGGGCGGGTCAGCCCTGCGAGCGGCCGTCGTGGGTGCTGCGGGCCAGCGGGACGACCAGCATGGCCTCGGTGCCACCGTTGGCGCCGGCACGCAGTTCGATGGTGCCGCGCAGCTCCCCGGTGATCAGGGCTCGGACGATCTGGAGGCCGAGCCGGCTGCCGCGTTCGGCGTCGAAGTCCGGGGGCAGGCCGCGTCCGTTGTCGGTCACCGAGACGTGCAGCATCTTGCGGAACCGGTGCGCGGAGACCACCACCTCGGGCCGCAGTGACGGGTCGACCTCGGGAGGGGCGACCGGCACCATGCCGGAGGCGGCGGCCACCGGAGCCGCCTCCGTCTCGTCTGCCGGCGGGAAGCCGTGCTCGACCGCGTTGAGCAGCAACTCGTTGAGGACCATCACCAGCGAGGTGGCGATCTCCGCCGGCAGCACGCCGAAGCTGCCCCGCCGACGCATGCCGACGCTCACCTCGGTCGCCGCGACCTCGGTCGCCGCGCTGGCCACCCGGTCGACGATGCCGTCGAACTCCACCGCCTCGTCGCTGGACATCGAGAGTGTCTCGTGCACCAGGGCGATCGAGGCGACCCGACGGACCGATTCCTCCAACGCGACCCGGGCCTCCGGCATCGCCACCCGGCGGGCCTGCAACCGCAGCAGCGCGGCCACCGTCTGGAGGTTGTTCTTCACCCGGTGGTGGATCTCCCGGATGGTGGCGTCCTTGGTGATCAGTGCCCGGTCCCGGCGGCGGACCTCGGTGATGTCCCGGACCAGCACCAACGCTCCGATCGGCACCCCGGCCGGCATCAGCGGCAACGCCCGCGTGAGCATCGTGGCACCTCGTGCGTCGATCTCCCGGCGGGGTGGCGCCTCACCGCGCAGCGCGGCCAGGATGCCGTTCGAGGCCTCGGTGCCGTCCAGCGGGTCACCGGCCAACCGGCGGTGCAACACGGCCAGGTCCTCCCCCACCAGGTGCGAGGCGTAGCCCAGTCGGCGGTACGCGGACTGGGCGTTCGGGCTGGCGTAGGTGACCTTGCCGCCGGCGTCGAGCCGGACCAGGCCGTCGCCGACCCGGGGCGCGGAGGTGGTCTCGCCCGGATGCCGCGGCGGCGGGAAGGTGCCGTCCGCGATCATCTGCGCCAGGTCGTCGGCCGTGGTGAGGTAGTTCAACTCCAGCTGGCTGGGCGTACGCGCGGTGGAGAGGTTGGTGTCCCGCCCCACCACGGCGATCACCTCGCCGGCCTCCCCCTCGGCGGTACGCAGCCGGACCGGGATCGCCTCGTGCCGCGCCGGCACGTCGCCATACCAGACCGGGTCGCCCTCGCGCCAGATCCGGCCCTGGGAGTACGCCACCCCCAGGTGGGCCACCTCCGGACCGCCGACGATCCGACCCACCTGGTCGTCCTGGTAGGCGGTCGGTGCGGTGGTCGGGCGCACCTGGGCGACGCAGAGGAACGTGCCGTCGGCGTCGACCGGCACCCAGAGCAGCAGGTCAGCGAAGGACAGATCGGAGAGCAGTTGCCAGTCGCCGGCGATCCGGTGCAGGTGGTCGATGTCGGCCGGACGGAGATGGGTGTGCTCCTCGGCGAGGTCGCGCAGCGTGGACACGGTGACCAGGGTGCCACGCCGCGCCTCACATCGTCGCGGTGACCTTCTTCAACCCGCGCGGCGCGTCCGGGTCCTCGCCCCGGGTGAGCGCCAGGGCCAGCGCCAACCGCTGCATCGGCAGGATGTCCAGCAGCGGGGCGTACCGCTCGTCGACCTCGGGGACGGCCAGCCGAGTGGCGCCCGGCACGTCGGCGGAGCCGACCACCACCACGTCGGCGCGGCGTTCGCCGAGGCGGGGCAGCACCTCGCCCATCGACCGGCCACCGGGGCCGGAGCCGACCACGGCGAGCACCGGGACCTCGGGGTCGGTCATCGCGAGCGGGCCGTGCAGCAGGTCGGCGCCGGAGAAGGCGAGGGCGGGCAGGTACGAGGTCTCCATCAGCTTCAACGCGGCCTCCCGGGCCGTCGGGTAGGCGTACCCCCGGCCGGTGGTGACCAGCTGACGAGCGAACCGGTAGCGCGGGGCGAGCTGGGCCGGGGTGCCGTCGGCCAGGGTGCGGGCGGCCAGCTCGGGCAGTGCGTCGAGCGCCTCCCGTTCGGCCTTCGGGAGCACGCCGTCGCCAGCCCGGATCCCCTCCACCAGCATCAGCAGGGCGAGCAGTTCGGCGGTGTACGTCTTGGTGGCGGCCACCGCCCGCTCGTGCCCGGCGGCGATGTCGACGCTCAGCTCGGCCACGTCGACCAGCGGCGAGTCGGGGGCGTTGGTCACCGCGAGGGTCAGCGCCCCGGAGGCTCGGGCGGCACGCAGCACCTCGGCCAGGTCGGGTGAGCCGCCGCTCTGGCTGACACCGACGACCAGCGCGTCGGACAGGTCGGGGCGGGCCCCGAACAGGGTGACGACGCTGGGCGAGGCGAGCCCGGCGGGCAGGCCGAGCCGGATCTCGGTCAGGTAGGCCCCGTAGAGGGCCGCGTGATCGGAGGTCCCCCGCGCGGTGAAGACCACGTGGCGTGGCCGACGTTCCGCGATGACCGCCGCCACCCGGGCGATCTCGGCCGCGTTGGCAGCGGAGAGCAGGCGCGCGTAGCCAGCCGGCTGCTCGTCGATGTCGGCGGCCATTCCAGCCCCTGCACGTGTCACGGAAACCCCTCCCCTGCGCGATTGCCGCGCGATTCTTGCTCAGTCTTGCACTTTTGAGCGTATCTCAGCAATCGAACGAGCAGGACTGCGCAGGTGATCACCAGTTGATCTCAACATCAACTAGGCTTTACCCGTTACACCCGGTCTCACTGCCACGAGAGGACGACGTGCCCGAGGGAACGGACGATCCCGCGCTCTCCGCGACGGAGGAGCTGGCGCTGGCCCGGCAGGCACTCGACGAGGGCGACCTGCACCACGCCGCCGGCCACCTCGCCGGCGCGTTGGCACGGGCCCCCACCCTGCCGGAGGTGCACGAGACGCTGGCCCGGCTCGCCGCGACGAACGGCGGCGGCCTCGACCTCTTCCCGATCAACCACCACACCTTCGTCGGTGCCGTCGTCGCCCGCGCCCACCTCCTCGCCACCGCCGGCCGCCCCGCCGAAGGGCTGGAGCTGCTGGCCGCGGCGACGTCGTACGCGCCCGGCACCGAGTGGGCCGGCGTGCCCTGGGTCACCGCGCCCGAGCTGGCCGAACGACTGGACCCGGCGCACATCGCCCGCGTCCTCATGCAGGTCTGCGCCGCGCTGCCCGACCCGGTGCCGCGGATCGGCCGGGCCCCGCTGACCCCGTACCTCACGCTCGCCCGCAACGCGGCCACCGTGCACCCCGACCACGGCCTGCTGCTGGGCGCGGCGTCCGCGCTGGCCCGGCGCCTCGGCGAGGTCGAGCTGGCGGTCCGCTGGGCCACCCGAGGGGTACGCGCACAGCCCTCGAAGATGGGCGAGGTGTGGCTCGGGTACGCGTACCGCAGCTCGGGCCGGACCCGTGACGGCCTCGCGGCCCTCGGTCGGGCCGTCGAGCTGGACCCCGACGACCTGGCGATCTACGCGGACATCGCCGGCACCCTGGCCGAGATCGGCCGGCTCGACGAGGCGCTGGAGTGGACCGAGCGGGCGCTGGCGCGCGATCCGTCGTTCGACTGCGCGGTGCACACCGCCCACCGCCTGCGGCACCTGCGCGACGGCGACCTCGCCCACCTGGTCGCGCTCGCCGACTTCGTGCGGGACCACCCGGACGACAGCCACGAGCACGGCGACCTGGCCCAGTGCTGCCGGGGTCGTCCCTGGCTCGGCCAACTCACCCCGGCCGGCGGGCCCCTGGTCGACGCGATGCGCCAGGCGGTGGCCGATGACGACAACGGTCTCGGCGGGGCCGTACGCCTACCCGCCGCCGCCCCGCCGAGCGCGGTCGGGACGGCGATCTCCACCGCCCCCGGGCTGCGGATCGAGGTCGTCGGAACGCCGGAGCCCGACCCGCGCAAGCCCCGACGGGCGTCCGCCCAGCGGTTGTGGCACTACGCGGACGCGGTGCCCACGCCCGCGCTGGCGGCGCCCTCGGCGACGGCGGTGGAACGGATCGGGCAGATCGCCCACCCGGCGTGGGCACACCCACCGGCGGCGTACGACGCGGCGGTGGGTCTGGCCGGCCTCGACCTGGCCGACCTGCTCGGCCTGCTGGTGCACCCGCCGGCGGCGCCGGCCAACGCTGTGGGGCGGCTGCTGGCCGCCCACGACCCGTCGGTCTGGGTCCGTGGGGTGCAGGTGTGGGCCTGTCTGGGGCTGCTGCACCATCGCACCGACGAGCCGTGGGAGAGCTCGACCCGACGTCGGGTGCTGCTCGATCTGATCTGGGGCGTCGAGGACTGGGTCACCGAGGCGGCGCTGTTCGCCCTGGTCACCGCCGCCTGGGTGGACCCTTCGGTGCGGCCGGACGTGGCCCGGGTGGTGGCGGAGCGGCTGGCCGACGCGGCTGCCGTGGCGCGGAGCCGACCGGTCCCGATCGCCGCTTCGCTGGCTCATCTGGCTCTCGCCGCCCCGCAGTTGGATCCGGAGACGGCGGCACTGGCCACCGATCTGCTGGCCACCCACTCCCCCCGACTCCCCCGCCCCCGCAACCCCCTGCGCCGCCTCTGGCAACGGCTGCGCCGCCGCTGAACTCCCCGCCAACCCCCGCGATCTTGCACTTACTGTCGCCGTTTTGTCGGAAACAGTGCTTATGCACCAGCACAAAGTGCAAGATCGCGGAGGTTCGGGGGTCAGGCGACCGGGGCCTTGCCGAGGGCGACCTCGGCGTCCTCCTCCGGGGTGGCCTGCGGCGGCGCCTCGTTCGCGGTGCGCAGCGGGATCTCCTTGATGAACCAGGCGAGCACCGGGATCGCGACGGTGAACAGCACCGCCCAGAGGAAAACGTGCGAGATCGAGTCGGCGAGACCGCCGAGCACCGCCTCACGCGCCTGGGCGGGCAGTTCCCTGAGCTTCGCCAGGTCCATCCCGCCTCCGCCGCCTCCGCCATCGAAGGCCGCGCCGGCGGCGGAGTCGGCGAGCCGGTTGGCGAAGATCGCGCCGAACAGCGAGATGCCGAACGAGCCGCCGATCGACCGGAAGAACGTCGCCGCGCCGCTGGCCGCGCCGAGGTCCTTCTGCTCCACGCTGTTCTGCGCGATCAGCATCGACGTCTGCATCAGGAAGCCCATACCGGCGCCGAGCACGACCATGTACAGCGAGGACACCAGCTTGCTGGTGTTGACGTCGAGCATCGACAGCAGCGCCATGCCGGTGGTCATCACCACGCCACCGATGATCGGGTACGCCCGGTACCGTCCGGTCTTCGTGATTGCCCGGCCGACGACAAGCGAGACGACGAGCATGCCGAACATCAGCGGCAGCAGCAGCAGGCCACTGTTCGTCGCCGACGCCCCCTGCACCGTCTGCTGGTAGAGCGGCAGGAAGTTCATCGCGCCGAACATCGCGAAGCCGAGCAGGAAACCGATCAGAGAGATCAGCGCGAAGTTGCGGTTGGCGAAGAGCTTCAGCGACAGGATCGGCTCCGTCACCCGGCGCTCGACCAGGCCGAACGCCACCAACGCGACGACGGCCAGCACGGCCAGGCCGAGGATCTGCGGCGACGTCCAGTCGTACTCGTTGCCACCCCAGGTGGTGATGAGCACGATCGCGGTGATGCCCGCCGAGAGCAGCCCGGCGCCGAGCCAGTCGATCCGGTGCTCGGTGCGGTACTTCGGCAGGTGCATGGTGGTGATCAGCACGAGCAGCGCGATTCCGCCCAGCGGCAGGTTCACGTAGAACGCCCAGCGCCAGGAGAGGTGGTCGGTGATGAATCCGCCGGCCAGCGGCCCGGCGACCATGGCGATGGCCATGATGCCGGCGATCATGCCCTGGTAGCGCCCGCGCTCGCGGGGCGGGACCAGGTCACCGATGATCGCCATCACGCCGACCATGAGACCGCCGGCGCCGAGGCCCTGCACGGCCCGGAAGGCGATGAGCTGGACCATGCCGTCCTCTGGGCCGCCGAGCATCCCCGAGCCGGCCATGCCACAGAGGGCGGAGCCGACCAGGAAGACGACCACCGAGGTCAGGAAGACCGACTTGCGGCCGTAGAGGTCACCGAGCTTGCCCCAGATCGGGGTGGAGACGGTGGTGCCCAGGACGTACGCGGTAACCACCCAGGTGAAGTGGTTGAGCCCGCCGAACTCGCCGACGATCCGCGGTAACGCGGTGCTGACGATCATGTTGTCGAGCATCGCGAGCATCATCGCGATCATCAGCCCGAACAGCACGACCCGGATGTTGTTGGGTCGTGTGCCGGCCTGGGTTGCCTGAGTCATGGGTAAGCTCCCCCCGAAGATTGCCGTACTTACTTGCCGCCCGGCTAGTCACCTTACTAGCCGCACGGTAAGTTGGGTACGAGCAACGGTCAAGCCATTTGGAGGGCGTAGGTGAGCGAGAGCACAGGCGGCGGCACGCGGGAACGGATCAAGGCCGTCGCGCTCGAACTCTTCACCGAGCAGGGGTACGAGAAGACCTCGCTGCGGGAAATCGCCGAGCGCCTCAACGTCACCAAGGCCGCGCTCTACTACCACTTCAAGAGCAAGGACGACATCGTCGCCAGCTTCGTCGAGGACCGGCTGGAGCGGATGGACGCCCTGACCGCCTGGGCCGCCACCCAACCCGCCACCCTGGCCACCCGGCGCGAGCTGATCTCCCGGTACGCCGACACGATGTTCGACGGCAGCCAGCCGTCGGTGATGCGCTTCTTCGAGCAGAACCAGACCGCGCTCAAGAGCCTCTCCTCCGGGCAGAAGATGCGCGGTCGGATGTTGGAGCTGGCCGACGCGCTCTGCCGGGGCGACGACTCCCCCGCCGCCCAACTGCGCGCCGCGCTGTCCCTGTTCGCGGTGCACACCAGCTGGTTCGCGGTCCGCGCGCCGCACATCAGCGACGACGAACGCCGCAAGCTCGCCCTGGAGGTGGCCGACGAACTGCTGGCCGCCATCGGCACGCAGCCCGACGCCTGACCCGGTCGTGATCGTCCCGGCCCGGGCTCGTCGGTCGGCGGCTCAGCCGCGCGTCAGCTCCAGCCGCAGGCCGAGCAGGTCCACACCCGGCGCCGGCGACCAGTCCTTCTCCGGCGAACGGACGAACCCGCGCCGCGAGTAGAGCCGGTGCGCAGGATCGGCCATCCCGGCCCGGACACAGATCACCACCGCCGTGCAACCCAGCTCGGTCGCCCGGTCGACACACGCCTCGACCAACGCGGCACCGACACCCCGCCCCTGCGCGCCGGGGTCGACCGCGAGCATCCGGAACTCCGCCTCGCCCGGCCCGGACAGCTCGGCGAACGGGGTGCCCGGCAGCACGAACGTCACCGAGCCGAGCACCGCCCCGGTCACCTCGTCGACAGCGACCAGCACCTCGCCGCTGCCGGCTCGGGTCGACACGTCGGCCAGCACCTCGCCGTACCCGTGCTCGCCCTTGAGCTGGCCGTCCGCCTCGTACGCGGCCAGTGTCAGCCGGGCCACCGCCGGGAAGTCGGCCGACTCGGCCGGACGGACCCGCAACCCGGTCAAGCGATCACAGCGATCAGGTCACCGTCCTGCACGACGTCGCCCTCGTTGACGACGAGCTGCTGAAGCACACCATCGGACTCGGCGACGACCGGGATCTCCATCTTCATCGACTCGAGGATCACCAGGGTGTCACCCTCGGTCACCGTGTCACCCGCCGTGGCGACGACCTTCCAGACGTTGGCCACCATCTCGGCGCGGATCTCCTCGGCCATGTCCAGGCCCTCCCTCTTCGCGACGTGCCTGCCGATGTATCCAATCATGCGCCGACCGACGATGGGCGGGCAGCGGCACAGCCGGGATGACAGGCCCGCCCTGGGGAAGGCGGCGGGTGTCGACCGCACTACCATCAGCGGGTCGGACCCGACGCCGGACCGCCGGTGGCCGCATCCGCGCCGAGGTCGTGCGCAGGACGGATCCGACCCATCACGAGGAGGTCAGCATGGCGAAGAAGTCCCGGAAGAAGAAGGCTCGTAAGAAGAGCGCCGCGAACCACGGCAAGCGTCCCAACTCCTGAACGGGTCGACGGGCCGACTGCCCGTCGCCGCTCAACCGGCCGAGGCCGGGTACACCGGTGGCCCGGGTCGACATCGACCCGGGCCACCGGTCTTGCCAGCTGGTGCCGACGCTCGGTCGGCCAGCTCAAACGCTCAGTCGGCCAGCTCACGGGAGTCGCTGGTCTCGAAGACCACCAACTCGGTGAGCTTGACCCGCAGCCGCTCACGCAGCTGATCCGGGGCGGTCTCGTTGCCACAGCAACGCGCCACCAACGCCCGCACCTCCTGCTCCAGCCCGTACTCGCGCAGGCAGGGCCCGCACTCGTCCAGGTGGTGGCGGATCAGCGAGCGGCGCTCGTCGGCGCACTCCAGATCCAGGTAGAGATACACCTCCGCGAGCACTTCGCGGCAGTCCGTCTCGTGCGGCTCCCCACAGCTCACGTCACACCTCCCGGCCGGCAGCGGCGGTCGAGCCCTTCGCTGAGCGGGCCGCACTGAAGCCCCGCTCCCCCGCGTAACGCTCGAGCAGCTTGCGCAGATTACGACGGCCGCGGTGCAGACGCGACATCACGGTGCCGATCGGCGTGCCCATGATGTCCGCGACCTCCTTGTAGGAGAAGCCCTCGACATCGGTGAGGTAGACGGCCAGGCGGAACTCCTCCGGCAGCTGCTGGAGGGCCTCCTTGACGTCGCTGTCCGGCAGCCGGTCCAGTGCCTCGGTCTCGGCCGAGCGCAACCCGCTGGAGGTGTGCGACTCGGCCTCCGCGAGCTGCCAGTCGGTGATCTCCTCGGTGGGCGCCTGGATCGGCTGGCGCTGCCGCTTGCGGTAGGAGTTGATGTAGGTGTTGGTCAGGATCCGGTAGAGCCAGGCCTTGAGGTTCGTGCCCTGCTCGAACTGGTGGAAGGCCGCGTACGCCTTCAGGTACGTCTCCTGGACCAGGTCCTCGGCATCCGCCGGGTTGCGTGTCATCCGCAGCCCAGCGGCGTAGAGCTGATCGACGAATGGCATCGCGTCCCGCTCGAATCGGGCCCTGCGCTCGTCCGTCTTCTCGGTGGTCAACCGCACATCCCCTCGCGTCGGATGCTTTCCCGCCGAGGATACGCGCACGGACCTGCCCGCAGATTCACTTCCGGCCGGTGTGCCCGTGCTCACCGCACCCACCCCGCCCGGTCCCGCCGTCGCGGGCCAATCCGGGCCATCCAGCAGTCGCTTCAGCTGCCGGGCATCCCGTTCGTCCCGTTCCAGGCTTCGTGTCTCGGTTGGCACCGGTCACCCCCCTCGCAGAAAAGTCGTCCGGGGGTAGTAACGCGAGATGGCCACTGGGGCATTCCGGCCGGCCCTCCCCGTTCCTGGTCCCGGCCCCGACGGCGGCCGGCGCTGGGACCAGGAAGGGCCTGGGAGGACTGGTGTCACCGGCCCCGTTCGGCCCGGCGGCACCATCGGATGCAACGAACCGTGCCGGCGCCGGAAACGGTCGCCCCGGCGAGCCGGCCGCGACGGATCAGTTGTCCGCCCAGCCCTGGGCGGACAGCCAGTCCCGCACGGCGGCCGCGGTGCCGGCCGGATCCCGGCGCAGATCGTGCGTCTCACCGGGTCGACTCACCACCTGAACGGCCGGCCCCGGCTCCGGCGTCCCGAACGGATCCCGGTCGCCGTTGACGACCAGTGTCGGCAGACCGGTGTCCAGTTCGGCGGCGCGCGAGCGTTCCGGCCGGCCGGGCGGGTGCAGTGGAAAGGCCAACGCGACAACGCCCACCGCGCCCACCGCACGGGCCGTCCGACAGGCCACCCGGGCGCCGCTGGAACGCCCACCGACCACCACCGTCGGAACGTCGGCGTGCCGTTCACGCAGCTCGGCGAGCACCGCCGCCCAGGCCTCGTCGAGGTGACCTGCCGGCGCCGGCGCACGTCGACCGGCGACCCGGTAGGGCTGGGTCACCCGGACCACCGCCAGGCCGGCCGCCACCGACGCGTCCCGGACCGCGAGCAGGTCGGGCGCGTCGACGCTGCCGCCCGCGCCGTGCCCGAGCACGAGCAGGGCGGTGGCCGGGCGGACCGGCAGGTCGGTGTCGATCCACGCCGGCCCGCGGGGGGTGTCGATCTCGTTGCTGGCTGGCACCGGCCTATTCTGCGCCGCCGGACGGGCGTCGGGTGCGAACCCGGCCGCCGATCAGCTCAGCGGGACCAGGGCGAGCAGACGATCGCGCACCGGTGGGCCGGCGTCGTCGATGGCGTCCGGGTCGGGTTCGACCTCGCCGCGCCAGGCGACCAGCATCGCCCGTCGTTCCCGCGGCGTGGTGCCGCCCCACACGCCGTGGCAGTCACCGACGTCGAGGGCCCAGGCCAGGCAGGACCCCTGCACGTCACAACTGCGACACAGCGCGACGGCGGCGTCCGCCGGCTCGTTCGGTGCCGGAAAGAATGTCTCCGGATCGACGCTCTGGCAGGTTCCCCTGGTGCGCCACGCGTCGTCCTCTCGCCGTTCTCGCACGGCCCGCAGCAGTCGCGGATCTCGCCGCGCCGCCGCCACCTCGTGCGGGCGCGGCATACGTGCCCGTGTCATCCACCCACCTCCCCCGTGGGACCGGCAAGATCTGTGGACGCCGTCCGCCCCGTGCGGATCGGCAGCCACTACCGGCGCTGTGTTCTATCGCACTTCGCAACACCGAGACAAGGGTCTGCCGGGAACATGACTGAACAGTCAGGAGACGAATCGCGCGGAACCCTGGCAAATCGGCGGCCGACGATGCACAGAGCGTCAGAACAGGGTCAACTCCTGCGGTGTCACCGTCGGCGCCACCGCCACCCGGGCGGCCAGCTGCGGCCCGTCGTTACGAACGTCTCCCACCGCCGCACCCACCGGGCGGATCTCCAACCCCGCCAACTGCTCCGCCGACGCCGGGCTGAGCAGCCGCCCCGGCTCGTCGGTCGGCGCGAGCCACGACGCCCAACGCTCGGGTGGCAGCAGCACCGGCATCCGGTCGTGCACCTCGGCCAGGTCGCCGAGCGCCGCGGTGGTCAGCACGCTGAAGGTGAGCCGGCTGTCGGCGTCGGACTCCCAGACCGACCAGATGCCGGCCAGCGCGAGCACCGAACCGTTCCGGGGGGTCATGAAGTACGCCTGTCGCCCGCCGTCGGGCAGCCGGACCCACTCGTACCAGCCGTCGGCCGGGACCAGGCAACGGCGACGGGAGAAGGAGGCGGCGTACGCCCGGCTGGTGGCCACCGTCTCCGCCCGCGCGTTGATCATGCGGGCGGCCCCCGAAGCGGACCGGGACCAGTGCGGCAAAAGACCCCAGCGGCCGACACAGAGGCTGCGGTGCCCCTCCGGACTGACCCGGACCAGTGGCACCGGGTCGGTCGGCGCGACGTTGTGATCCGCTCGGACCAGGCCGTCGGAGTCATCGGACGACTCGAACAGCGCGCTCAGCTCGCCGGAGCTCCGAGTGGTCGCGTACCTGCCGCACATGGGGCACACGCTAACGCGTCGGAGGCCCCGTCGGCTGTCCCGCCAACCGGGAGTACGAGCGCCGGACGCCGCCGTCCACCCGCCGACACGGCAGAATGTAACCGTGGGGAACCTGACCGCGACCCGGCCGCCGCAGCCGTGGACCGCACCGACCGCATCCGACCCGGTGGCGGCGACGCTGCGCCTGCCCGGTTCCAAATCGATGACCGCCCGGGCCCTGGTGCTCAGCGCGCTGGCCGCCGGCCCGTCGACGCTGGCCGGGCCGCTGCGCGCCCGCGACACCGAGTTGATGGCCGCCGGCCTGCGCGCGATGGGCGCGCACGTGTCGATCAGCGACGACGAGCGCTGGTTGGTCCGGCCGCACCCGCTGGTCGGCCCCGCCCACGTCGACGTGGGCCTGGCCGGCACCGTGATGCGGTTCGTGCCGCCGGTGGCCGGGCTGGCCGACGGGCCGGTCACCTTCGACGGCGACCCCTACGTGCGCACCCGGCCGCTCGGCCCGCTGGTCGGCGCACTGCGCTCGCTGGGCGTTCGGATCGACGTCACCGGCACGGGCAGCCTGCCGCTGACCGTGTTCGGCACCGGTGGGGTCACCGGGGGCGAGGTGGTGATCGACGCGTCCGTGTCCAGCCAGTTCGTCTCCGCGTTGTTGCTGGCCGCCCCGCGCTTCGACCGGGGCGTCGTGGTCCGCCACGTCGGCCCCCCGGTGCCCTCCGCGCCGCACCTGCGGATGACGGTGCGGATGCTGCGGGCCGCCGGCGCGGCCGTCGACGACAGCACCCCCGACGTGTGGACCGTCGAGCCCGGCCCGCTCACCGGCCGCGGCTGGGAGATCGAACCGGACCTCTCCGGCGCGGTGCCGTTCTTCGCCGCCGCCCTGGTCACCGGCGGCGAGGTCACCTTGCAGGGTTGGCCACACAGCAGCGCGCAGCCGGTCGAGCAACTCCGCTCGCTGCTGCAACAGATGGGCGGCGAGGTCACCCTCTCCACCAACGGGCTGACCGTCCGGGGCACCGGCGTGGTGCACGGCCTGACCGCCGACCTCTCCGACGTCAGTGAGCTGACCCCGGCGCTGACCGCACTGGCCATGCTGGCCGACTCGCCGTCGGTCTTCACCGGCGTCGGGCACATCCGTGGCCACGAGACCGACCGGCTGACCGCGCTCACGCGCGAGTTCACCGCGCTCGGGGCGGACGTCACCGAAGCACCGGACGGGCTGGAGATCCGGCCCCGGCCGCTGCGCGGCGGGGTCTTCCGCACCTACCACGACCACCGGATGGCACACGCCGCCGCGGTGACGGGGCTCGCCGTGCCCGGCATCGAGGTGGACGACGTGGGGTGTACCTCCAAGACCATGCCCGAGTTCCCGGCGCTATGGTCAGCGATGGTGACCGGCAAGAGCTGACGACGCGAGAAGAGGACAGGTCCTGGCGACCAAACGGCGGGAGTACGACGAGGACGACGTACGGGTCCGGCCCGGGAAGTCGTCGCGCCCGCGTACGCGCACCCGCCCACAGCACTCCGACGCGGTCGACGGGTTCGTCATCGCCGTCGACCGGGGGCGCTACCAGTGCGTGCTGGCCGGGGCCGAGCGCGGCGTGGTCGGCGCCGAGCTGCCCACGGTGACTGCCATGCGGGCCCGCGAGCTGGGCCGCAAGTCGGTGGTGGTCGGTGACCGGGTCAGCCTGGTCGGCGACACGTCCGGCGCGGAGGGCGCTCTCGCCCGCATCGTCCGGATCGCCGAGCGCCGTTCGGTGCTGCGCCGCACCGCCGACGACGACGAGACCACCGCCGAGGGTCGGCTGGAACGGGTGGTGGTGGCCAACGCGGACCAGTTGGTGATCGTCAGCGCGTTGGCCGACCCACCGCCGCGCACCGGGTTCATCGACCGCTGCCTGGTGGCCGCGTACGACGCGGACGTCGAGCCGCTGCTCTGCCTCACGAAGGCCGACCTGGCCGGGCCGGAGGAGGTGATCGGCTACTACACCGAGCTGGAGCTGCCGTACGTGCTCAACCGCCCCGACTCCGACCTCGACGCGCTCCGTGCGCTGCTCAGCGGCAAGGTGTCGGTGCTGGTCGGGCACTCCGGCGTGGGCAAGTCGACGCTGGTCAACCGCCTCGTTCCGGAAGCGCTGCGCGCGGTCGGCGTGGTCAGCGCGATCGGCCGGGGCCGGCACACCTCGACCAGCGCGGTGGCGCTGCGGTTGCCACCGGCGCCCGGGATCGACACCGACCCGGGCTGGATCATCGACACCCCCGGGATCCGCAGCTTCGGGTTGGCGCACGTCTCGGCCGACAGCCTGCTGCACGGCTTTCCGGACCTGGTCGAGGGCACCGTCGACTGCCCACCGAACTGCCCCCACACGGCCGACGAGGCCGACTGTGGGCTGGACGCCTGGGTGGCCGCCGGTAAGGCCGACCCGCGCCGGCTGGCCTCGTACCGTCGGTTGCTCGCCTCCCGGGCCGGCGAGGGTGACTCGCGCGGCGACAGCGACCAGCGCGGCCCCGGTGAGGGTGACCGGCGCGGGCCTGACGAGTGACCCGACGGGCGTGGGCTAGGTTGCCGGCATGACCGGGTACGCCGACGACCTCGCCCTCGCCCACCTGCTCGCCGACCGGGCCGATGCCATTGCCACGGCCCGGTTCCGCGCGCTCGACCTGCGCGTCGAGGCGAAGCCCGACCTCACCCCGGTCTCCGACGCGGACACCGCCGTGGAGCGGGAGATCCGCGCCCTGCTGACCGAGCGCCGACCGGCCGACGGCCTGCTCGGTGAGGAGTACGGCGCGCAGCCGTCCGCCGACCCGAACGGCCGCCGCTGGATCATCGACCCGATCGACGGCACCAAGAACTTCGTCCGTGGCGTACCGATCTGGGCCACCCTGATCGCGCTCTACGACGGCGACCGGCCGGCGGTCGGCGTGGTGTCCGCACCAGCGCTCGGACGGCGCTGGTGGGCCAGCGCGGGCGCGGGCGCGTACGCCGGGCCGGGCCCCGACGCCGGCGAACGGATCGGTGTGTCCGCGGTGCGTGGGGTCGCGGACGCCAGCTTCTGCTACTCGTCACTGAACGGGTGGGAGGACGCCGGGCGGCTCGACGCGGTGCTCGACCTGATGCGGGACAGCTGGCGCAACCGGGCGTACGGCGACTTCTACGGCTACATGCTGTTGGCCGAGGGCGCACTGGACGTGATGGCCGAGCCGGAGTTGTCACTGTGGGACGTGGCGGCGCTGGTGCCGATCGTCACGGAGGCGGGTGGCACGGTCACGGATCTGACCGGACAACCGGCCCCCGCCGGCGCTCCGGGCACCGACAGCAGCGTGGTGGCCACCAACGGTGTGCTGCACGCCGACATCCTCGCCCGCCTCAATCGACCAGCCGAGCGCTGACCCCCGGCAACCTCTATCCTCGCCAGGTGGTCTCCTCCGGTTGGTGCTTTCTCGCGGCGATGATCGTCGCGTACGGCTTCGCCAACCTGCTCCAGTCGGTGGCGGCGGCCCGCACCACTGTCCACCACACCTTCGATCCGGGCCTGCTGCTGCGCCTCGCCGGGCACCGGACGTACCTGATCGGCCTCGGCTGTCAGATCGGCGGCTTCGTGCTCGCCTTCCTGGCCCGACGGGACCTGCCGCTGTTCCTCGTGCAGGCCAGCGTGGCCGCCGGGCTCGGGGTGACCGCCATCCTCGGGGTGCTGGTGCTCAAGTGGCGGCTGCCGGCGGCGGAGGTGGTGCTGCTGGCGCTGCTCTTCGCGGGCATCACCGCGCTGGTGCTGTCCGCCCGGCCGGCGCCGTCGAAGCAGCTCGGCACCGCCGGTTCGATCGCCCTGCTGGTGGCGCTGGGCGTGATCGCGGTGCTCGGTGTCTTCGCCGTCCGGCTTCGGGGGGCGCCGGGGTCGGTGGCCCTCGGCGCACTCGCCGGGCTGGCGTTCAGCTCGGCCGCGGTCGCCGCCCGGCCACTGGCATCCGCGCCGTCCGCCGAGGCGTTCCTCGCCGACCCGCTGTTCTATCTGCTGATCGTCCACTCGATCGTCGGCCAGTTGCTGCTCGGTCTGGCCATGCAGCGCGGCTCGACGACGGCCGCCGTCGCCGCGATGGACGCGGCCGGTGCGGTGCCGGCCGCGATCGTCGGCCTGCTGCTGCTCAACGACAAGATCTGGCCGGGGCGGGAGTGGCTGGCCGCGGCCGGCTTCCTGGTCACCCTGGCCGCGGTGATCGGCCTGACCCGGTACGCCGAACCGCAGCAGCACCGCTCGGTGGCGCGCCGTCGGGACCGCGCCATGGTCGGTGCCGGTCGGCCGGGCTGACCATCCGGCACCGCACCACGGCAGGGCTGCCACAGCACCGCCAGCTCAGGCCTCGACCGGCTTGCGGCGACTCACCACCCGTTCGTAGAGACGCTCCAACGCTCCGGCGGTCCGCTCCCAGGTGTAGCTGCTGCGCACCCGGTCCACAGCGGCGTGCCCGTACGCGAACCGGCCGGCGTTGTCGGAGAGCAGCCGGCGCATCGACACTCCGAGTGCGCGGACGTCGCCGGGGGGCACCAGGCGGCCGGTGACCTCGTCGACGACGGCGTCCGCCAAGCCGCCCATCGCGTAGCCGATCACCGGCACCCCGCAGGCCATCGCCTCCAGCGAGACCCGCCCGGCCGAGGAGTAGTGCGGCGTGCAGGCGACCACGTCCGCCGACCGGTACCAGGTGGCCATCTGGTCGTGCGGCACCGCCCCGACGAGCCGTACCTGGTCGACGACGCCGAGCTGTTCGGCCAGCTCGCGCAGCCGGCGCGCCTCGGCGTGGTTGGCCAACTGGTCGGCCGGCGGCCCGCCGGCGATCACCAGCTCGGCGTCACCGACCAGCCGCATGGCCCGGATCAGGTCCTCCTGGCCGTGCCCGGCGGCCAGCGAGCCCACCGAGAGGATCCGGGACCGCTGTTCGCGCGGTGCGGCCTCGCCGTCGGGATGGAACAGGTCGATGTCCACGCCGGCCGGCACCAACGCGACCGAGCTGCGCTGCAGACCCATCCGGGTCAGCTCGTCGACCTCGTCGTTGGACTGTGCCACGGCGATGTCGACCGCCCGGGTCAACGCGCGCTCCAGCGTGATCCGCTGGCCCGGCCCGTCGTAGTGGCCGCCCAGGTGACGCAGCTGCTCGATGCCGAGCGAGTGGAACGTCTGCACCACCGGAATGTCGGTCTCCCGAACGGCGTGCGCGGCGGCCAGGCCACCGACCCAGTAGTGCCCGTGCACCACCTCGGGCCGCCAGGCACCCGACCAGTCGTCGGCCAGGCAGCGACCGACCTCCGTCACGTACGGGATCAGCTCGGCGGTGGGTAGTGGGGTGGGCGGGCCGACGGGCACCTGATGCACCTGATAGCCGTCGACGGTCATTGTCGCCGGCAGCGTCTGGTCGTCGCGGCGCACGTAGAGCCGGACGTCATGGCCTCGCTCGGCCAGCTCGGCGGCGACCCGCGCGGTGTGCTGGCGGGTGCCGACCGGCGGGCCGTCGGCGTGGCGGTAGGAACTGGCGTGCGCGCAGACGAGGCCGACGCGCATGGGTCACCTCCCTGCGATCTTTTCCTCGGCGGTGGTCCTCCCGGTCAGAGCGTCCCATTAACCCCGCGACGCTGAGCCGAAACCTGGCAGATCGGGAAGAGTCCGCGCGAGTGCCACCGACACTTGCGCCACGACAAGCACACCCGGCACGCGACAGCACGGTTCGACGATGATCGACAAGCCGTCGGCGGTGTGACCAGGCCCGGCCGGGGGTACCGCTGGACAATGCCGCTGACCCGCAGCCTCGACGATTCGACAGTGGTGATCACCGGCGCGTCCAGCGGGATCGGCGCGGCGACCGCGTACGCACTGGCCCGCCGGGGCGCCGCCGTCGTGCTGGCCGCCCGCAGCGAGCCCGCCCTGCTACAGGTCGCGCAGCGCTGCCGGGAGTTGGGCGGCCAAGCGCTGGTCGTGCCGACCGACGTCACCGATTCGGAGTCGGTGCGGCGGCTGGCCGAGCAGGCGGCGGCCGAGTTCGGCCACATCGACGCCTGGGTGAACAACGCCGCGGTGAGCGCCGTGGGGCTGTTCGACGAGATCCCGGTCGCCGAGTTCCGCCGGGTGTTGGAGGTCAACCTGCTCGGGGCGGTGCACGGCATCAAGGCGGCCCTGCCCTACCTGGGCGCCGCTGGTGGCGGTGTGCTCGTCAACAACGCCTCGGTGTTGGCCGAGGTGGCCATGCCGTACCAGTCGGCGTACAACGCCTCCAAGCACGGCATCCGCGGGCTGGCCGACACCGTCCGACAGGAGCTGCGGGTCACCGGTCGCGGTCACATCTCCGTCTGCACCGTGCTGCCGGCCACGATCGACACGCCGTTCTTCCGGCACAGCGGCAACCACAGCGGCCGGGAGCTGGTGCCGCCTCCTCCGGTCTACCCGCCGGAGGTGGTCGCCGAGACCATCGTCCGGCTGCTGCGCCGGCCCCGCCGCGAGGCGTACGCCGGCGGCGCGGCCCGGCTGATCGGCCTCCAGTGGCGGCTGGCCCCCGCGCTGGTGGAGCGCACCCTCGGCTGGTACGCCCACCGCACCCAGTTCGGCCCGGGCGCCCGGGTGGACAGCAGCGGCAACGTGTTCCACGCCGATGCTCAGGCACGCCAGGACGGTGGCTGGCACGGTCGCCGGCGACAGGTGGTGCGGATGACCGCCGCGTTCGGTCTGGCCGCCGCCGGCACCGCTGTCGGCACCCTGGCGGCCATCAACCGCCGCTCCCGGTCGGACCGATGATGGCCGATGTTGAGCGCCCGAATGCGCTGACCGTCACCGGCGCGCACAATGGGGCGATCATGTCGAGCTGTCTCGTGGAGATCGACGAGTCGTCAGCGGTGGTCCGGCTGACCGGTGTGCTCGATGCCGCCGGCGCCGAGGCGCTACGCGGCGCGCTGCTCGCCCGTCTGCTGGCCCGGCCCGGCCCGGTGGTGGCCGACGTGACCGGCCTGCGGGTCGTCGACCCGGCCGGGCGGGGCGTCTTCGCCGACGTACGCCGGGAGGTCGCCGACTGGCCCGCCGCGGACCTGCTGCTGTGTGACCCGGCGGTGGACGGGCCCGCCCATCCGGACGCCGCGCTCGCCGGGGTGCCGGCCTGGCCGACGCTCGACGGGGCGCTGGCCGCTGTGGCGGCGACACCACTGGCGGCGGTGCTCACCGCCGAACTGGCTCCGGCGGTGGGAGCCGCGCGGCAGGCGCGCGAGCTGGTCACCACCGGTTGCGAGCGCTGGGGCATGCCGACGCTCACCGACCCGGCGTGCATCGCGATCACCGAGATGGTCAACAACGTGGTGGCGCACGCCCGGACCCCGATGACGGTTCGGCTGGCACCCCAGGAGAGCACCCTGCACCTGGCGGTTCGCGACCACTCCCCGCGTCAGCCGACGTTCGCCGGGATATCCCCGCCGACCCGGGTCGGCGGCCGGGGCCTGCTGCTGATCGACACTGTGACACGCCGCTGGGGCAGCAGTGCCGTACCGGACGGCAAGGTCGTCTGGTGTGTGCTGCACCCCGACGACGAGGCCGCCTGACGGGGCTTTCGCCATCGGCGCCCCGTTCGGCGACGTACCGCCGGAGCCCGCCCGGTTATGGCGGCAGGGCAGCGGGTAGTGATCAGACATGCGCGACAACGAGTACCCGACCCCCCTGTCCGACACCGAGGCGCAAGGGCTGCCCGACACCGCCGATGACGACTCGACCGCCAACGACGACGTCCTCACCGGGCGCGAGGCGGACGGCCCGGACCCGGCCCAACTGCCCGGCGATCGGACGCCGGTGGCGGTTGACCGGTTCGGAACGACCGCCCAGGAGCAGCTCGACGGTGAGTCGTTGGACTACAAGCTCAACCGCGAGGTCTACGAGCGCCCGGCGGACGACCCGCTGGCCGGCACCATCGACCCGAAGATCGCCTTCGAGGCGGACAACCTGGAAGCCGCGGCGGAGGCTCAGCTGGACGCCGACGTGATAAATCCCGGGCCGACCTCGGACCCGAACTCACCGGTCTCCCTCTACGACCATGGTCAGCTCGGCACGGTGGCCGACGCCACTGTGGGCCGGCTGGTGGAACCGGACGAGGGGTCGCACACCGACCAGGAGACCGACTCGGTGGCGTACGACGCCGGATCGGCCGGGGGCGGAGCGACCGCCGAGGAGCTGGCCATCCACGAGACGGAGCCGCCGCGCTCGGTCTGACGTCCGCTCAGTCGTCCAGGCCGCGTTCGATGGCGTACCGGGTCAGTTCGACCCGGTTGTGCAGTTGCAGCTTGCCCAGGGTGTTCTGCACGTGGTTCTGCACAGTGCGGTGCGACAGGCCGAGTCGCTGGGCGATCTGCTTGTACGACATCCCCTTCGCCACCAGCCGCAGCACCTCCGTCTCCCGTTCGGTGAGCTGGGGCGTCGCGGGTTCGGCAGCCCCGGCCGGGCCGGTCCCCCGCCCCGGTCCGGCGGCCAGCCGGCGGTACTCGCCGAGCACCAGCCCGGCCAGGCCGGGGGTGAAGACCGCTTCGCCGGCCGCGGTGCGGTGCACCGCCTCCAGGAACTCGGCGGGTGCTGTGGACTTCACCAGGTAGCCGGTGGCCCCGGCCTTGACCGCGTCCAGCACGCTCTGCTGTTCGCCGCTGGCGCTGAGCATCAGCACCCGCACGGCGGGCAGTGCCGCACGCAACCCCAGGATCACCTCGACGCCGGAGATGTCGGGTAGTTGCAGGTCGAGGACGACGACGTCGGGCCGGGCGGCGGCGGCCACCCGGATGGCCTGTCGTCCCTCGCCGCTGGTCGCCACCACCAGGAAACCGGCCTCGGTCAGGTCGCGGGCCACGCCCTCCCGCCACATCGGATGGTCGTCCACCACCATCACGCGGATCGGGTTCACCGCTGTGACCTCGGCACGCTCAGCTCGATCTCGGTGCCCGCCTCGGGGGCGGACATGATCCGCACCGTCCCGCCCACGTCGGCCACCCGACCCCGGATCGACTGGGTCACGCCGAGCCGACCCTGGGCGGCGGCCTCGTCCAGCCGACCGTCCGGGATGCCCGGCCCCTCGTCGCGGATCGACACGGTTACCGTCGCCCCCTCGTCCTCGATCAGCACCCAGGCCCGCCCACCGGCGTGCCGCCCCACGTTGTCCAGCGCCGCGCCGGTCGCGGCGGCCAACTCTCCGGCCACCCGTCGGGGCAGCGGCACCGGGGTGGCCGGGGCGGAGAGCGCCACCGCCGCCGAGGCGTACCGGCCGAGCAGGGTCCGCAGGTCCACCGCCTCGCCGCCGTCGGAGAGGCTCGCGGCGGCCGGGCCGCCGCCGGCGATCAGCGCCCGCAGGGCAACCTCCTGCTCGCCGGCCAGCCGGGCCAGCTCGCCGGCCTCGCCGGGCAGGTCGGCGCCGCGTCGCTGCACCAGCGCCAGCACCTGGAGCACGGAGTCGTGAATGTCCCGGGCCAGCCGCTCCCGCTCCCGGGTGGCGGCCTCCAGCTCCACCGCGCGCTGCAGCCGCTCCTCGGCGCTCGCCGTCAGCCGGGCCACGTGCCCGACCACCACCCCGGCGAGCAGCATCAGGATCACCCCGGTGAACGAGGACTGGCCGATCCGCTCACGGGTGGCCAGGTCCGCGCCGGCGACCAGCAGCGCGGCGACAGTGCCCCGCCGCCGGCCGCCGGAGACGGCCCAGGCCAGCACCGGGCCGGCCATCCAGGCCACCCCCAGGGTGGGTACGCCGTGAGTGAGCGCCGCCCGGCCGACCACCCACGGCGTGGCCAGCACGATGGCCACGACCACTCCGAGGTCGGCCAGCAGCAGCGGCCAGCGCCGCCAGGCCGGTCGGGCGTACCCGATCGCTGTCACGCCGGTCCAGGCGATCATCAGAAGGATCAGGGCGCCGACGGCGTACGGGTGGGCGTACCGGTCGGCGTCGCGCACCGCGAGCGCGCAGACGTACGCCAGGGAGGCCAGCCTGAACACGGTGAGCGCACGCCACAGCGGCACCTCGAACCCACCCGGCGGCGACGGCATGGCGGTCAGGATGCCATAACCGGGCCGGCGCACGGCGAGCAGCGAGTGCGGTTCGGGAAACCCTGACGTACGGTGGAAAAGCCGCGAAATACTCCGAGATGCGCCGCCGGGACGGGCCCATGACGAACGCAGATCCGCACGCACCGCGTACGGTTGTGCCCATCGACCCTGCCCTCCTGATCGCCGAAGCCTTTGACCAGGCCCAGGTGACCGAGATTCGACACTCGGTCATCTCCTGCGCGCACGCCTCGGGTCTCAGTGGCCAACGGCTGGACGACTTCGTGCTGGCGATCAACGAACTGATCACGAACGCGGTGCGACACGGCGGCGGGCGCGGGTGGCTGCGGCTCTGGCACGAGTCGGGTGTGCTGGTCTGCGAGGTCGCCGATCACGGGCACGGGATCAGCCCGCAACGCTTGGGCGACCGCACTCGACCCGCCCCGGACACCGCCGGCGGCTGGGGCCTCTGGCTGGCCCGCGAGCTGACCGACGCGATGGAGGTCGTGACCGGCACCGCCGGCACCACAGTCCGCATCACCACCGGCCTGACGATCCACAACCGCACCCCACGCTGACCCCGCGCCCCCTCTTTGCACGCGATCTTGCACTTTCTGTCCCGACTAACCACCCGAAACCGCTCATCCCGGCGACACAAAGTGCAAGATCGCGCGGGTCAGGGGACGGGCGAGGGCGGGTCAGGCGAAGAGGGCGGAGACGGATTCTCCGTTGTGGATTCGGCGCGTCGCCTCGGCCAGGGCGGGGGCCACCGACAGGACCTGCAGCTTGGGAACCCGCTTGGCGTCCGGGATGGGCACCGTGTTGGTGCAGACGATCTCCAGGACGCCGTCCTGGTCGCTGAGCCGCTGCAACGCGTCGCCGGAGAAGAGGCCGTGCGTGCAGGCGAGCCGGATCGACCGGACCTTCAGGCCGCGCAGATGCTCCATCAGCTCGACCACAGTGCTGCCCTTGGCGATCTCGTCGTCCAGCACGATGACATCCCGGTCGGCCACGTCGCCGATCACAGCGCTGATCTTGACCAGGTCGTCGCTGAACCGCTGCTTCGCCCCGGCCGCGACAGGCGTGCCGAGCAGCCGGGCGAATGCCGCGGCCTCCTTGGCGTTGCCCAGGTCGGGCGAGACCACCACAGTGTTGCTGAGGTCGTAGCGCCGGAAGTGGGTGGCCAGCTCCCGCAGCGCGTGCAGGTGATCCACCGGGACGCTGAAGAAGCCGTGCACCTGCGGCGAGTGCAGTGTCATCGCGAGCACCCGGTCCGCTCCGGCCGAGGTGAGCAGGTCAGCGACGAGCCGCGCGCCGATCGAGATCCGTGGCGCGTCCTTCTTGTCCGACCGGGCGTACGCGTAGTGCGGCAGCACCACAGTGATCCGACCGGCGGAGGCGCCCCGGGCGGCGTCGATCATCAGCAACAGCTCGACCAGGTGCTCTTGCACCGGCGGCACCAACGGCTGGATCAGGAAGACGTCCCGCTCCCGGCAGTTGGCCTGCAACTGGACTTCCAGACAGTCGTTGGCGAACCGGGAGACCCGCACCGGGTGCAGCGGCACCCCCAGGTGGGCGCAGATCTCGGCAGCCAGGTCGGGATGGGCGGTTCCACTGAAAACTGCGATGTCGCGCACGTTCGCACATCGTAGGGGAAGCCGACGGCCGCCGACGGCGGCGGGCCGGAACCCGCCGCGACGCCTGTCGCGCCGCGCCGCCGTCCGGGTACGGTGCTGCGGTGACCCCCCAGTACGTCGCCGCCATCGACCAGGGCACCACCTCCTCGCGGTGCATCGTCTTCGACAGGGCCGGGGACATCGTCGCCGCGGCCCAGCGCGAGCACCGGCAGATCTTCCCCCGACCGGGTTGGGTGGAGCACGACGCCGAGGAGATCTGGGACAACGTCCAGCAGGTGGTCGCCGAGGCGCTGCGCGCCGCCGGCACCGACACGTCCGGGTTGGCCGCCGTCGGCATCACCAACCAGCGGGAGACCACAGTCGTCTGGGACCGGGCCACCGGCCGCCCGGTGGCCAACGCCATCGTCTGGCAGGACACCCGGACCGGGCCGCTGCTGCGCGAGCTCGCCTCGGCGTACGGCGAGGAGCAGTTCCGGGCCCGCACGGGCCTGCCGCTGGCCACCTACTTCGCCGGGCCGAAGCTGCGCTGGCTGCTCGACGAGGTGGACGGCCTGCGCGAGCGTGCCGAGCGCGGCGAGGTGCTCTTCGGCACCATGGACAGCTGGCTGATCTGGAAACTGACCGGCGAGCACGTCACCGACGTGACAAACGCCAGCCGGACCATGCTGATGGACCTCACCACCCTCGACTGGGCCCCGGAGCTGCTGGACGCGATGGGCGTTCCGGCGGCGATGCTGCCGGAGATCCGCTGCTCCGCCGAGGTGTACGGCACTGCCAGCGGGGTGCTCGCCGGGGTGCCGGTGGCCAGTGCGCTCGGCGACCAGCAGGCCGCTCTGTTCGGGCAGACCTGCTTCCAGCCGGGTGAGGCGAAGTGCACCTACGGCACCGGCAGCTTCCTACTGCTCAACACCGGCGCCAGCCCGGTCCCGTCGACGCACGGCCTGCTCACCACGGTCGCCTACCGGATCAAGGACCAACCGCCGGCGTACGCCCTCGAAGGCGCCATCGCGGTCACCGGCTCGCTGGTGCAGTGGCTGCGGGACAACCTCGGGCTGATCTCCACCGCCGCCGAGGTGGAGGAGTTGGCCCGCACCGTGGACGACAACGGCGGCTGTTACGTGGTGCCGGCGTTCTCGGGGCTGTTCGCTCCGCACTGGCGCAGCGACGCCCGCGGGGTGATCGCCGGCCTGACCGGCTACATCACCAAGGGGCACCTGGCGCGTGCGGTGCTGGAGGCGTCGGCGTGGCAGACCCGCGAGGTGGTCGACGCGATGAACGCCGACTCGGATGTGGCGCTGCGCCGTCTCCGGGTGGACGGCGGGATGACCGCCAACGGCCTGCTCATGCAGTTCCTCGCCGATGTGCTCGACGTGCCGGTGGTCCGTTCCCGGATCACCGAGACCACCTGCCTGGGCGCCGCGTACGCGGCCGGTCTGGCGGTCGGTTTCTGGCCGGACCTGGCCACATTGCGGGCGCAGTGGCGTTCCGACGCGCAGTGGGAGCCGGCCATGGCCCCGGACCTGCGCGAGAAGGAGCTGCACCAGTGGCGCAAGGCCGTGCAGCGCACCCTCGACTGGGTGGAGTGACCGCCGCTGCGGCGGTCACTTCCAGCGGTTGCCGGTGAGCTTCTCGTAGACGTCGACGTAGCGAGCCCGGGTCGCCTCGACCACGTCGGCCGGCATGTCCGGGGCGGGGGCCTGCTTGTTCCAGCCGCTGCCGGTGGCCCAGTCCCGCACGTACTGCTTGTCGTAGGAGAACTGCACCCGGCCCGGCTGGTACGACTCGGCCGGCCAGAACCGCGACGAGTCGGAGGTGAGCAACTCGTCGGCGAGGACCAGGGTGCCGTCCGGCGCCCAACCCAGCTCGATCTTGGTGTCGGCAACCAGGATTCCCCGTTCGGCGGCCAGCTCGGCGCCGCGCCGGTAGATGTCGATGGTGATCTGCCGGAGCCGCTCGGCGGTGGCCTGACCCACCTTGTCCACCACGTCGTCGTACGTGATGGGCTCGTCGTGCGCACCCATCGGGGCCTTGCTCGACGGCGTGAAGATCGGCTCGGGCAGGATCGACGCCTCGCCGAGCCCTCGCGGCAGTGGCACGCCGGAGACCGCGCCGGTCTGCTCGTACTCCCGCAGGCCGCCACCGGTCAGGTAACCGCGAGCGACACACTCGACCGGGACCATGTCCAGCCGCTGGCAGCGAATGGCCCGCCCGGCGAACTCGGCGGGCACGTCGGTGGCCGAGATGACGTGGTTCGGCACCAGGTCGGCGAGCTGCTCGAACCACCAGAGCGAGAGCGCGGTGAGCAGGCGACCCTTGTCCGGGATCGGTGTCGGCAGCGCCACGTCGTAGATCGAGATGCGATCCGAGGCCACCAGGATCAGGTCGTCGCCGTCGGCGTAGACGTCCCGGACCTTGCCCGAGTGCAGAAGTTCCACGCGCCCTAGTACACCACGCGACATCGGGCGGGCCTGATTCGACCACCCGACCGAGGGTGACCGGACGGACGTTGACACCTTCGTGCGCTGCCTGCGTGAATGGTCCGACCGCCACCCCCGTAGGTCCAGGAGAGCCCCGTGCCCGTTGTTCGACAGCCGCTCGTCCGCCTCGGCGCCGACCCGGGCCGGCGCCGACTGCTCGGCGCGCTGCTCGGCGCACCTCTGCTCGCGTCCGGCGCGCTGGCGGGATGCAGCGACGGCGCCGCCACCTCGACCCAGGACGGGCCCGTCGAGCTGTCGGTCTTCTGGTGGGGTGGCACCAAGCGGGCCGAGCTCACCGAGAAGGCGCTGCGGCTCTACTCGGATCGCAACCCCCGGGTCACGTTCCGGGTCACCTGGCAGGGCGCCGACGGCTACTACGACCGGCTGGCCACCCAGGCGAGCGGCGGCAACGTACCGGACCTGATCCAGATCGACGACGCCATGCTGACCGAGTACACCCAACGTCAGGTCATCCTCGACCTCACCGACCGCCACCTGGATCTTCGGGGCCTGCCGGAGGGTCTGATCCGCTACGGCACGGTGGAGGGGCGGACGATGGCGGTCGCCGCCGGGCAGACCCACGCCGTCGTGGTGTTCAACCGGGACCTGCTGCGGGAGCTGGAGATGCCGGAGCCGCGCGCCGGGATGACCTGGGCCGACTACATCTCCTGGGCCACGCAGGTCACCGAGGCCAGCGACCGTCGCGTGGCCGGCACCATGGACGGGTCGGGCGACTACCGGGCGCTCTGGCTCTGGCTGCGGTCGCAGGGCGGCGAGTTCTACCGGGGCAACCAGCTCGGCTTCGGCGCGGACGAGCTGATCGCGTGGTTCGAGTTGTGGCAGCGGGCCCGCCGGGACCGCGCCACGCCGAGCGCGGCACTGATCGAGCAGGCCGACAGCGGCGAGCCGGCCCGGCAACTGGTGGTGAGCGGGGTGACGGCGGCGTCCTTCGCCTGGTCGCACCAGCTACCGGAGCTGCAACGTCTCACCGAGTCCGAGTTGGGCATCGTCGGCGTTCCCGGCCCGCCGGGCGCGCAGTGGGCGCGAGCGTCGATGTACTGGGCGGGGTTCCGGGGCACCCGCCACCCGGACACGGTCGCCGACGTGATCAACTTTCTGACCACCAATGGTGAGGTTGGCGCCGTTCTCGGCCACGAGCGTGGGCTGAACGCCAGTGCCGCGGTCCGCCGCTACGCCGAGGGCAGCATCACCGACCCGGCCCAGCGACGTGCCGCCGATTTCGGTGCCAGCATCGCCGACCTGCTCGGGCCGGCGCCGGCGCCGCCGCCCAAGGGGCACGCCAAGGTGCGCACCCTGCTGGTCGCCGCCGCCGAGCGCATCCGCGTCAAGCGCGACGGCACCCGCGAGGCCACCGCGCGCTTCCTGTCCCAGGCCATCGCGGCCCTGGCGGTGTGAACACCGGCGGCCGGCGCAAAGCCGGCCGCTGGTGACCCGTCGAGCCTCGGGCCCGCTCAGCGCGGCGGGCCACCCCGGCGGTTGCGCATCAGACGCAGCACCAGGAACACGACGATCGCGACCACCACCAGGCAGCAGAGCAGCGGGAGCACCCCGAAGCCACTGCGGCCTCGCCGCCGGGCGGCCTCCACCACGATTTCGCCGGTGCCCGTTGACGCCCAGGCAGCGACGGGCACGAAGACCGCCAGTACGACCGCACCGAAGACCGCGCTCAGGCGGCCCCACCACTTACCGAATGAAGACATGTGCCCATCCTCGCCGAAGGGCGCAACCTCGGCACGTCGGTCCACGCCGAATCACGGGACCGGTTGGTCCAGCAGCCCTCCGGGCAGGCGCGCAACGCCCTCACCCCCGCCGCGGCGCACGGCGCCCCACCGGACCCCTCATTGCGCAGCGGCACCAAAGAAGTCCGGCCCCCACACTGTGGGGGCCGGACTCATATCACTTTCAGTGGTAGCGGGGACAGGATTTGAACCTGCGACCTCTGGGTTATGAGCCCAGCGAGCTACCGAGCTGCTCCACCCCGCGTCGACTGGTTAAGACTAACCCACCCGTTCAGAGCGATGATCAGCGGGGGTCACCAACCGCTGTGGCCCGCCTGCCAGAAAGTCGAAAGCCCGCCTCCGGTGACCCGGAGGCGGGCTTCGCACTTGTAGCGGGGACAGGATTTGAACCTGCGACCTCTGGGTTATGAGCCCAGCGAGCTACCGAGCTGCTCCACCCCGCGTCGGCTCGCTAACCGTAGCGCACCACCCCCGGGCCCCGCAAAACGACACCCGAATCCGCCGGACAGCGGCCGACACCCCGGTCAGTCAAGCCACCTCCGGATGGCGGCGACCGCGCGGCGACCGTCCGCGTCGACCTGCGCCCGATCGCTGGAGGTGCCCTCCCAGCCATGCTCCGAGAGGATGGTCACCACGTCGCCGATCCGGATCGCCCGGATCAGGCGAACCTCGTCCGCACCGGTCGGCGTGCCGTTGACGTCCTGACCCGCGTTGCGTATCTCGAACAGCACCGACTCGTCGCCGAACCCGCTGTCGGGAAGCAGCCGCTGCCTGCTCCGCACGGAACCGCCGCCGCTCGACCAGTCCTGCTCGGGGCAGTCCCGCACCGCCTGCCGCAACTCCCTCAGCACGTCGTCGGCGCGCCCGGCCCGGTAGATCGTGATGGAGTGCGTGTAGCTGCCGTACGGGACTTGCCCCTTGGGGGCCTGCGGCAGCTTGTAGATCAGGAGCCGGGTTCGGCGGTGCACGATCGCCTCACCCCCGATGTATGCGCCACACAGGTCCGGCAGCACGGCCTCGTCCCGGAACTCCGGCGCGATGCCGTTGTCGTTGCTCGGCGGGATCGCATAGAACGCCCGATCCGGAATGCGCGTCGGCGTCCTGGGGGGCTGCGGCGCGTCGGTACCCGGAGACGTAGCCGTCGCACTCGGAGTGCGGCCGGGCGTCGTCGGCGAGACGGACGGCGATGGCGAACCGCCGGTCGCGCTCGGAGACGGCGACACCGACGGCGTCGGCGTGCCGGCCGGCGCGGGCACGGACGTCGACGGCGGAGCGACCACCTGGCCGCCTATCACCGCGCCCACCACCACCAGCGCCACGGCGAGGGTGCCCCCGGCCGCACGGAACCGGGCCCGACGGTCGGCCTGGTGCCGGAGGACGTCAGGAAGGCCCAGTTCGCGAGCGTCAGCGTCGGCGGCGAGGGACCTGTACAGCTCGGACAGTTCACGCGACATCGGTGGCCTCCAATTCCACGACAGCCAGATCGGGCAGCAACGCGGCGAGTCGGGCCCGACCCCGGGAGAGCCAGGACTTCACAGTGCCAACGGGTACGCCGATCTCATCGGCGATCTCCTCGACCGGCATGTCGAACAGGTAGTGCAGCGCCAACGCTCGCCGGTGGGTCGCCGGCACCTGACGCAGGGCCTGGACCAGCAACACGCTGTCCTCGTTGGGCGGAGACACCGACGGCGGAGGCCCCGCCAACCGCAACGCGCCCCGCAGACCGCGCAGCCGCCGCCAGCGGTCGGTCGCCAACCGGGCCACCACCAGCCGCAGCCACGCCTCTGGCGCCGGATGCGCCGACAACCTTCCCCACTGCCGCCAGGCCCGGGCGTACGCCTCCTGCACCAGGTCCTGCGCCTCGTTGTAGTCGCCGACCACGGCGTAGCCGTACCGCATCATCCGCCGCGTCGTACTGCGGTAGAAGTCATCGAAGCTTTGCCCGTCCCTCACAACTGCTCCCCCTCATCCACCCCGTTGCAATTGAGGACGGTGGACCGGCGCCGCAGGTTGCGGCCCAGCCGCGCCCTGTCGGCGAGGTGACAGGAGCCCGGTTCCGGACGCGGCGGAGCCCCCGCCGTTCGGACCGGTGCGGTCCGACGACGGGGGCTCCGAGACGTACTCCCGGTGGTGGCGGGTCAGCCGCCGGCGCTCGGGCTGGCACCCGGCGCACCAGCGGCCTGCTGCGCCTGCTGGAACGCGGTGAGCGCCTCGTCGAGGGCCTTCAGCGCACGCCCGTACCGCTCGAAGTCGCCCGACGTCTGCGCGGCCCGGACCTCGGTGATCGCGGTCTGCACCCGGTCCGCGGCGGCAGCCAGGTCACCGGTCGGCGGTGGGGTGCCGGCGCTCGGGGTCGGAGTTGGCGCCGCCGTCCCCGAAGGCGTCGGCGTCGGCGTCGGGGTCGTCGGGTTGCCCCCCGTCGTCGGCGGCGGCGACGTGCCCTGCCCGGCCTTCTTACCCTGCTCGACCAACTGCTTGATGCCGTCGTTGATGTTGTCGGCGAGCGCCACGAAGGAGCCGCCGTCACCGTACGAGAGCAGCACCTTCTGCAACAGCGGGTACGCGTCCTGCTGGTTGCTCTTCACGTAGACCGGCTCGACGTAGAGCATCCCGTCGGCGAACGGCAACGAGAGCAGGTTGCCGTACTGCACCTGCGCCTGGTTGCTGGAGAGCAGGTTGAGCTGCTGACGGATGTTCGCGTTGTTGGTCATCTGCTGGTGCACCTGCACCGGGCCGGAGACGCGGGTCTGATCCGGCAACTCCAGCACCTCCAGCCGGGGCTGCCCGTCGACGTACGACCCGGAGATCAGCGCGGCGAGGTTCTGCCGGCCGTTCGGGGTGACCGCCGAGGTGAGCTGGAACCGAGGGCTCTCCTGCCCCGGGAACTGGGTGAACAGGTAGTACGGAGGCTGCTTCTGACCGCTGTCCGGAGCGTCCGGCACGTTGGGCACCTGCCAGAAGTCCTGTGCGGAGTAGAAGTCACCAGGGTTCGTCACGTGGAACTTGGTGAGCAGGTTGCGCTGCACTTTGAACATGTCCGCCGGGTAGCGCAGGTGCTCGCTCAGCTCGACCGGGATCTCCGCCTTCGGCAGCACCAGGTCACCGCCGAACGCCTTGTTCCACGCCTTGAGCACCGGGTCGGTGTCGTCGTACTCGTAGAGCTTGACGGTGCCGTCGTACGCGTCGACGGTGGCCTTCACCGAGTTGCGCATGTAGTTGACGTCTTCCCGGGCGAGCTGGAAGGTGCCCCGGTTGGTCAACTCGTCGGTGGTCTCGGTCTGGAGGTTGACCTTCTCCGCGTACGGGTAGGAGGCCGCCGTGGTGTAGCCGTCCACGATCCACTGCACCCGACCGTCGACCACCGCCGGGTACGGGTCGCCGTCCAGGGTGAGGAACGGCGCGACCTTCTCCACCCGGTCGCGCGGGTTACGCACGTAGAGCAGCTTGGAGTCCTCGTTGACCGCCTCGGAGAGCAGGAAGTTCGACTCCTGCTCCTTGATGGCGTACAGCAGTCGCCGGGTGAAGGAGCCGATCTCCACGCCGCCCTCACCGGTGTAGGTGTAGGACTCGCCGCCACCCTCACCGACCGGCCTGTCGAACTCGGCCTTCTTGTTCGGGTCGGCCTGCCCGACGATGGCGTAGTCGTCGGCCGCCATCCGCTCGCCGTAGTAGATGCGCGGCTGCTTGGCCGGGATCTGCTCGGTCTGCGAGGAGCACGCCTCCTGGGTCTTCTCGCCGAGGAAGCCGGAGACGAAGAACGGCTGCCCGCCGCAGACCACCTGGTTGCCCGGGGCGGCCACCAGGCCGTACCCGTGGGTGTAGACGGTGTGGCGGTTGATCCAGGTGTTCTGCTGGTCGGTCAGCTCACCGTAGTTGATCTCCCGGACGCCGACCACGTAGTCGGTCACCTTCCCGTTCACCCCGTACCGGTCGATGTCCAGCTTCGGACCGAAGTCGTAGAAGCCACGCACCTGCTGGAGCTGGGTGTACGTCTCGCTGACCAACTGCGGGTCGAGCAGCCGCACGTTCGACACCACCGACGTGTCGGTGGCCAGGTTCCCCGGTGGAGTGAGGTTGTTCGCCGCGTACGGCGTCGTCTCGGTGGCCCCCAACCCGAACGCCGCCCGCGTCGCGTCGATGCTGCGCTGGATGTACGGCGCTTCCTTGTCCTTGGCGCTCGGCTTGACCTCGAAGGTCTGCACCGCCCAGGGGTAGATGCCGCCGATGGCCACCGCGGACACACCGAGCAGCGCCAGCGAGATCCCCGGCCAGACCAGGTTCCGCATCCAGGCGTTGGAGAACACGAGGATCGCGATGGCGACCACGATCGAGATGTAGGCGAGGATCTCCTTCGCCGGCAGCAACGCGTTGACGTCGGCGTAGCCGGCGCCGTACAACTTGGCGCCCTCGTTGTACTCCAGCAGCATGGCCCGCCGGTCCAACACGTACGCGATCGCCTTCAACAGCACGAAGACAGCGACCAGGGTGCTCAGGTGCGCGCGGGCCGCGTTGCTCATCCGGTCGCCGACGCCCTGCAGGCGGACCCCGCCGAAGAGGTAGTGCACCGCCAGCGCGCCGATCACGGCCAGCACCACAGCGGTGAAGGCGACCCCGAGCAGGTAACGCCAGAACGGCAGTTGGAAGACGTAGAAGCCGATGTCGACACCGAACTCCGGGTCCTTGATGCCGAAGTCACCACCGTTGCGGAAGAGCAGCCACTGGTTCCAGCGGTTCTGCGCGGAGAGACCGGCGAAGAGCCCGACCACCGCGGCGGTCAGCGAGATCCAGGTGCCGAGACGCGGGCTGAGCACCATCCGGTAGCGCTCCAGGGTCGCCTGCTCCACCGAGTGCGGACGCAGTCGCGGGCGCAACCGGTACGCCAGCCACAGGTTGCCGCCGACGATCACCGCCATGCCGAGGCCGATGGCGAGGAAGAGCACCAACCGGGTGAGCAGGACACCGGTGAAGACCTCGGTGTAGCGGACCTCGTCGAACCAGAGCCAGTCGGTCCACGCCTGGACACCCCAGCCGAGCAGGGTGAAGAGCACGAAAACCCCGACCAGGACCGCGATGGTGACGCGCCCGCGCCGGCTCATCCTCGGGAGGGGGCTGCTGCTACGCATGACCACTGTTGGCTCCGCACGCTCGATATGATCGGCTCCGACCAGGCACCCAGAGTACGGGTTGTTCCTGAGCGTGTCGGGGCACGGTCACACCGGTCAGCAACGCGTCGGCTGACCACCCGCGCGCAACGCCTCCAGAGCGGTCATCGCCTCGTCCAACGAGCCCACCCGCAACAGCGGCAGATCGGGCTGTGGATTGCGGACCGCCTCGGCGCAGTTGTCCGCCGGCACCAGGAAGACCTTCGCCCCGGCGCGCTTGGCGCCGACCAGCTTCTGCGCGATCCCGCCGATCGGGCCGACGGCGCCCTCGTCGTCGATGGTGCCGGTGCCGGCGATGACCTGGCCGCCGGTGAGGTCGGCCGGGGTCAACTTGTCCACGATCCCCAGGGCGAACATCAGACCGGCACTCGGGCCGCCGATGTCCCCCAGGTCGATGCCGAGCGTGAAGGGGTGCGGCTGCTGCTGATCGATCTCGACGCCGATTCGCGGTCGGCCGTCCTGCTCCTGACTGGTCACCGTCGCGGTGGCCGGCGCGCCGTCACGGGTGTAGCCGATGGTCAACGCCGTGCCCGCCGGCTTGGCCCGGACCAGCTCGGTGACCTTCGCGGCCACCGGCACCGGCTGGCCGTCGACCGAGGTGATCAGGTCGCCGGCCTTCAGCGCCCCGGCCGCCGGGCCGTCCCCGGCCACGGTCTTGATCACCACCTGTACCGGAAAGCCCAGCTCCCGCAGCGCGGCGGTCTCCGCGCTGGTCTGCGACGCCTTGAAGTCCTCGGCGTTGCGCTGCTCGACCTGCTCCGTCGACTCCCCCGGCGGGTAGACCAGCTCACGCGGCACCACCGCCTCGTCGTCGGAGAACCAGCCCGCGATCGCCCCTCGCAACCGCACGGTGGGCTGCACCCCCACCGTGGTCAACCGCAACTGACCGGCCGAGGTCGAGGTCTCCCGACCGGAGACCTGGATGACCTCCTTGCCGTCGGTCGTACCGAGGGTGTTGACCGTCGGCCCCGGGCCCAGCACCACGTACGGAATCGGCACCCGGAGCACCCCGATGCTCAGCAGGGCGGTGAACAGGGCACCGAGCAGGACCGTCAGGCCACGACGTCTCATGCCGCAGAGCGTACCGACCGGTCGCGGGTCACCCGCCGGATGCGCCGCGCGACTTCGCCCTCAGCGCAACGCCAGCGGCGGCTACCTGGGGCGCGGTCCGCGTACCGTAGATGGCGTGCCTGATATTCCGTTCGGTTTCGCGCTCCCGGGTGGGCAGCCACCAGACCCCAACGATCCCGCGCAGATGCAGCAGTTCATGTCGCAGTTGCAGCACCTGCTCTCCGCGCCGGGCAGCGGGCCGGTCAACTGGGACCTGGCCCGGCAGGTAGCAGCCAGCCAGCTCGCGGCCGCCGGTGACCCGGCGGTGTCGATGTACGAGCGCAACGCTGTCGAGGAGGCGTTGCGCCTTGCCGACCTGTGGTTGGAGCCCGCCTCGGCGTGGCCCTCCGGCATCCAGAACCCCGTTGCGTGGAACCGCAACGAGTGGATCTTCAAGACGCTGGACGTGTGGCGCAAGCTGTGCGACCCGGTCGCCAGCCGGATGGTCGGCGCGATGGGCGACCTGGTGCCACCGGAGGCCCGCGCCCAGCTCGGCCCGATGCAGTCGATGGTGGCCTCCCTCGGTGGCGCGCTCTTCGGCGGCCAGCTTGGCCAGGCCCTCGGTTCGCTCGCCGCAGAGGTGCTCTCCGCCGGCGACATCGGGCTGCCGCTCGGCCCGGCCGGCACGGCCGCGCTGATCCCGGCCAACATCCGGGCGTACGGCGAGGGCCTGGAGCTGCCCGAGGACGAGGTCCGCCTCTACGTGGCGCTGCGCGAGGCCGCCCACCAGCGGCTGTTCCAGCACGTCCCGTGGCTGCGTGGGCATGTGCTCAGCGCTGTCGAGATGTACGCCTCGGGCATCCGGGTCAACCGGGAGGCGATCGAGGAGGCGATGGGCCGGGTCGACCCGACCGACCCCGAGTCGATGCAGGCGATCGCCCTGGAGGGCATCTTCACCCCGGAGGACACTCCGGCACAGAAGGCCTCACTGGCCCGCCTGGAGACCGCACTCGCCCTGGTCGAGGGCTGGGTGTGCCACGTCGTGGACAGCGCCGCCAGCGACCGGCTGCCCAACGTCGTCCGGCTGGGCGAGGCCTTCCGTCGTCGCCGGGCCGCCGGCGGTCCCGCCGAGCAGACCTTCGCCGCGCTGGTCGGTCTGGAACTGCGCCCCCGCCGACTGCGCGAGGCCGCGGCGCTCTGGGCCGCGCTCACCCAGCACCGTGGCATCGAGGGCCGCGACGCCGTCTGGGGCCACCCGGACCTGCTCCCGTCGGACGACGACTTCGCCGACCCGGTCGCCTTCGCGATGAACGACACGGACCTCAGCGAGCTGGACAGCTTCGACTTCACCGCCCCCGGCGGCGTGGAGGAGAAGGCCCCGGGCCAGTCGGATCAGCCGGGCCGGTCCGGTCCGTCGGACGAGACCGACGGCGAGGGCGACGCCAAGGCCTGACGCCCGCGCATCGACGGCTTGCGCCACGGGTGCCCGCAGATCGACAGCGGGCACCCGTGGCGCGTTCGGCGGTGCCGACGGTTCAGGTGGGTCGGCCCGACCCGGAGAGCAGGGCGCGGGTCGCTTCCCAGCCCTCGAAGGCCGGGTCCAGCGTGGCCAGGTCGGCCGGGCCGCGCAGTCGTCGCCAGCCGGTGGTGACCGCCACGTCACCCGGGCGCGGTGCGTTGGCGCGCGCCTCAGCCGGCGTCGCCGTGTCCAGTTCCAGCGTGGGCAGCCAGTCCGGCGCGGGCAGTCGTACCGCGACCCCGAGCAGACCCGGGCCGCCGCCCTCGACCGGGGCCACCGCGACCGGCCGGCTGGTGAGTGGGCGGAGCAGCTTGCCGACGGTCAGTGCGGGCAGGTCAGGCACGTCACTGACCAGCACGGCCGCTTGGTCGTACCCCTCCAGCGCGGCGAAGACGGCGTTCGGTGTCGGCTCGGCCACCTCGTACACCGCCGTGCCGGGCCACACCAGGGCATCGGCCAGAGCCCGGTCGGCCGGGGTCACCGCGACGGCGACCTCCACCTCGTTGAGCGTGGCGAACAGGTCGATCACGTCTTCCGCGAGAGCCGCTCGCCACTGCGCCAGGTCGACGCCGGGCGGCGACCAGTGCACCGGCCCGAGCAACGCCACCACCACCCGTCGCGCCATCCCCCGACCCTAGCGCCCCGCCCCGCACGGCCACCCGACCCGCCTAGCTGAACGGGGCTCGCCGACATGATCGACTCGGTTTCATTGAAGTCGCGGTGTCCCGGAGCCCCCAACAGCGCGGTATTCAGAACCGCGAGTGGATCCAGACGCGCGGCGCCCCGGCTCGGACGCGGGGTGTGGGATCAGGTGGGCAGCGGTGCGCAGGCAGCGACCCCTTCGAGGTAGCCGCGGGCGCGTTCCGACTTGGGGTAGCGACCGACCAATGCCCAGAACCGGGCGTTGTGGCTGGGCACGATCAGGTGCGCCAACTCGTGCAGCAACACGTAGTCGATCACCCATTCGGGCATCTCCTGGACGCGGTGCGAGATTCGGATGCTGCGGTCTGCCGGCGTGCAGGAGCCCCACCGGCCGTTCTGGTTGGTGACCCACCGGACGCTGGCCGGCACCGCCTTCGTGGCGTACCCGGCGAGGTAGAGGTCGATGAGCCGGTGGGCGCGGGCCAGCAGTTCGGCGTCGGAGCGGGCGAGGCGCCCCTCCCGGGCGGCGAGCCGGGCGAGCATCCGGTCGACCCACTCGCTCTCCTCGGCACGGGAGAACTGGTCGGGGATGAGGACGACCACTCGCTCACCGTCACGGTACGCGGACACCGTGCGTCGCCGACGCTGGCTGCGCCGCACCTCGACGACCGGCTTGCGCGTCCCCGCCATCACTGGCCCGCGCAGCCTCGACTACGTGTCACGAAGGACAGCTAATGCCCACTGACCAGGGGTCCGCAAGAGTCAACCGCACGACACGCGCCCAGAAAATGGTGATTGGTCGCCAGGCGTCCCGAAAATTTCTTGACCTCAGCGCCATCGCGCCATCTCGTCACCCTTGGTGAACGGCGATGGCGCCGGTGCGCGGCACGTCCCCACCGTAGGTGATCACCGCCCCGGATGCCGCCGCGGGGGCACTCGCACGGGTGGCTGTCAGGGTTTGGTCGGCGTGTCCCCGCCAAACTGACTTATCCGACCTATTTCGCCATGCACACTCTCGACGTCGACTTGCTCACAGTGTCGATGCACAGCTGACATGGAACTGCCCAGACCTGGGTAGGGTCCGCGGACCAGCGGTCACGAAGGTGGCCGCGGAGTGAGACCCAGCGCCGGCGCCTTGTGTGGCCCGCCGCCGGGCACCCCGCCGGAACGGCATTGACCGGCGGACGAGACGAGGAGGGCACCGTGGCCGACCAGGCCCAGACGACCTACAACGGTTACTGCGTGAAGTGCAAGGAGAAGCGGGACTTCGAGGGACACGTCGAGGTCTCGAAGACCGGAATGAACATGGCCAAGGGCAAGTGTCCGGTATGCGGTACAACAGTGAACCGCATCCTGGGCAAGGCCAAGGTCTGACCCGAACGGGTGAACGGGGGTGGGGTGGCCGGTGGCCATCCCACCCCCGTTGCCGATCGGGAGTTCGGTGCCACCGGCGTCGGTAGCCCTTCGGGTGACCGACAACAAAGCCCTGTCGGGTGACCCGACAACAGAAGCCCTGTCGGGTGACCGACAACAGGCATGAGGGGCTGTGGAAAACCCTTCAAATCCTGTGGATAACGCTGGACAGCGGCCTGGCCGCCTGTGGACAACGATCGACCGAACGCGAAGATGCGGTCACGATTCGTGACCATGAGCCGCACCGCACTGCCCCGCCCCACCCTGCTGCCCGGCCTCAACCGGCTCTGGCGGGACCGGCACACCCTCCAGCTCGGCATCGGCCCTGGGCCGGCAGTCCTCCTGGAGTTGGCAAACCCCCGCGCCGCCCACCTGCTCGACCTGCTCGACGGCACCCGTAGCGAGCGCACCGTGCTGGCCCAGGCTGCGGCCGCCCAGGTCAGCGCCGACGACGCGCGTACCCTGCTCGACACCCTGCGGGCCGCCGGCCTGTTGGTGCCCGCGCACAGCCTGCTCCCCCGCGACCTGACCGGCCCGGTCCGTGCCCGGCTCGCGGCGGAGGCCGGCGCGCTGGCCCTGGCCGCCGCCCGACTGCCCGGCAGCCCCGCGCAGGTCCTGCGTCGGCGGCGGGCGGCCCGCGTCCTGCTCAGCGGCGCCGGCGCGCTCGGCGGGCCGCTGACGGTGGCGTTGGCCCAGTCCGGCGTGGGGCAGGTGATTCCCCAGCTCACCGGCCCGGTACGCCCCGTCGACCTGATCGGCACTGGCATCCCCGCCACCGAACTTGGTCGCCCACTGGCGCCGGCGGTGCGAGCTGCGGTCAACCGCGTCGCACCGGGCACCGGCACCCACCCCAGCCGCGCCGGGCGGATCGACCTGGTGATCCAGTGCGGCACGGACCGGCCTCCCGCACTGCTCGCCGCCGGCCTCGCCCAGCGCCGACAGCCGCACCTGCTGGTCACGCTGCGAGAGGGCGTACCGGTGATCGGGCCGCTGGTCCGCCCACCCGCCGGGCCCTGCCTGTACTGCGTCGAGCTGCACCGGGCCGACCGTGACCCGGACTGGCCCCGGCTCGCCGCGCAACTCGCCGCCGCCGACCCGGCGGCCGCCGGAACGACCGGCACGCTGTTCGCCGCCTGCGGGTACGCGCTGGCCGAGGCGCTGACGCAGCTGGACGGCGGCCAGCCGGAGACGCTGGGTAGCGCCATGGAGATCACCGGTGCCGGCCGTTTCCGTCGTCGGGGTTGGCCGCCACACCCGGCTTGTGGGTGCTCGCGGGGCCGAGTGTCCGCACCAGCCCGGCCGCAGAGCAGCAGCGGGGCCCTCCGGTCGGTAACAATGACCGAGTGACCGACATCCCGCGCCGCGCCGTGTCCCGCACCGCCAAGCTCGCCGCCCTGCCGCTCGGCTTCGCCGGCCGGACCGTTCTCGGGATGGGGAAGCGCGTCACCGGGCTGGCCTCCGACGTGATCTCCGCGGAGATTCAGCAGCGCACCGCCGAGCAGCTGTTCAGCGTGCTGGGCCAGCTCAAGGGCGGGGCGATGAAGTTCGGGCAGGCGCTGTCGGTCTTCGAGGCCGCGTTGCCGGAGGAGATCGCCGCGCCCTACCGGCAGGCGCTGACGAAGTTGCAGGAGGCGGCCCCGCCGCTGCCGGTCGCCAGCGTGCACAAGGTGCTGGCCGAGCAGCTCGGCCCCGACTGGCGGGACCTGTTCGTCGAGTTCAACGACGTTCCGGCCGCCGCCGCCAGCATCGGCCAGGTGCACCGGGCGCGGTGGCGCGAGCCGGGCTTCGACGAGTCGGGCGAACCCAACAGCCGCGACGTGGCGGTCAAGATCCAGTATCCGGGGGCAGGCGACGCCCTGCTCGCCGACCTCAAGCAGCTCTCCCGACTGGGCGGAATGTTCCGGGCCATCCAGCCCGGCCTCGACGTCAAGCCGCTCCTGGCCGAGCTGCGCGAACGGATCACCGAGGAGTTGGACTACGAGTTGGAGGCTGAGTCGCAGCGCACCTTCGCCGCCGCGTACGCCGACGACCCGGAGATCTACATCCCGGAGGTGGTCAACGCCGCGCCCCGGGTGCTGGTCACCGAATGGGTGACGGGCACCCCGCTGGCTGACATCATCCGCGAGGGCACCGAGGAGGACCGGGACGAGGCGGGCCGGTTGATGGCCACCCTGCACCTCTCCGCGCCGCAGCGGGCCGGGCTGTTGCACGCCGACCCGCACCCGGGAAACTTCCGGCTGCTGCCCGACGGCCGGCTCGGGGTGATCGACTTCGGTGCGGTGGCCCGGATGCCGGAGGGCACCCCGGAGCCGATCGGTCGTATCGCCGCGATGGCCCTGCGCGGCGATGCCGACGAGGTCGTGGCGGGGCTGCGGTCGGAGGGGTTCATCGGCTCGGCCGAGGAGATCGACGCCGAGGGCGTGCTCGACTTCATCCGCCCCATGCTGGAGCCCATCGCGGCGGACGGCTTCCGGTTCACGCGGGCCTGGCTACGGGCCGAGGCGGGTCGGCTGGCCAGCCCCCGCTCCCCCACGTACCAGCTGAGCAGGCAGCTCAACCTGCCTCCGTCGTACCTGCTGATCCACCGGGTGACGCTCGGGTCGATCGGGGTGCTCTGCCAGTTGGAGGCGAAGGCCCCCTACCGGAGCATCCTGGAGCGCTGGCTGCCCGGCTTCGCCCCGGTCGCCTGACCACGACGAGGCACCGGCGCCTGACGACATGGGGAAGGGCGGGTGCCGGTCGGCACCCGCCCTTCTGCGTGGGGTGGTACTAGAGAACGCCCAGGTCGCGAGCCGCCTGGTTGCGGCCGGTCATGGCGACGGTGCGGGCGGATCGGGTTGCCTCAGTGCTCGTGGTGGTACGACCGGCCTGAGGCCGGCGCATTCGAGCCCTGGTCAACGCTTCGTGGAGTAGTTGCATCTCGAAGGCTCCACTCGGAACGTTCAACATCGTTTTCTCACTCACTGCCGGTGTACCACCGGCGTAGTTGGAACGGGTCGGGAACATGTCAGGCTGCCAGCCGGACCGCGCCACGCACCTCGGACAGCCCACTGGCCGCCAAGCGCGCCTCGGCCTCGACCCGAAGCTCGGCGTCACGGGCGACGTCCTCCTTACGCGGACGGCCACGGGGCCGCTTACGCGGGACAACCGCGCCACGCTCGAAGATCTCGCCGCCCCAGACGCCCCAGGGCTCCGCTCGCTCAACGGCTCCGGCCAGGCACTCGACACGCAGCGGGCAGTCCCCGCAGAGTGACTTGGCCAGCTCGAGCTCGGTGGGCGAGTCGGAGAACCACAGGTCGGGGTCGAACTTCCGGCAGGGCAGGTTCGCCTCCATCTCGACGCTCATGTCGAGGGGGGCCAACGCCAGACTCATCTCCCGGTCACCTCTCTCTCACTTCGATCTCGTGGATCGCATTCCGACGTACTTACGGCGGGCAAAAAACTGAGGCCGCGGATCCCGGTAAGCGGGTTCCGCGGCCTCGAGGTGAGCCGGAGTCTGATGGTCAGACCGGTTTACCTCGAGGTGGAACGCCGCGGACATCCATGCGCTTCTTGGCGACCCGGATGCCATTGCCCGTGAAGCCACTGGTCCCCTCGACTCCAGCGGGCGCGACGGTCAGGATCAGCTCGGCCTGAACCTGGTGCACCTGTGGAACCGACGGTCGTGCAGCCGCAAGGGCCACCCGGACAGCCGACAGCGGAGCGCAGACAGACGGCATCGCCGTCAGACGCTCATAGGTGAAGATCTTCACGGTGCCACCTCCCTCACGTTCCTCGAATCGACTGGACCGACCCCGTGAGCAGCCGGAATGGCGCCGCTCGCGTGGTGTGTTCTGAGGCTATTCCTCGCGCCGGGGCGAGGGCAAACGAATTTACGACGAGATTTCGAAAGTTTTCTCCGGGCAGACATCGTCCACCCCGGCACCGGCCACGAGGGCCAGCACCGACTCGCCGTAGAGGCCCAGCTTGCGCGGGCCGATGCCGGCGATGGCGATCAACTCTTCCGACCGGCCCGGTCGCCGCTCGGCCAACGCGACAAGCGTCGCGTCGGTGAAGACCACGTACGCCGGGACCTTCTGCGCACCGGCCACCCGCTGCCGCCACTCGCGCAGCCGTTCGTGCAGCTCATCGTCTATGTCGGACGGGCAGGTGGGGCAGCGGCCGAGCTTGCGGTCCGGGCCGGCGAGCAGGGTGGCGCCGCAGATCCGGCAGGAGACGATCTGGGTTCGCCGCCGCTCGGGACGACCGGCCGGACCGGTGCCGCCGGTCGCCCGCTCGGTGCCGCCGGAGCGGTCCAGCTGGGGCAGGAACCGCGACGGCCGCCGGGCCCGTCCGCCCGGCGAGCGCGCGGCGGCGTACGACAACCACAGCCACTCCCGGGCGCGGGTGATCCCGACGTAGAGCAGCCGGCGCTCCTCCTCGACCTGTTCGACGGTCTTGGCGTACGTGGTGGGCAGGGTGCCCTCGGCGAGGCCGACCAGGAAGACGGCGTCCCACTCCAACCCCTTCGCCGAATGCAGGGACGCCAACGTCACGCCGTCCACCGTCGGCACGTGCTGCTGGGCGGCTCGGCGCGCCAACTCCTCGGTGAAGTCGGTGAGGGTGACCGGGCGCTCCACCGAGGCGGCCTCGCCGATCGGTACGACCTCGGGGGTGGCCGCGTACTCCTCGGCGAGCTGGACCAGCGCGGACAGCGCCTCCCACCGCTCGCGGGCCGCGCCGCCGGCCGGGGGCGCGTCCGGGGCCCAGCCGACGGCGGTGAGCGCCTCGACGACGGCGGCCGGCAGCGGTGTCTCCCCCGGGATCGAGCGGGTGGCGGCACGCAGCGCGACCATCGCCTGTCGCACCTCGGTCCGTTCGAAGAACCGCTCCGCGCCCTGCACGACGTACGGCACCGCGGCCTCGGTGAGCGCCTTCTCGTACGCCTCGGACTGCGCGTTGACCCGGAACAGCACGGCGATCTCCTTCGCCGGCGTGCCCGCGTCGATCAACGCGCGGCAACGCGCGGCCACCGCGTTCGCCTCGGCCGGCTCGTCGGTGAAGATCCGCAGGTCGGGCTCGGGGCCGGGTAGGCGCTGCCCGCTCAGCTCCAGCCGCAACCGCGCCTCGGTGCCTCGGGCCTGGGAGATCACCGCGTTGGCCAGCCCGACCACCTGCGGGGTGGAGCGGTAGTCGCGGACCAGCCGCACCACAGTGGCGTTGCGGTGCCGGCGTGGGAAGTCGACCAGGTACGCGGAGGTCGCCCCGGTGAACGAGTAGATCGTCTGGCTGGCGTCGCCGACCACGGTCAGGTCGTTGCGGCCGGCCAGCCAGGCCTCCAGCAGCCGCTGCTGGAGTGGGTTGACGTCCTGGTACTCGTCGACCACGAAGTGCCGGTACTGGGTGCGGATCTGCTCGCCGACGTCCGGGTGCTCCTCGATGCCCCACACGGCGGCTCGCAGCATGTCCTCGAAGTCGATCACGCCGTTCGACCGTTTGATCTGCTCGTACGCGGTGAACACGTCGGCGACCTTCGTCGGCTCGTGCGGTGTGTCACGCAGCGCCCGGGCCGCGGCCACCACGTAGTCCGTCGGCTCGACCAGCGACGACTTCGCCCACTCGATCTCGCCGGCCAGGTCACGGGCGGCGGCCCGGTCGGTACGCAGGCCGACCCGGGCGGCGGCGAGGGTGACCAGTCGTACCTTGCTGTCCAGCAGTTCGGGCATGGCGCGGCCGGACAGCAGCCGGGGCGCGAAGTACCGCACCTGGCGTAGCGCCGCCGCGTGAAATGTGCGCGCCTGGACACCTTGCGCCCCGAGCAGGGTGAGACGCTGTCGCATCTCGGCGGCGGCGCGGGCGGTGAAGGTGACAGCGAGCACGTGCCGGGGAGAGATCTCCCCGGAGAGCGCCCGGTGGGCGATGCGGGAGGTGATCGCCCGGGTCTTGCCGGTGCCAGCGCCGGCCAGGATGCAGACCGGGCCGGCAGGTGCGGTCACGGCGGAGCGTTGCTCAGGGTCCAGCCCGGCGAGCACCTGTTCCGACGCTGAGTGAACCACCACAACCAGGAATCATCTCAGCTCCTCCCAGCGTTGCAGCGAACAGGCTCGGCTTGATCCGCAAGCCGCGGCCGGAGGAGTTGGAGGATCCGAGGATGCTGACGATGTATTCCACCCCCTGGTGCGGCTACTGCCACCGGCTGAAGTCGCAGCTCGACCGGGAGGGCATCGGGTACGAGGTGGTCGACATCGAGCAGGACCCGAAGGCCGCGGATTTCGTGATGAGCGTCAACGGCGGCAACCAGACGGTGCCGACGCTGCGCTTCGCCGACGGCAGTGCCCTGACGAATCCCTCGATCACCCAGGTGAAGCAGCACCTGGAGACGCTCAACGCCTGATCTGCCGGTTCATTCTCGGTGCGCGGCCGCCCCACCCGGGGCGGCCGCTCGTCGTGTCCGGGACCGGGTCACGGTGGCGACGGTCGGTGGGCGCCGCAAGCCCGGGTCGGTCGGCGTCCTCGACCGGTCGGCGGGGCGCCGGGAGCGTCGGACGGGTGGGCGGCGTCGGCGGGCGGGCCCCGGCCGGCGCGCTCAGGTGCCGGCCCCGCCACAGGTAGCTGCCGGCGGCCAGCGTGGCCACACCGACCAGCGCGAACAGCAGCCGGTAGTCCAAAAACCCGACCAGCAGGGCGCCCGCCCCGATGGAGAACGCCTGCGGCCCGCTGACCACAGCCTGGGTGGCCGCGGCGACCCGACCGACCAGCGACGGCGGGGTGCGGCGCTGGATCAGCGTGTGCAACCCCACCATCGTCAGCGGGAGCGAGACCCCGGCCAGCAGCACCGCCGCGAAACCGAGCCGCAGATCGGGGAACGCGAGCGCGAGCGCGGCCGGAGAGAAGAAGGCGACCCCGGCGGCCAGCGTGCCGACCTCTCCGAGCCGGCGGACCAGCGTCGGTGAGCAGAGTCCGCCGAGCAACCCGCCGACGCCCTGCACGGTGACCAGCACGCCCACGAACGCGGCATCCCGGTTCAACCCCTGGTCGACGTAGGCGAAGATGAGCGACTCACTGAAGCCCATCACCAGCGACCCGAGCCCGTAGCCGAGCAGGGCCCGCCGCAGGGCCGGCTCGCCGGCCAGGTGCCGCAGGCCGGCACCCAGTTCGGCCGGCCACCGCAGCCGTACGGCCGGTGGCAGCTGCTGCGGTCTGGGCAGCGCGGTGACCACCGCCGCCGCGGTCAGAAATCCGACCATGCCGATCCCTGCCAGCACCCACCCGCCGAGCGCCGCGTAGAGCGCCGCGCCCACCAGCGGGCCGACCAGTCGAATCCCCTGCCGCACGGTCTGGAGCACGCCGTTCGCGTCGGCCAGCAGCTCGACAGGCACCATCTCGCGGATGAGCCCACTGAGCGCCGCGCCGAGCGTGATGGACGAGAGTCCGTACAGGGCGGCCACCAGATAGACGACCCAGACGTCGCCCGCGTCGCGGACGGTGAACAACGGGGCGAGCAGGACCGCGGTCAGCACGTTCGCGGCCACGAAGAACGGCCGGCGCGGGTAGCGGTCGACGACCCAGCCGACCAGGGGCGCCAGCGTCATCGGCGCGATGACCGCGAAGATCGTGGCGCCGGCCAACCCGTTCGAGCCAGTCAGATCCTTGACCCAGATGGCGAGTGCGAGCAGCAGGATCGACTCGGCGGTCATGCTGGCCAGCAGGCCGCCGAAGAGCAGGCGGAAGTCGGGTCGGCGCAGGATCGTGCGCATGGGGTCCCTCCGGCGGGATGGCGTGCCCAGATGGGCGAGGTCGACGGGCCGCGACCGCGGGTCCGTCGTCATCCGGCATTCCCGTGGTGCGATTTTCGCAAGACACGCCCTCGCCGGAACCTCCGACACCGGTCGCGCCGTCCATACTGACCGTGGGGGGCGAATTTCATACAGTTACCGTCGCGTCTGCGGCGGTCGACGGGAAAGAGGACACTGTGCCTCCTGCCGCACCCAGCCCGATCCTGCGTCGTCGCCGGTTGGGCATCGAGCTGCGCCGCCTACGTGAGGCCGCGGGCCTCACCGGCGATCAGGTCATCGAGCGTATCGGTTGGGCCTCCGCGTCCAAACTGTCCCGCTTGGAGAACGGCCGCAGCCGACCGGACCCGCAGGACGTCGGCGACCTGCTCGACCTCTACGGCGCCGACCAGGCGGTGCACGACGAGCTGCTGGGCATCACCAACGAGGCCGGCGACATGCGCGGCTGGCTGAAGAACTTTCCGGTGATGACGCAGCAACAGCGCAGTTGGGCCGAGCTGGAGGCGGGCTGCGCGGAGATCTCCGAGTACAACCCGGTGCTGGTGCCGGGCCTGATGCAGACCCCCGGGTACGCCCAGCTCCGGATCGTGTCGGCCCGGCAGGTGAACGCGGGCGCGGGCGAGCCGGAGCCCGGCGACGAGCCGGAGACCGAGGTGCAGGCCCGGCTGGCCCGCCAGTCGCTGCTGACCCGCGAACCGCACGCTCCCCGCTACACAGCGGTGTTGGAGGAGGCGGCTCTCGGCCGTCGGGCCGGGCCGCCGGAGGTGCTGCACGAGCAGCTGCTCCAACTCTGCGAGTTGGCGTTGCTGCCCAACGTGGCCCTGCACGTGCTGCCCCGGGAGACCCAGATCGGAAATTGGTACCTTCCGCCGACCGCCTTCTCGGTCTATCGGTTCGCCGATCCCCTCGATCCGGAGACATTGGCCATCGAAGGTGGGTTCACCGACGTCATGTCGACCGAGTCAATCACGCTAAATCGCTATAAAGTGGTGTTCGAGTGGCTATGCACGGCGGCACTTAACGCTTCGGACACCCTCTCCTGGCTGATCGAGGCGACGGGACGGCTGACCGAGGCGACGCCCCCATCCACAGTGGCGTTCGGGCCGGCAACGGCGCCGACCCAACGCCGCCGGGAATCGGGGCGACTGACGGACCGGTGATCCACGGGGGACCCTCCGTCGGGACGTGCGGCACCACTCGTCCCATCGGATCGCTGCACATCAGGAGCAGAACCATGAAAGACATCCGCAACACGCCGTCCGTCTCCGCCCACTCGTTGGCGGACGCCCCGTGGCGTACCAGCACACGTAGCCAGACCTCGAACTGCGTGGAGGTTGCCCCACTCGCCACCGGCACGTCGGCGGTCGCCCTGCGCGACAGCAAGGACCGGGGCGGCCCGGTGCTGCTGTTCAACCGCGCGGGATGGCTCGGTTTCATCACCGGGGCGAAGAAGGGCCAGTTCGATCTGAACTGATTCAGTGACTGGTACGGGGCCGTCGGCGCACTGCCGGCGGCCCCGTCGCGTCGCACCCGACGAGCTCCGTCGCTTCGCGACCCGACGACCCTGCTGAGCAGCCATCCGCCGATCGGACGAGGCTCGAAACCGATAGGCGCGTTTCAGTTGCTGGGACGAACACGGGGCGTAACATGGCCCTCGAGTACGTGGAACTTCCACACTGGCTCATCCGTCGCGGTTCATCCGGAGACCCTCATGCGGTTCCTGATCGTTCGCACCGACATCCGCGCCGTCGCTGACGGGGACATCGCCGCCGCCTGGGCGGACGGCCACCGACTTCGCGACGAGACGACCACGCCCGAGCCGCGCCGGCAGATCGTGCACGCCGAGGACCGGGACGCCGCGCTGTTGCTGGCCCGCGCCCTGGCCACCGTCGGCGCGGTCCGCGCCGGCAAGCAACGGGTCAAGGTCCTCCCGCTGATCGAGTCGCGGCCCGCCTTCCGACACAGACCAGGCCGCACCGGCACCTGATTCCACAGGTCGTCCGTCGTGGTCGGACCGGCTCCCCCGCCGCGTTACTCGCACCCGCCGACCACGACGGCCCGTGTTCCCGGCCCGTGACCGCCGCGGCAACGGCGGCCACGGGTCGGGACCGTGCTCAGCGGTCGGCGTCCACCCAACCGTCGAGCCAGCGGTGAATGAGGAACAGCGCGATCGACGACGGAGGCGGCAGGATCAGCCGGGCCCCGTCGCCCACGTCCACCGTCTGCCCGGCCAACGCCGCCCCGATCTCCCGACGGGAGAACCACCGGGCGTACGCGATCTCGGACGGGTCGACCCGCACCGGCTCGGTCGGGTTCGCGGTGGCCAGGAAGCCCAGCATCAGCGAGCCGGGGAACGGCCAGGCCTGGCTGCCCACGTACCCGATACGTTCGACCCCGATGCCCACCTCCTCGCGGACCTCGCGCAGCACGGCCGCCTCCGCGGACTCGCCCGGCTCCACGTAGCCGGCCAGGCAGGAGTAACGGCGACCACCCGGGGTGCCCTGCCAGCCGGCGTTGTTGCCGAGCAGGCAGCGACCGTCCGGGCCGTCCACGCCGTCGTGAACGAGCACGATCATCGCCGGGTCGGTACGCGGCCAGATCCGCCCACCATTGCGGTCCACCCGCGACCAACCGGCCTCGTCCATAGCGGTCGGCGCGCCGGTGCTCGTCGAATAGCCGTGTCGGGTGTGCCAGTTGACCAGCGCCAACGCTGTGGTGAAGATGCCGGCCTCCCGGTCGGCGAGCAGGTGACCCACCTCCCGGAGGTGGACCGCCCGGGTCCCCGGGATCGCCGGAAGAGGCGTGTCGACAGCGAAGACCGGCACCCCGTCCGGCTCGACACCCAGGAACATCGCCATCGACTCGGACCCGGCGGGCACATCACCCGCCCCGAACAGCACCAACGTCGGCGGAGACGTCTCGGTGCGAGCCAGCGTCCGACCCTCGTCGGTCGAATCGAGCAGCAGCACGCGGGCGCGCAACCACGCCTCGGTCAACCACTGCGAGTCACCCCGCCGGTGCGCAGCCCGATCCAGCGTGGACCGCGCCAACGGCGGCGCCGCCTCCCCGCTCACGCCGGCGCTCCGCTTCGCTGCGCACCGCCGTGAGACAGCCCGCTGCTGAGCCCCATGGCTCGCTCGCTCCGCTCGCTCACGCGTCTTGCTCGGTGTGAACCGTGGTCAGCGCGGCCAGCCCCGGGGTGATCCGCTCCGCGTCGCCGAGCACCACGATCGCCGCTCGGGCCGGGGCCAGGTAGCGGGCCGCCGCCTGCGCGACGTCGTCGATGCTCGCCTTCGCCAACCTCGCCGCGTACTCGGCGAGGAAGTCCAAGCGCAGACCGTTGCCGGCGTACGCGCTTGTCAACGCCGCCAACCCGGCCTGGGTGGACATGCCGAGCTGAAGGGTGCCCAGGGCGTACTGCCGGGCCTGCTCCAACTCCTCGGGCTTCGGCGGCAGCGACGCCAACCGACCCAGCTCGTACGTCGTCTCCAGCAGAGCCGGGCCGGTGACCTCGGTGGCCACGTCGGCGGCGGCGACCAGCACCGAACCGGCGACGGAGTGCTCGATCAAGGAGTACGGGCCGTAGGTGTAGCCCTTGTCCTCGCGGATGTTCTCCACCCACCGGGAGGAGAAGTAGCCGCCGAAGATCAGGTTGGCCAGTTGCAGCGGGGCGTGGTCAGGGTCGGTGCGCGGCACCGCCGGCAGCGCGATCCGCAGCGAGGACTGCACCGAGCCCGGCCGGTCGACCAGCAGCAGCGGCCCCGGCTCCAGCGGCGGGGTCGCCGGCAGCTCGGCCACCCGCCCGGCACCCGACCAGCCGCCGAGCGCCCGCTCGGCCGCATCGAGTGCCTTCTCCGGCTGCACGTCACCGACCAGCACCAACTGCGCGCCGGTCGGATGGACCCGCTCCGAGTGCAGGGTGCGCAGCGCCGCAGGCCGGACGGCACGGATCTGGCCGGGATCCGGCGTCTGCGTCGCGTACGGGTGCCGGCCGTAGATCCGCTTGAGCAGCGCCTCCCGGGCCAGGTGCGCCGGTTGGCTCTGCGCCACCTGGATCCGGTCGACCAGCCGGTCCCGTTCCGTGGCCACCTCGTCGCTGGGGTAGCTCGCACCGGTCAGCACCTCGGCCAGCAGCTCCAGCATCCGGTCCAGACCGGTGACCAGGCCGGCGCCGGAGAGCATCAGCCGGTCCGGGTCGACGCCTGCGGAGAGCCCACCGCCCACCTTCTGCAACTCGGCGGCGATCTGCACGCTGGTCATCGACTCGGTGCCGGAGAGCATGGTCTGCGAGAGCATCGCGCCTCGGGCCAGGTGGACCCGGCCGAACGGCACCCAGAGTCGTAGTTCGACAAGGGGTACGGCGGGCCGGCGTACGGCGATCACGGTGAGACCGTTGCGCAGCGTGCGCTCGGCCTGCCGGGGCACCTTCAGTTTGCGGGTCGGCCCCAGCGGCGGCAGCGTACGCGGCCCGACCGGAGCGGTAGCGGTGGTCGCGCTCATCGGGCACCTCCGGCGATGACCTCGATGGCGGCCCGGCGCTCCGGGCGCAGGGTGGCCGCGGCGGCCCGGACCTGCTCCTCGGTGACCTCGCCGACCAGCCGGGGCAGTTCGTTGAGCAGGCCTGGTTCGCCGCGTTGCTGCTCCAGCACCGCCATCCGCAGTGCCCGACCGAGCACCGCGTCGGTGTCGCGCAGCAGGTGGGTCGCCATCCGGGCCTGGGTGCGGGCCAGCTCACCGTCGGTCAGCCCGTCGGTGGCCAGTCGGTCCAGCTCCTCGTCGATGGTGCGCAGCACCTTGTCCACATCGCCACCCGGCGGCAGGTGCGCCTGCAACAGCAGCGCGGTGGGGTCGCGGACGTCGAACGGGTCGCCCATGAAACCGAGGTATCCGCCGAGGCTGGTCACCGTGCGGTCCCGCTGCACCAGTCGCTCGACCAGTCGCGACGCGTCGCCGTCGGTGAGCACCTCGGCCAGCACCACGTACGGCAGGTAGCCGGCGAAGTCGGTGACCGGGTCGGGCACGCGCCAGGCGCCGGCCACCGCCGGCAGCGGCGCCAGGGCATCGGTGTACGAGGTGCGCCGCTCGGCGCTCAGGTCGGGCTCGGTGAAGTCGGGCCGTTGCGGTGCCGGTCGGGCCGGCACGTCGCCGAAGTGCCGGGTGACCAGCTCGGTCGCCTCGGCCACGTCGATGTCGCCGCTGACGGCCACCACGGCGTTGCCGCTGGCGTAGTAGCGGCGGAAGAAGTCCGCGGCGTCGGCGACGGTCGCCGACTCCAGGTCGTCGAACGAGCCGTAGCCGTCGTGGGCGTTCGGGAAGGTGTCGAACATGACCGGAGGCAGGGTCAGCCAGGGGAAGCCGCCGTACGGCCGGTTGAGGACGTTGACCCTGATCTCCTCCTTGACCACGTCGACCTGGTTACGCAGGTTCTCCTCGGTCAGCCGGGGGCCCCGCATCCGGTCCGCCTCCAGGAACAGCGCGCGTTCCAGCGCGTTGCTCGGCAGCGTCTCGAAGTAGTCGGTGTAGTCCAGGTGGGTGGAGCCGTTGAAGGTGCCACCCGCGCCCTGCACGTGCCGGAAGTGGGCCAGCTTCTCCAGGTTCTCCGAGCCCTGGAACATCAGGTGCTCGAAGAGGTGGGCGAAGCCGGTCCGCCCCTCCGGCTCCGAGCGGATGCCGACGTCGTAGACCACCGCCACCCCGATCACCGGGGCACTGCGATCGGGGGTGAGCACCACCCGCAGGCCGTTGTCGAGGGTGAACCGCTCGACCGGATACTTCGTCGCTGGAATTCTGGATCTCCGCGCCGCCACGGAGTCGACCCTAGCGCGTCGACACCTCCGCCACCCGCGACCTTCCCGGAGCCGCCGCGACCGGGGCCGTCACCAGGGGCAGCACCTCGGTGCCGACCCGCTCCGCCTCCTCACGGTGCGGCCAGCCGGAGAGGATGAACTCGTCGACGCCGAGCGCGGCGTACTCGTCGATGCGGGCCGCTACCTCGGCGTAGCTGCCGACCAGCGCGGTGCCGGCGCCCTCGCGGACCAGGCCGACGCCGGCCCAGAGGTTCGGTGCGACGGTGAGCCCGTCGGCGCGGCCGGCGTTCAGCGCGGCCATCCGGGCCTGGCCCAACGAGTCCATCCGGCGGAACCGGGCCTGGGCGGCGGCGATCCGCTCCGGGCTCATCCCGGCCAGCAACCGGTCCGCCTCGGCCCACGCCTCGGCGCTCGTCGGCCGGGCGATGACGTGCAGGCGGAGGCCCGTGCGCAGGGTGCGGCCGTGCCCGGCGGCGAGCGCCCGGACCCGGGTGACCCGGGCCGCTATCGACGTCGGTGCTTCGCCCCACATCAGGTACACGTCGGCCTGTCGGGCGGCCACCGTCTCGGCGGCCGGTGACGCGCCGCCGAAGTAGACGGGCGGAGGCGCGGCAAGTGGTGTGGCCAGGCCGCCGCCGTCGACCCGGTAGTGCTCTCCGGCGTAGTCGAACGGCCCGCCGGCCCAGGCGCGGCGAAGCACCTCGACGAACTCGCCGGTACGCGCGTAGCGGTCGTCGTGCCCGAGGAAGTCGCCGTACGCCCGCTGCTCGGCCGGGTCGCCCCCGGTCACGATGTTGAGCGAGAGCCGGCCACCCGAGACGGCCTGAAACGCCTCGGCCTGCTGGGCGATCAGGGTGGGCAGCGCGAAACCGGCCCGGACCGCGACCAACATGCCGAGCCGCTCGGTGTGCTGTGCGACAGCGGCGCAGACGATCCACGGGTCGGGGCAGCCGGCGCCCACCGGGGTGAGAACGGCGCTGAACCCGTTCGTCTCGGCGGCCCGGCCAACCTCGGCCAGATAGGCCACCGTCGCGGCCCGGTCGTGCCTCGCGGCGCCGGCGGTGACGGTGGCGGCACCGACCTGGTCGCCGTCGCCGGAGGTGGGCAGGAACCAGTGGAAGGTCATCGCGAAGTCGCCTCTCTGCCGGTGACCGAATGCCGATTACCCTAGCAAGCTGGTAGGAAATACCGACATAACTGAGACGCGCCATCCCGCCATGTGGATGGGCCTTGACGCTGACCTCGCCCTGGCCCAGTCTTCCTACCAACTAAGTAGGAATACTGCGGATTGGATGACGATGAGACGGCTCCCCCTGCGCCGGTTGGTCACCCTGGCCACCCTCGCCGCGGTCGGCGCGGCGACCCTGGGCAGCACCGCCGCGTGCGGCGACGACAGTGAGGGCGCGGGCGGCAGCTCCGGCCCGGTGACGCTGCGCCTCGGCTACTTCCCCAACATCACCCACGCGTCGGCGGTCGTCGGCGTGGAGAAGGGCATCTTCGCGGAGAAGCTCGGCGCCAACGTCAAGCTGGACCCGAAGACCTTCAACGCCGGCCCGGCCGCCATCGAGGCGGTCTTCTCCGGCGCGCTGGACGCCACCTACATCGGTCCGAACCCGACAGTCAACGCCTTCTCCAAGTCCAAGGGTGAGGCCGTCCGGGTCGTCTCCGGCGCGGCCTCCGGCGGCGTGGCGCTGGTGGTCAAGCCCGGCATCACCGGCGCGCAGGACCTGAAGGGCAAGAAGATCGCCACCCCGCAGCTGGGCAACACCCAGGACGTGGCGATCAGGTACTGGCTCAAGCAGCAGGGCCTCACCACCACCAAGGAGGGTGGTGGTGACGTCAAGATCGTGCCGCAGGAGAACGCCCAGACCATCGAGACGTTCAACAGCGGCGGGATCGACGGCGCCTGGGTGCCCGAGCCGTTCGTCTCCCGCCTGGTCAACGCCGGCGGCAAGGTGCTGGTCGACGAGCGCGACCTGTGGCCGGACAAGAAGTTCGTCATCACCAACCTGCTGGTGAGCACGAAGTTCCTCAAGGCGCACCCGGACGTGGTGCAGAAGCTGGTCGACGGCCAGGTGGCCGCCAACGAGTTCGTCAACACCAAGCCGGAGGAGGCACAGCAGGCCATCTCCGACGCGATCGGCAAGATCACCGGCAAGCCGTTGGACCTGAAGCTCATCAAGCAGGCGTGGCCGACGTTGGAGTTCACCAACGACCCGATCTCGTCCTCGCTCAAGGCCGGGCTCGACCACGCCGTCGACGTGGACCTGACCGAGCCGGTGGACCTCAAGGGCCTGTACGACCTGAAGTACCTCAACAACGCGCTCAAGGCGCAGGGCAGGCCCGAGGTCGTCCAGCCATGACGTCGACCACGACGACGCCGGGGAGCGCGACCACAGCGGTCGCGCTCTCCGGCGTGACCAAGGTGTACGGGCGCGGGACGAACGCCGTCCTGGCCCTGGACGGTGTGTCGCTGGACGTCGCGCCCGGCGAGTTCGTCTGCCTGGTCGGCGCGTCCGGCTGCGGCAAGAGCACCCTGCTCAACCTGGTGGCCGGGCTGGACCGGGTCAGCGGTGGGCAGATCACCCTGGCCGGCGACGCCAACCCGGGCCTGATGTTCCAGGAGCCCGCGCTCTTCCCGTGGCTGACCGTCGACGCCAACGTGGAGGTGCCCCTCAAGCTGCGCCGCCTGCCCCGCGCCCAGCGTCGCGAGCGGGTCGCCGAACTGCTGCGCACTGTGCATCTGTCCGACTTCGGCCGCAAGCGCCCGCACGAGCTCTCCGGCGGAATGCGGCAGCGGGTCGCGCTGGCCCGCACCCTGGCCCTCGACACCCCGGTGCTGCTGATGGACGAGCCGTTCGGCGCGCTGGACGCGATGACCCGCGACATCCTGCACGACGAGCTGGAACGGATCTGGTCCGAGCGCAAACTCTCGGTGCTCTTCGTGACGCACAACGTCCGCGAGGCGGCCCGGCTGGCCGACCGGATCATCCTGCTCTCCAGCCGACCCGGCCGGATCATCTACTCCACCGAGGTGAACATCCCGCGCCCGCGCCGGATCGACTCCCCCGAGGTCGCCGCCATCGCCGCCGAGGTCACCGAGCGGCTCCGTACGGAGGTGGGCCGCCATGGCCAGTGACACCCTCACCAGTTCGGCGCGTACCGACGCGGAGATCTCGGGGCTCGACGCACTGGAGATCGCCGGCCGGGACAAGGAGGTCTCCCGGGGCGCCCGGATCTGGGCGGCCACCTGGCCCAAGCTGGCCGCGCTGGCCATCGCCATCGCCGCCTGGCAGCTCGTGGTCTGGACGGGCTGGAAGCCGCCGTACTCACTGCCGGCGCCGCTGGAGGTCGGCCGCGAGCTTGTCGAGCAGGCCCAGGGCCCGCAGCTCTGGGACGGCCTGCTCACCACGCTGCAACGGGCCGCCCTCGGGTACGTCTTCTCGGTCGCCGTCGGACTGTTGTTGGGCCTCGCGGTGGCCCGGTCCACGGTGCTGCGCGCCGCCATCGGCTCGATGATCACCGCCTTGCAGACCATGCCGTCGATCGCCTGGTTCCCGCTGGCCATCCTGCTCTTCGAGCTGAGCGAGAAGGCGATCTTCTTCGTGGTGGTGCTGGGCGCGGCGCCGTCCATCGCCAACGGGGTGATCTCCGGCGTGGACTACGTGCCGCCGCTGCTCAAGCGCGCCGGCCGCAACCTGGGCGCGCGGGGTCTCAACCTCTACCGGTACGTCATCGCGCCGGCTGCCCTTCCGGCGATCGTCGCCGGACTCAAGCAGGGCTGGGCCTTCTCCTGGCGCAGCCTGATGGCCGGTGAGCTGCTCGTGAGCGGCATCTCGCAGACCTCGCTCGGCGCCCAGCTCACCTACTCCCGGGAGTTGTCCGACGCGCCCTGGCTGCTCTCCACGATGATCGTCATCCTGGTCGTCGGCCTGGTCGTGGACGCCGCGTTCGGCGCGGCGGACAAGGCGATCCGGCGTCGCTGGGGCGTACTCGACCAGGCGGGCAACTGACCCGTGTACGTCTCCGCGCGCAGCGACTACGCGCTCCGGGCGATGCTCGCCGTCGCCGCCGCCAGTGGCGGCGACGGCGACAGGGTAGGAGAGTTGGTGAAGGCGGCCAGCCTGGCCGAGGTGCAGGACATCCCGCTCAGTTTCCTCCAGGGCATCCTGCTCGACCTGCGCCGGGCCGGTCTGCTGCACAGCCACCGCGGCGCCGACGGCGGGTACGCGCTGACCCGCCCAGCCGACGAGATCACCGTCGGAGACGTGCTGCGTGCGGTCGGCGGCTCGCTCACCACGGTGCGCGGTCTGCCGGCCGAGCGGGCCGGCTATCACGGGGTGGCCGCCGGGCTCACCGACGTCTGGCTGGCGGTGCACGGTGCGATCGCCACTGTGGTCGACAGCACCACCCTGGCCGACCTGCTCACCCACGCCCCCACCACCTCCTGAGCGGCGAAGGCGATGTGGTCGGGTCGGTGCCCCGCCGACCCGACCACACCTCGTACCGATCCTGACCGGGCCTGCCCCTCCGCCGGCACCGGTAGGCCGGTCGCTGCTCAGCCCACGTGTGCGGTCGCCGGGCCGAGGCCCGGGTCGCCGGGACTGTGCAGCTCCACCAGACCGGCGGGAGCGTTACCCGCCGGGGAGGCATGCCAGGGCGCGAAGGCCGCAACCATGGCGAGCAACAAGCCGGCGAGCGCGACCGCGACCACCAGGATCAGTTCACGCAGTGCGCCCGAGCCGGCTTCGCCCGCCATGGTCACCCCTCCCGAGCCGGGCCCCCCGCCCGACTTCCCCCGTCGGTCAGCCTCGACCACGACCGGCCGGGGCGCAGTCGGCCAGCCGACCCAGCGGAGGCTGATTACCGACGCAGTGGAGGGGCCACACAGGGCTGCCGGCTGACCGGTCGGGTCGCACGGAACAGCCGACCGGCCCGGAACACCGCGTAGACAAAACCGACCCGCCCCGCCGAAGCGGGACGGGTCGGTCGACGCGCAGAGGATCAGACGGTACGAGGGCGACGCGGGCGACGGGACCGGCCCGACGCGCGGTGCGCCGGCCGGGCGCCACCGTCAGCGGCCGAGCCGCCGGAGGTACGGGCCCGAGAGGCGGGCGCCGGCGGAGCGACGATGGTCACCGGCACACCGGACGGCTCGCGGGCACCGGTCACCCGGGCCAGCGCACCGTCACCCGGGCGCACCTGGACAGACTCGGGCCGGATGCCGGCGGTGGCCATCAGCCGGGACACGTCCCGGCGCTGCTCCGGCAGGACCAGGGTGACCACCGAACCGGACTCGCCGGCCCGGGCGGTACGGCCGCCCCGGTGCAGGTAGTCCTTCGCCTCGGTCGGCGGGTCCACGTTGACCACCATGTCCAGGCCGTCCACGTGGATGCCACGGGCCGCCACGTCGGTGGCGACCAGGGCGGTCACCTGACCGTTGCGGAACTGCTCCAGGATCCGGGTGCGCTGCGGCTGGGACTTGCCACCGTGCAGCGCGGCCGCGCGTACGCCCTTGGAGAGCAGCTGGCGGGCCAGCCGGTCGGCGCGGTGCTTGGTGCCCATGAACAGGATGGTGCGGCCCTCACGGGCGGCGATCCGGGTCAGCGCGTCGGGCTTGTCCAGCGCGTCGACGTGCAGCACGTGGTGGGTCATCGCGGTGACCGTCGCGGTGCCCGGGTCGACCGAGTGGGTGACCGGGTTGCTCAGGAAGCGGCGGACCAGCCGGTCCACACCGCCGTCCAGCGTGGCGGAGAACAGCATCCGCTGCCCCTGCGGCGCGACCTGCTCCAGCAGCTTGGTGACCTGCGGCAGGAAGCCCATGTCGGCCATCTGGTCGGCCTCGTCCAGGACGGTGATCTCGACCTGGTCGAGCCGGGCGTCGCCACGGTTGATCAGGTCGTGCAGCCGGCCGGGGGTCGCGACGACCACCTCGGCGCCGGCGCGCAGAGCGTCCGCCTGCCGCTGCAACGACAGGCCGCCGACGACTGTGGTGCAGCGCAGCCCGACGGCGCGGGCGTACGGGGCCAGCGCGGTGGTGACCTGCTGGGCCAGTTCGCGGGTCGGCACCAGCACCAGGGCCAGCGGGCGACCCGGACGGGCCTTACGGCCGGCGGTGCGGGACAGCAGCGGAAGCCCGAAGGCGAGGGTCTTGCCGGAGCCGGTACGACCCCGGCCCAGCACGTCCCGGCCGGCGAGCGAGTCGGGCAGCGTCGCCGTCTGGATCGGGAACGGCTCGGTGATGCCCTGCGCGGTCAGCGCGGTGAGCAGCGCCGGTGCCAGACCGGTATGAGCGAACGAAGGAATAACTGTGGTCATGCGGAAACGAGCCTTCCTCGACGCGGAACGTGTCGAGGGAGGGCGCCGAAGTCGGCGCTGTCAACCGGCGGCGCAAGGCAGCCAGGACTCACAAGCACGAACCGATTGGAGTACGGGCCGGCCCGCCGCCGGGCCGCCGCCTGCATGCGCAGGCGACAGCGGGGCGGGCCGGTCCCGTCACCGTCACACCCGGAGGGCGGGACAGATAATGCTGACCGATCCGAAGATCAGAGCGGGCGGATGTTCTCCGCCTGCGGGCCCTTCTGGCCCTGGGTCACCTCGAACTCGACCCGCTGGTTCTCGTCCAGGCTCCGGTAGCCGGAGGACTGGATCGCCGAGAAGTGGGCGAAGACGTCAGCGCCGCCGCCGTCCGGGGTGATGAAGCCGAAGCCCTTGTCAGCGTTGAACCACTTCACGGTGCCAATAGCCATGTGTTTCGTCTCCTTGACGGAACGTCGGACACGCACGTGTTGCCTGCCCGAAGAGGAGCGCTCCGCGCGGGGATGCGCGAATCGCCTGTCGCTTCTGGTCGCCCCGCCCGGAGAACTCCGGACACAACAAAGAGCGCCTGGGGCCACAATCCCGCCAGGCGCACACAGAGTCTCTGGTAACCAAAACTGCAACCCGGCTAAGCTACCACAGCTTCCCCCGTCAGGGTCAAGCTTGGGCGGAATCTTCGGGCAACTGGGCGATCATGGCCGTGAGGCCCGTCACATCAAGCAGGTCGGCGGGCCGGACGGTCACCCCGTGCCGGACGTAGTGGAACGCCGCGCCCACCCGGTCGACCGGCACGCCGGCCAACTCCGCCCAGGCCAGCCGGTACACGGCCAGCTGCACGGCTGCCACGTCGGCCGCCGGCCCGGTCGGCTGTGCGCCGGTCTTCCAGTCGACCACGTCGAACCGACCGCCCGGCCGGGCAAAGACCGCGTCCATCCGGCCCCGCACCACCACTCCGGCGATCACCGAGGCGAACGGCACCTCCACCTCCACCGGTGACCTGTCGGCCCACTCGCTGGCCAGGAACCGCTCCTGAAGCTCGACCAGCGCCTCGTCGGGTGCGGCATCGGCGTCGGCCGCGCCGGGCAGCTCGTCCAGGTCCAACAGGCGGTCGGCGCCGAAGCGCTGCTCCAACCAGGCGTGGAAGGCGGTGCCTCGACGGGCGTACGGGTTGGGTTCGGCCGGCACCGGGCGACGCAGCGTACGGGCCAGCGCCGCCGGATCGCGCCGCAGCGCGACCAGCTGGGTGACGCTCAGCGCCCCGGGCAGCGCCACCTCGATCGCACCGGAGAGCCGGGTCAGCTCGGCGCGTTCCGCCAACAACAGGTCCGCCTCACTCTGCCAGCGCGCCACCTCCGGATCCACCTCCGGCTCGACCGGCTCGACCGGCTCGACCGGCTCGGCCGTCGACCCGGTCGGCGTGACCGGCGTGGCGAGCACCGGCCCGACCGGCCCGGGGAGCGCCGCCGCCGGACCGTCGGTCATCAGGCGACGCACCAGCCCGGCCGCCTCGGCCAACGCCGGCCGGCGACCGCCCAGCGGGTCGGCCGGCCACTCGGCGCGGAGCACCACCTCGGCCGTGGGGTTCGTCGCGTCGGGGGTCGGCTCCGGCGCCCACGCGTCGATCAGGTGCCCCGGGCCGCCGTCGAGGCAGGCGTCGTACACCTCACGCAGGAAGACCGACGGACCCCGCGGTCGCTTCGTGCCCTCCCCCCACCAGTAACCGGAGCAGAGCAGCAGCCGGCGCGGCCGGGTGACCGCCACGTACGTCAGCCGGCGTTCCTCCCGCTCGTCGTGGGCCCGCCACGCGTCGGTGAAGTCGGTCACCGCCCGCGCCACGGCCCGCTGGTCCCCCGCCTCGTCGAGCGCCAGCTCGGGCAGCCCGTCGGCGTCGCCGCGCAGTGGGAACGGCAGCACGCCCAGCCCACCCAGCCAGTGGTCGGAGTTGCGGACTGGCCCCGGCCACAGCCCGCGACTGAGCCCGGCCACCGCCACCACGTCCCACTCCAGGCCCTTGGCGGCGTGCGCGGTGACCACCTGCACCGCGCCCTCCACCACCTCGACCTCGCCCGGCGCCAGACCACGCTCCTCGTCCTCGGCGGCGGCCAGGTAGGACAGGAACCCGGACAGGGTCGCCCCGGGCGTCTCCCCGCTGAACCGGGCCGCCACGTCGCCGAGCGCGTCCAGATGCCCCCGGGCCAGGCCCGCGTCGCCGGCGCCGTCCCGGCCGGCCCGCACCGCGACCTCCACGTCCAGACCGATGGTCCGTTCGATGTCCGCGATCAGGTCCGGCAGCGCCTGGTCCAGTCGGTAGCGCAGCAGCGCCAACTCCCGGCCGTACGCGCGCAGCCGCGCGAACCCCTCCGCCGAGTACGCCTGCGCCGGCCCGAGGTCGGCCAACGCCTCCACCAGAGTCGCCTCGTCCAACAGGTCGGGGCTGATCTCCGAGGCTTCGTCGGCGGCCACCTGTCGCCGGGCGTTCGCGATGGCCCGGGCCCGCCGGTGCAACGCCACCAGGTCACGCGGCCCGATCCGCCAACGGGCGCCGGTGAGCAACCGCAGCAGCGCGGCGCCATCGGTCGGGTCGGCCAGCACCCGCAGCGTGCAGACCACGTCGCGTACCTCGGGGGTGTCCAGCAGGCCGCCCAGCCCGACCACCTCGACCGGTAGGCCCCGCTCCCGCAGCGCCGACTCGATCGCCGGGATCTGGCTGCGCACCCGGACCAGCACGGCGGTCGTCGGGCGGCGGGCCACCGGGATGTGTTCCGGGGCCGCGCCCGGCATCCCGGCCGCCCCGCCCCAGGCGGCGAGCACGCTGTCGGCGATCCAGTCGGCCTCCTCGGCGTACGTGGGCAGCATCGCGCAGTGCACAGTGCCGCCGGCCGTACCGCCCGGGCTGCGGTGCGGGATCGGGTCCCGGACGGTCAGCGCGGAGCGCAGCTCCGGCACCCGGGCACCCGCCGCCCGCAGCGGGGTGGAGAGCGTGTTCGCCACCCGGAGGATCTCCGGGCGGTTGCGCCAACTCGTGGTGAGCCCCAGCGCCGGGGCCGGCTCGCCGTTGGCGCGGGCGAACTCGGTGGGGAACCGGTCCAGGGTGCCCGCGCTGGCCCCCCGCCAGCCGTAGATCGACTGGCACGGGTCACCCACAGCGGTCACCGGGTGCCCGCCACCGAACAGCGCGTTGAGCAACACCACCTGGGCGTGGCTGGTGTCCTGGTACTCGTCGAGCAGCACCACCCGGAAGCGGTCCCGCTCGATCACGCCGACCCCCGGGTGGTCCCGGGCCACCCGGGCCGCCCGGGCGAGCTGGTCGGCGAAGTCCATCGCCTCGAAGTCCTCCTTGCGCCGGGCGTACGCCCGCACCAGCGGCAACAGACGCAACCGGGTCTGCTGGAGGGTGAGCGCCTTGCGCACGTCGGCGTACACCCGACCCGGCCGGGACTGCACCTCGGCGAAGAACCGACCGGTCCAGGCCGCCAGGTCGTCCGGTGCGACAAGGTGCTCGTCCAGCTCCCCGGCGAGCGCCAGCACCGCGTCGGTGATGGTGCTCGGCATCCGGTCCACAGCGGACATGTCGCCGTCGTAGTTGCGCACCAGCAGGTCGACCAACTGCCAGCGGGACGCCTCGGTGAGCAGCCGGGTGGACGGCTCGTAGCCGGCCCGCAGCCCGTGCTCGGTGACGATCCGCCCGGCGTACGAGTGGTAGGTGGAGACGGTGGGCTCACCCGCGAGCGGGTCGTCCAGCGGGTTCCGTTCCTGCCGGCCCAGTCGGCGGATCAACTGGTCGAGCCGCGTTCGTACCCGGTGGGCCAGCTCGCCGGCCGCCTTGCGGGTAAAGGTCAGCCCGAGGATCTGCTCCGGCCGCACGTACGAGTTGGCCACCAGCCAGACCACCCGGGCGGCCATCGTCTCGGTCTTGCCCGACCCGGCGCCCGCGACGACCAGCAGCGGCTCCACCGGGGCGGCGATGATCGCGGCCTGCTCCCGGGTGGGCGCCGGCAACCGCAGCAGTTTGGCCAGCTCGACCGGTGTGTACCGGGGGCCGGAGTCCGCGAGTCGGGGCGTTGGCGCGGGACCCGCGCCGAACAGGGTGGGCTGACTCACAGTGCCGTCTCAGTTCCCAACACCGGCGCACTCCTCGCCCTCACGGGTGCCGTCCCAGGTCGCGACTGGGCTCGCACGCTCACTCCTCGCCCTCACCTGTGCGTCGGACGGTGGGCGGCTCGACGACCTGGCGACCCTGCCCGGAGACCGGGCAGCTGGTGCGCACCGGGCAGACCCGGCACTTCGAGTTGGCCACCGCGGCGAACGTGGCGGCTGCCATCGTATCGGCGGTCCGCCGGACCAGCGCGGTCGCCCAACCGGCCGCCGGCCCCTCGCTGGCGGCCGGCTGATTCTGCTCCCTGGCGTCCTTGGCTGAGGTGCCGAGCTGCACCAGCGCGGCACCCCCGGACTCGTCACCGAACTCGGCGAACGCCCCCGCCTCCACCGCCGCCTGGTAGGCGCCGAGCTGTGGGTGCTCCGCCAGGTCGGTGCCGGTGACAGCTGTGGACTTGCCGGTCTTCAGGTCGATCACCACGAGGCGTCCGGCCTCGTCGACCTCCAGCCGGTCGACCCGACCGGTCAGGTCGATGGGCCGACTCGGGTCGTCCAGGCGGACGGCGAACTCGTGCTCGATGGCGAGCAACCGGCGCGGATTGGTGGCCAGCCAGCGCAGCAGCTTGTCGACCATCGCCTCGGCGCGTTCCCGCTCCGGCCCGGCCATCCACCGGGCGGCGAGCTCGATCGCGTCGAACCGGGCGGCCACGTAGTCGAGCAGCGCGCCCCGGTCGGCGCTGGCGTCCTCGGCGAGCATCGCGGCGGCGTGCACCAGGTTGCCCACTCCCTGCGCGGTGCTGGTCGGGCCGCTGCCGCCGTGCCGTTCCAGCAGCCAGCGCAGGCTGCACCGCAGCGCGCTCTCCATTGCCGACGGGGTGACCCGCACCGGGTCGCCGTCGTCGACCAGCGGCCGGTCGTCGGAGAGCACCCGCAACCCCCACCAGTCGTCGGGGTGCGCGCCGGGCACGCCGGCGGCGGCGAGCCGGGCCAGTTCGGCCGCCGCGGCGCGCCGCCGGGCCGCCGGGGCGGCCGGGTCGGTGATGGCGGTACGCAGTTCGGCGACCAACGCCGGCAGTGTCAGCGCCCGGGGTGGACGGGTCACCGGCAGTGCCCCGGGGCGGTCCGGCTCCTCGTCGCCGGTCTCGCCCGTCGCAGCGCCCCCGGTACCGCCGGAGGCCGGCTCGGTGCGGGGACCGGGCGGCGGGCCGGGCGCCGTCGGCGGAGTCGGCGGTGTGCTCGGCGGGGTGGGCGGCGGGCCGGGCGGCGGCGTGCTCGGCGGCGGCGTGCTCGGGCCCAGCTCGTGCAGGAAGCGGCTGGGCTGCTCCTCGTGGTCGTCCCCGCCCACGGCGGCCGACGCCACGGCGCTGACCAGCAGCCGGTGCCGGGCCCGGCTGATGGCGACGTGGAAGAGCCGGCGCTCCTCGTCCAGCAACGCCGAGGTCTGGCCCACCACGTTCGCCGCGGTCGCGCCGTCGACCGACCGACCGGCCAGCACGTCGACCAGTCGCTCGGAGCCGAGCAGGCTGCCGCGCAGCCGCAGGTCCGGCCAGATGCCCTCCTGCACGCCGGCCACCGCGACCAGGTCCCATTCCAGGCCCTTCGCGGCGTGCGCGGTGAGCAGGCGTACCGCCGCACCCCGGTCGGCGGTCGGGGCGATGGTGTCGGCCGGCAGGTCCTGGGCGAGCACGTGATCGAGGAAGACCTCGGTGCGGGCGCCGGGCAGCCGATCGGTGAACCGGGCCGCCGCGTCGAAGAGGACCAGCACGGCGTCCAGATCGCGGTCGGCCGCCTCGGCCCGCCGTCGCCGGGCCAGGTCGCCCTCGCCGGCCTCCGGACGCCCCTGGTTGATCGCGCCGGCCCACCGCTCGGCGAGACCACTGGCGTGCCAGACGGCCCAGAGCACGTCCTCGGCTGTCGCACCCGGCCGGGCGGCGGCTTCGCGGGCGATGGCCAGCAGCCCGGCCACCGCCTGCGCCGGCTCCGCCCAGCGCCGCTCGATGCCGGCCAACTCCTCCGGGTCCTGCAGTGCCTCGACGATCAGCTCCCCGGAGGGGCGTCGGTCACCACCGGCCAGCGCGAGCGCGCGAAGGCCCTGCCGCAGCCGCCGCTCGGCCAGCGGGTCGGCCCCGCCCAGCGGCGAGTGCAGCAGCGCGACGGCGGCCTCCTCGTCGAGTCGTGCCGGCTCCAGCGCGCAGCGCAGCAGAAGGAGCAGCGGCGCTACCGCCGGTTGCAGGTGCACTGGCAGATCCTCACCGTGCACCACCGTGGGTACGCCGGCAGCGTGCAGCGCCCGTCGCAGGGTGGGCAGCTGCAACGCTGTCGACCGCACCAGCACCGCCATCCGGGACCAGGGCACGCCGTCGAGCAGGTGGGCCGAGCGCAGCGCATGGGCCAGCCAGGCGGCCTCGCTGGTCGCCGAGCGGAAGGTGTGCACCTCGACCACGCCGGGCGGCGCGTCCGGCAGGGGGTGCAGCCGACGGTGTGCGGCCGGACCCCGCAGCCGGCGACCCAGCCGGGCGATCGCCGCGAGCAGACCCGGCCCGGCCCGGTACGACGTGGTCAGCAGCGCCTGCGCGGCCGGAGCACCGGACGCCGTCCGGAACCGGTGCGGAAACGTCGCCACCCCGGCCGGGTCGGCGCCCCGGAAGGCATACGTGGAGGAATCCGGATCGGCGAACGCGACGAGCGACTTGCCACCGCCGGCGATCACCGAGAGCAGCTCCAGTTGGGCGGGGTCGGTGTCGGCCAGCTCGTCGAGGTAGACGTACGCGAGCCGACGGCGCTCGGCGGCCAGCAACTCCTCGTCGTCGCGCAGCAGCCCGGTGGCCGCCCGGACCAGCTCCGCCGGGTCGTACGCGATGGAGCCCCGGTTGCTGACGTCGCGCAGCGCGAGCACTGCGACGTACTCCCGCAGGAAGCGCGCGGCGGCCGGCCAGTCGGCACGGCCGAGTCTGTCACCCAGCCGGGCCAGGTCGACCGGGCCCACGCCGCGCTCGGCGGCGCGCATGAGCAGGTCGCGCAGTTGGCCGGCGAACGCCCGGGTCCGCAGGGCGGGGCGCAGGTCGGTCGGCCAGCCGACCGGGTCGTCCTCGGGCTCCTCGCCCACCACGTCCAGCAGCTCACGGATGATCAGATCCTGCTCGGGGCCGGTGAGCAGCCGGGGCGATGGTTCGCCCCGCTCGGCGGCGGCGCGGCGGAGCAGCCCGAAGGCGTACGCCGGGAAGGTGCGCACCAGCGGCTCGCGCAGCACCCGGTGGCCGTCCTGCGCGACCCGGGCCTCGATGCGCTGTCGCAGCGCTGTGGCGCCTCGACGGCCGAAGGTCAGCACCAGGATCCGTTCGGGGTCGACCCCCTCGGCCACCCGGGCGGCGACAGCCTCGACCAGCGTGCTGGTCTTGCCGGTGCCCGGGCCGCCGAGCACGAGCATCGGCCCGTCGGTGTGCCCGACCACCTCGGCCTGCACCGGATCGGCCCGCCAGCCGCCGCCGAGGGCCAGCTCGGGCCCGGCCACGCCATCGGGCCCACCCGACGCGCCGACAACGCCCACTGACAGGCCGCCGCCGGCGGGCACGGGAGCGCTGTCAGGCGTCGTCCCGTCTCCCCGCGCCGGCCCTCCGGGCCGCCGCACCAACCGGTACGCCTGCATCAGCTCATCCCATCAGACCCATACGACACCCACCCACCCAAACCCCACCCCCACACCGCACCCCATCAACCCCCGTCGATCATGAAGTTGGCGGCGCGACACGCCGACAGCGACGTCGTCAACTTCATGATCACCGCGGACGGGCGGGGTGGGCCCGAGGTGGGGCGGTCAGGTCAGGTGGGATTCCAGGACGTCGAGGGCCTCGGTGACGGTGGTGGTGACCGTCAGGAGGTCGCGGCCGGCGGGCTTGAGGAAGGTCTGGTCGGCCAGCGCGTCCAGCCAGTCCACCAGGGGGCGGTAGAACCCGTCGGTGTCGATCAGCACCATCGGCTTGGTGTGCAGGGCGAGGGTGGCGGTGGTCCAGACCTCGAACAACTCGTCCAGGGTGCCCAGCCCGCCGGGCAGGGTGAGGAAGGCGTCCGACTTGTCGATCATCAGGGTCTTGCGGCTGGCCATCGAGTCGGTCACCAGCAGCTCGTCCGAGGCCAGGTCGGCGACCTCCAGGTCGACCAGCGACTGCGGGATCACGCCGACCGTCCGCCCACCGGCGGATCGGGCGCCGTCCGCCAGCGCGCCCATCATGCCGACGCAGCCACCACCGCTGACCAGCGTGTGGCCGCGCCGGGCCAGCTCCGCGCCGGTCTCGGCGGCCAGGTCCAACCAGCGCTGATCGAGGGTACGAGAGGAGGCGCAGAAGACGCAGATCGCCGCCATCAGTCGTGGTCCCGGGGCTGCTCGGCGGCCTGTTCGGCTGCGGCCTGCTGGTCCGCGCCGGTGCGGGCGACAGCCTCCTCGCGGACCGCCTCCTGCTCGACGGAGAGCGCGGCCTCCGAGGCGACGATGTAGCGGACCGCCTCGTTGACGTCGTCGGTGAGACAGATCAGGTCCAGGTCGACCGGCCCGATCTTGCCGGTGGCGGCCATCGTGTCGCGCAGCCAGTCGAGCAGGCCCTGCCAGTAGGCGACGCCCATGAGCACCACCGGGAAGCGGGTGACCTTGCCGGTCTGCACCAGGGTGAGCGCCTCGAACAACTCGTCCATGGTGCCGAACCCGCCGGGCAGCACGACGAACGCCTGGGCGTACTTGACGAACATCGTCTTGCGGGCGAAGAAGTAGCGGAAGTCGATGGGCAGGTCGACCCACTCGTTGATGCCCTGCTCGAACGGAAGCTCGATGCCGAGCCCCACGGAGAGCCCACCGGCCTCGCTGGCGCCGCGGTTGGCGGCCTCCATCACCCCGGGCCCGCCGCCGGTGATCACCGCGTAGCCGGCTCGAGCCAGCGCGCCACCCAACTGCTCGGCCAGCTGGCACTCGACGCTGTCCGGCGCGCTGCGCGCGGAGCCGAAGACGCTGACCGCCGGCGGCAGGTCGGCGAGGGTGTCGAAACCCTCGACGAACTCGGAGAGGATGCGCAGCGCGCGCCAGGCGTCCTTGGTCTTCCAGTCGCCCCGACCCCGTGAATCCAGCAACCGCTGGTCGGCGGTGCTGCTGGTGATCGCCCCCCTGCGCAGCGTGACCGCACCGCGATGCCGCTCCTGTCCCGGACCGCGACCGGCCTCCCGCCCGTTGCTCTGGCTCATGGGGCAACCGTAGTGGAGCAGCACCGGCCGGGTGCGCGGGGCGGGGACGCCGAGAAATTGTTCGGGATCATGGGCAACTATTCGGCGCTCCCGTACGTCTTACTATTCACATACCGGGTATGCCCCGGCGCGCGCCTTCGGGGGAGGAGACAGCGTGATCAGCAACAACGAGATGATCCGGATCCGTCGCCAGATGCAGCGACGGATCCGAGACGTGGTGGCCGAACGCCGCCGCACCCGCCAGCAGAACCCGACCCCCACCTCCCCCATCCCCTCCGGGACCGATCAAGAGGTTTGCGTCGCCGACAACGGGCCAGGCTGACGCAAACCTCTTGATCACCGGGGCGACCGGACGCGACGGGGCGACCAGGGTCAGGCCGGGGCCAGCCAGCGGTGCAGGGTTGCCGCACCGTCGCGGATCTTGCTGATTTCGACGTGCTCGTCGGGGTGGTGGGCGAGGTTCGGGTCGCCCGGGCCGAAGTTCAGCGCGGGGATGCCCATCGCCGCGAACCGGGCCACGTCCGTCCAGCCCAGCTTGCCGATCGGCGCGGCGCCGACCGCCGCCAGGAACTCCTTCGCGGGGGCCGCGTCGAGCCCGGGCGCGGCACCGGCAGCCGTGTCGGTGACTGCCACCTCGAAGCCGGCGAACACCTCACGCAGGTGCGCCTCCGCCTCGGCCGGGGTGCGGTCCGGGGCGAACCGGTAGTTGACCTCGACCTCACAGAGGTCGGGGACCACGTTGCCGGCCACCCCACCGTTGATCCGCACGGCGTTCATGCCCTCGCGGTAGTCGCAGCCGTCGATGGTGACCCGACGCGCCTCGTACGTCTGGAGGCGTCGCAGCACCTCGCCGGCCGCGTGGATGGCGTTCACCCCGTGCCAGGAGCGCGCCGAGTGGGCGCGTACGCCGGTCGTGGTGACGACCGAGCGCATGGTGCCCTGGCAGCCCGCCTCGACGATGCCGTACGTCGGCTCCAGCAGCACGGCGAAGTCCGCCTGCAACCACTCCGGGAACGCCTGGGCGACGAGGTTGAGGCCGTTGTACCGGGACTCGATCTCCTCGGCCTCGTAGAAGAAGTACGTCACGTCGTAGCGCGGCTCGGGCAGCGTCACCGCCAGGTGCAGGGCGTACGCGGTGCCGGACTTCATGTCGGAGGTGCCGCAGCCGTACATCAGGTCGCCGCGCATGGTCGAGGGGAAGTTGTTGTTCAACGGCACAGTGTCGAGGTGCCCGGCCAGCACGACACGCTGCGACCGACCGAGGTCGGTGCGCGCCATCACCGTGTTGCCGTGCCGGTGGGTGGTCAGGTGCGGTACGCCCCGCAGCACCTCTTCGACACAGTCGGCGATCGCCTTCTCGTTGAGGGACACGGACTCTATGTCGACCAGAGCGCGGGTCAGCTGCACCGGATCGGCGAGGACCTCGGGGGTCAGCGGGTTCTCCATGGTTCGCACGGTACCTTCAGGTCTGTCAGCGCGAGGAGCGAGCCGAGGTCAGCCCGGCCGTGACCGAGAGGTGTAACAGTGACGTCCGCAGATTCCGCCTGGGGCATCGGCCTGGCCACGGTCACCGCCGACGAGCAGGTGCTCGATACCTGGTACCCGACCGGCAAGCTGGGCCTGGGCGAGCTGCCGCTGGTCGCCGGCGAGGACAAGGCGGACGTGCTCGACCTGCCGCCGGCCGCGCTCGGTGACCGGTCCCTGCCCGGTCTGCGTACCGTGCAGGTGGTCACCGTGATCGGCTCGCTGGACGACCCGATCAAGGACGCGTCCGACGCGTACCTCCGGTTGCACCTGCTCTCGCACCGCCTGGTGCGACCCAACCAGCTCAACCTGGACGGCATCTTCGGCAAGCTGGCCAACGTGGCCTGGACGTCCGCCGGGCCGTGCCCCCCGGAGCGGGTGGACGAGCTGCGGGTGATCGAGCGGGCCGCCGGCCGGCACCTGGCGGTGTACGGGGTCGACAAGTTCCCGCGGATGACCGACTACGTTGTGCCCGCCGGTGTGCGGATCGCCGACGCCGACCGGGTCCGCCTCGGCGCCCACCTGGCAGCCGGCACCACAGTGATGCACGAGGGCTTCGTCAACTTCAACGCCGGCACCGTCGGCACCTCAATGGTCGAGGGGCGGATCGTGCAGGGCGTGCTGGTCGGCGACGGCTCCGACATCGGCGGCGGGGCCTCCATCATGGGCACCCTCTCCGGCGGTGGCACCGACAAGATCAGCATCGGTGAGCGGAGCCTGGTCGGCGCGAACGCCGGCGTCGGGATCTCGCTCGGCGACGACTGTGTGGTCGAGGCCGGCTGCTACATCACCGCCGCGTCGAAGATCACGCTCCCCGACGGCCGGGTGGTCAAGGCCCGGGAGTTGTCCGGCGTCGACGGCCTGCTGTTCTGGCGCAACTCGATCACCGGCGCGCTGGAGGCCCGGCCGCGCACCGGCCGGGGCATCGAGCTGAACGCCGCCCTGCACGCCAACGACTGACGGACCCGCCCGGGTCCGCGGCGCTCGGCCGCGGACCCGGACGGGGTACGCCTCAGCGCAACCGGTACGCCTGGATGATCCGTTGGGTCACCGTGTTGCCGGCGGTGTCCCGGGCGGTGGCCCGCAGCGAGACGTGGCCGGCGCCGGCCGGATGCCGCAACACTGCCGACCAGCCGTCGGCCGAGGTGCGGACCAGCTTCGCCTTGCGCCAGGTCTTCCCGCCGTCGTACGAGACGTCAACGGCGAGCTTCTCCACCCGGGCGGCCGGCGCGCCGGGCTGCCGCTGCACCCGTACCGGTACGACGAAGCCCTGACCGGCCGGAGCGCTGTTGTCGAGCCGCAGCGGCGGCGCGAACCGCACCGCCGACAGGGGCAGTCGGGCCGGCGTCTCACCCGCGACGTGCCTCGACCGGAAGGTCCAACTGGACTCCACAGCGGTGCTCAGGTCGGTGAAGCTTCGCTTCGACGACGTGACGAGCCGGTAGTCCGCCGCACCCGGTGGCACTGTGAACTCCCCGTAGCCGGCGTACTCGCTCTCGCCGACCAGCTTGCCGTTGCGCCAGAGCGTGGTGTGCTCACTGTCGCTCAGCGAGAAGCCCGGGTGCCCGGCCGCGTCACTGAAGATCGGCACGTCGACCAGGATGGTGTCGCCGACCCGGGTGACGCTCTGCTCCGGCCAGCGCGGCTTCGGAAAGGACGGTCCGTACGGAGCCTGGTTCCAGATCTCCTGGACCGTCCGCCCGGCCCGGTACGCGGTGGGGACCGAGAAGAGCGCCAACTGCGGGATCAGCCAGCCCTCGTCGTCACGGGTGCCGATGTAGAGGTCGGACTCCCACTTCACACCCCTGGTGTTGTAGTACTCGACGCGCTGGCCGGGCACGGCTGTGGGCAGGACGAGGGCCGAACCACCGACGTTGTACTCCAGCACGGGAAACACGATCCGCTCGGCCTCCATGCCCGGGTAGCCACCGCGGAACTGGTGCACAACGGTGGCCAGGTCCCGTCGGGCGTAGTCGCGGACGAACCCCGTGGGCATCCGGCCCGGAATTGCCTCGGCCAACGCGTACAGGTAGGGGCTGTTGGCCGGGTCCGGCTTGGTCCAGCTGCTGCTGACGGTGGCGACGAACTTGTCAGCGGAGACCGGCTTGCCGAGCTGCCCGCTGGTCAGGCCGGTGAACGTCTCCGCCCAGAGCCCGACGCCGTACCCGCTGCCGTCGTCGGCGGTGAAGTTCGCGCTGAGGTCGATCAGTTGCGGGACGGCGGTCCGGTCCGGCACCGTCGTCCGTACCGGCTTGGCCCGGCGAGCGTCCACGACGATCCGGGTGTCCTGATCGACAGTCAGTTCGGGCTGCGCCAACAGGGACATCCCGCGCTGCTCATCTTCCGGCCCGGGCTCGAAGACGAGGCCGGTCAGGCCGTAGTGGCCCTTGGGCACCCGCACGGTGGCCACCCCGTCGGAGCTGACGACGTCCCAGAAGCCAAAGGAGTCCAGCCCGACCAGGGAGGTCCAGTGGTCGGCGGTGCGCGCGCCGGCGCGGTTCAGGTGCTCCACAGTCAGCGTGTAGCTCTCCACCTCCCGGTTCACCGCCAGCGGAGTGACAGCGACCGCCGCACCGGACCGGGCCACGATCCGCCCGGTCCAGTAACCGTCGGCGTCGCCGAGCCGGGTGTCAGTGGTGACGGTGGTGGCGGCCGTGCCGCCCGCCGGCACTGTGAGTTGGTTGGCGCCCAGGACGAACAGGCCGGCCGGTAGCGCCCGACCGCCGGGGCCGGCGCCCTCGATGCTCAGGTCCACGGTGACCGGAGCCGGACCGTCGTTGCGCCAGGTCACCGTGCGGGTGATCGGGGCGTCGTCAGTGTGCGGCCAGAGGGTACGCCCGAACGACACGCTCACCGGGTCGGTGGTGATCTGCTGGGTGATCGCGTGTGCGACGTCGACCCGCCCGGCACCCTGCTGGTAGGCGGTCTGGTCCGGGTGCGGCTTGGCGGCGGCCATCAGGGTGGCCTTGAGCCGGTCGGCCCGCCATCCCGGGTGCTGCTGGGCCAGCAGCGCGGCCGACCCGGCAACGTGCGGGGTCGCCATCGAGGTGCCGGAGAGCGTGACGTAGCGGTCCCCCACCGGATCGCCGATGACGCCGGTGGCGGACCGCGCGGCGACGATGTCGACGCCGGGCGCGGTGATGTCCGGCTTCAGCGCGTCGTCGCCGACCCGCGGTCCCCGGCTGGAGAATTCGGCCAGCTCGTCGTCGCGGTCCACAGCGCCCACGGCGAGCCCGGCGTCGGCGCTGGCCGGGGAGCCGACCGAGCCGTCCGAGCCGTCGTTGCCGGCGGCGAGGACGAACAGCGTGCCGGTCTGGGCGGTCAGGGTCTGCACGGCCTCCTCGACCGGGTCGAGCTCCGGAGTGTCCCAGCCGCTGAGGCTCATGTTGACCACTGCGGCCTTCTTCTCCACAGCGGCCCACTGCATGCCGGCGAGGATCGCCGAATCGGTGCAGCCCGCGTCCTCACAGACCTTGCCGTCCAGCAGCGTCGCGTCCGGCGCCACACCCCGGTACCTGCCACCGGAGGCGGCGCCGCTGCCCGCGATGGTCGAGGCCACGTGGGTGCCGTGGCCGACCGTGTCCTGAGCGTCGGCGACCTCGGTGAAGTTGCGGGCCTCGGCCACCTTGCCGGCCAGATCCGGGTGGGTCGCGTCGACGCCGGTGTCCAGCACCGCGACGGACACGCCCGTACCGGTGAAACCGGCCGCCCAGGCGGTGGGCGCGCCGATCTGCGGCACGCTGTGGTCGAGGGTCACCCGGCGACGGCCGTCCAGCCAGATCCGCTCGACGCCCCCCGCCGCGTCGAGCCGGGCCCCAGCGGGACCGGTGGTCACCTTCTCCCAGACCGATCCGAGAAAGGACTTGTCGCTGCTCAGGGCGGCACCGCGAATCACCGGCAGGTCGCGGGTCAGCCGCGTGCCGGGCAGAGCGGCCGAGGCGCGCTTGGCGGTACCCGTCGAGCCGTACGACACCAGCAGGGGCAGGGTGTTGCGGTGGGCGTCGCCGTAACCCGCCTCGATCAGCCCGGTGACGTCGAAGAGCCGCCGGTCCACCCGACCCGAGCGCAGCAACGGCAGCGCGTCCGTCGGCGTCACAGTGAGGCGGCTGCGCTCGCGCTGGATGAGGAACTGCACGTCCTCGCGGCCGGCGCCGGGCCGGACCGAGGCACCGGACGCGGTGACGGTGACCCGGTCACCGGTGATCAGCGTGACGGTCGTCGAGCGGTTGGCTGTGGGTCCACCCGGAGTGGACTGTTGGCCGGTGCCGCCGGGTGGGGCGGGCACGGCGGCCGTGGCTGAGGCGGGAGCCGGCGCGGAGAGCGCCAGCGCGAACACGAGGCCGAGAGCGGCCAATCTTCTTCCCTGGTGCAACGGATCCTCCTCGTCAAGCGTCTTGATGGATGGAGTCACATTGACAACCCAGAATTGCATACCGGGTATGTAAAATGAAGGCCAAAAAATGACGGACCCGCCACGAGCCGACGAACCGGGCCGGCATGATCGGGCGGTGACCTCCATGAAGGACAAGATGCTCGCCGGCGAGCCATACATCGCCGACGATCCCGAAATCATCGCCGACCTGGACCGGGCCGCCCGGCTGATGGAGCGCTTCAACACCAGTCCCGCTGCCGATCCACAGGCCCGGATCGCGGCCTTGCGTGACCTCCTCGGCGAACTGGGTGAGGACACCTGGATCCGCCCACCGTTCTACTGCGACTACGGCTGGCAGATCCGGATCGGCCCGCGCAGCTTCGTCAACTACAACGCTGTCTTCCTCGACGTCGCTCGGATCACCCTCGGCGCGGACGTCCAGGTCGGCCCGAACGTGCAGCTACTCACCCCGACGCATCCGGTCGAGCCCGGCCCGCGACGGGACAAGTGGGAGGCGGCCAAGCCGATCACCATTGGCGACAACGTGTGGCTCGGCGGTGGCGCGATCGTGCTGGCCGGCGTGACGATCGGCGCGGACACCGTCGTCGGCGCTGGCGCTGTGGTCACCCGGGACCTGCCCGCCAACGTGGTGGCCGTCGGCAACCCGGCCCGACCGGTCCGCGAACTCGGCTAGACCGTCGGCGGATCCGACAGGCGGACCACCAGGTCGGCCCGGTCGGCGGTGGGGGTGATCAGAGCGGCGTTCGACTCGTCGCTGCCCAGCGCCCACGCCCGCGCCTGCTCCGGAGACCGGCCGAACGCCTCGTGCCGGGCGGCCAGCCGGCGGTGCCGCACCTCGGCGTCCAGGTCGAGAAACCACGCCTCGTGCAGCAGCGGTCGGATCTCCTGCCAGGGGAAGTCCGACAACAACAGGTAGTTGCCCTCGGTCACCACCAGCCGGACCGACGGCAGCACCTCGATGGCGCCGGCCACCGGCTCCTCCAGCTCCCGGCGGAACTCCGGCGCGTAGACCGACGTCGGCTCCAACCGGCGCAGCCGGCGCAGCAGCGAGACATACCCGTTGGCGTCGAAGGTGTCCACCGCACCCTTGCGGTCGGCGCGACCCAGGCGAACCAGTTGCGACTGCGCCAGGTGGAAGCCGTCCATCGGCACCAGGCAGGCGGCCGACCCGACCTCGGCGACGATCCGCTCCGCCAAAGTGGACTTCCCGGCGCCCGGCGGGCCGGCGATGCCGAGCAGTTGTCGCGGACCGGCCTCGGCGAGCACCAACGCCCGCGCCACCAACTCGTCGGCGGACAGCACCCGGGCCTGCGGCATCAGCCCAGGACCGGGTCGCTGATGGTGAACCGCGCCTGCACCGCCGCCTGCACAGTCTGCGGCTGCGGGTCCAGCTCGAGCTCCGGCGGACCACCGCCCGCGCCACCGCCCCCGGCGAAGGCCGCACGGGCGAACATCGGCCGGTCGGCGGGGCCCGCGTCGGCCAGCTCGATCAACGAGGTGACCCGGGCGCCCAGCGCCTCCGCGTACTCCCGTGCCCGCAGCAGGGCGTCACTGATCGCGGCGTGCCGAGCCGCACGATGGGCGGGGCTGTCCGGACGAAGCTCCCACCACGGACCGGCCACCTCGACCTGGTCCTGGTCGGCGAGCCGGAGCATCAGCTCACCCAGCGCGGTGAAGTCGGTGACCGTGACGGTGGTGGTGACGCTGCCGTGCCAGGCGACCACCCGCTCACCCGAGCGCCGGGTCTCCGGCCGCACCCGCAGGTCGCCGGTCTCCCGCCGCGCCACCGCCGGCCCGGAGCCGTCGAGCAGCACCCGGACCGCCGCGGCCCGCTCGGCCAACCGGGTCAGCGTCGCCTCCCGGTCCCGGTCGCGGGCTGTCGCGGTGACCGCGAACCGGGCCAGCTCGGGCGGCACCTCCCGGTACGCCTCGCCGCGCACCTGCACCACCGGACCGTCGACCACCATGCCCCTCAGCCTAGTCAGCGACAGGGCGCCGCGCCGCGTAGGAGACAGTGTCCGCGTCGACGCGCAGACCGGTCAGGTGGCCGCCGGCCACCCCCAGCTCGCGCAGCCAGGACGCCTCTGCGGCGTGGTCACCACCGGCCGGGAACTGCCGGTCGTCCGCGTCGAACCGCCGGTCGCGCAGTGCCGCACGGGAGGCCCGCGCCTCGTCGTAGCAAGCGGTGAGCGCCGGGGCGTCGTCGGCGCGCAGCGCGGCGGTCAGGTCGTCCAGGAACGCGGTGACCGCGGCCACCTCACGCAGCACCCGGTCCCGGTTGCCGAGCAGCATGTTCGCGGTCCGGTCGGCAGGGGTTCCGGCGACCCGGGTGCCGTCGGAGAAGCTGCCGGCGGCGAGCGCGAGGATCGCGTCACGCAGCGGTGCGCGCTGCACGGCGCCGGCCAGCGCGCCGGCGAGCAGGTGCGGCACGTGTGAGGCGAGCGCGGCAGCCGAGTCGTGCTCCGGGGCGGACATCGGCACCACCCGGGCCTCGAAGACCTCCACCAGCAGCTCGGCCAGCCAACGGAACGCGGTGGTGGCCGGCCCGGGCGCCGGACAGAGCACCCAGGCCGCGCCGGTGAGCAGGTCCGCTCGCGCCGCCGTCAAGCCCGCCCGGTCGGTGCCCGCCATCGGGTGGCCCGGCACGAACCGGTGCGTCAGCCCCTGCGCGGCGGCGAACGCCGCCACCTGCTCCTTGGTGCTACCGACGTCGGTCAGCACACACCGCTCACCGGTCATCGCCGCCACCTCGACCAGCGTCGCCGGCAGGGTGGGCAACGGCCCGCACAGGAAGACCACGTCCCGGTCGGCCACCGCCTCGACCAGCCGGTCCGGCGCGGGTACGCCCACCCGGCGGGTCTCCCGCCGGGTGGCCTCGTCCGGGTCCCAGCCGACCACGTCGATGCCGGCGGCGTACATCCGAAGCAGCACCGAACCACCGATCAGGCCGGTGCCGACCACCGCCGCCCGCACCCGCGTGCCTGGCCCGTCCACCACCGTCGGCCGCCCGGATCCGCGATCAGGCGAGACGTGCCGCGACGGCGGCGATGTGCTCGTCGGACTCGGTCAGGGCGACCCGGACATGCTGCCCGGCAGTGGGGCCGTAGAAGACGCCGGCGGCGACCAGGATGCCGCGTCGGGCCAGCCAGTCGACCGTCTGCCAGCAGTCCTCACCCCTGGTGAGCCAGAGGTACAGGCCCGCCTCGGAGTGCTCGACGGTGAACCCGGCACCGGTGAACGCCTCGGCGAGCACCTCCCGCCGGGCGCGGTAACGCTCCCGCTGCTCCTCGGCGTGTCGCTCGTCGTCGAGCGCGGCCACCATGGCCGCCTGCACCGGCGCGGGCACGATCATGCCCGCGTGCTTGCGGACCTTGAGCAGCTCGGCGACGAGCGCCGGGTCGCCGGCGACGAAGCCGGCCCGGTAGCCGGCGAGGTTGGACCGCTTGGAGAGCGAGTGCACGGCCAGCACCCCGGCGTAGCTGCCCCCGCTGACCTGCGGAGACAGCACCGAGACCGGCGCGGCCGACCAGCCCAGGGGCAGGTAGCACTCGTCACTCGCGACCACCGCGCCACGTTCGCGGGCCCAGTCGACCACCTTGCGCAGGTGCGCTGCGGGCAGCACCCGGCCGGTCGGATTGCCGGGCGAGTTGACCCAGACCAACCGGACCCGCGAGGTCGGCCCGACCGACGTGAGCGAGTCGGTACGGACGACTGTGGCACCGGCCAGCCGGGCACCATCCTCGTAGGTGGGGTACGCGATCGACGGCACCACCACCACGTCACCCGGGCCGATGCCGAGCAGCGTGGGCAGCCAGGCCACCAGCTCCTTCGAGCCGATGGTCGGCAGCACACCGAGACCGTCGACGGCGGCGCCACAGGCTCGGGACACCCACGCCGCGATCGCGGCCCGCAATGCCGGCGTGCCGGCGGTCAGCGGGTAGCCGGGAGCATCGGACGCGTCAGCCAACGCCCGCCGGATCACCTCGGGCACCGAATCGACCGGCGTACCCATGGAGAGGTTGATCAGGCCCTCCGGATGCGCCGCGGCCAGCGTGGCCGCGGCGTCCAGGGTGTCCCAGGTGAACTCGGGCAGCCGCGACGAGACCGGCGCGGGCCGGCTCAGTGGCCCTCGCCGCGCGGCGGCTGCGCGGCGACGAAGGTGGCGTCCTTCTCCACCTTGCCGACCTTCGAGGCGCCACCGGGCGAGCCCAGGTCCTCGAAGAACTCGTAGTTCGCGCCGGTGTAGTCCTTCCACTGCTCCGGGACGTCGTCCTCGTAGAAGATCGCCTCCACGGGGCAGACGGGCTCACAGGCACCACAGTCGACGCACTCGTCGGGGTGGATGTAGAGCATCCGATTGCCCTCGTAAATGCAGTCGACCGGGCACTCCTCGATGCATGCCTTGTCGATCACATCTACGCACGGCTCGGCGATGATGTAGGTCACCGGTCTTCTCCTCCGCAAGACTCGCCGCGATCTCCCGCGACGGTAAGAGCCTAGTATCTCGCCGGGGAGGGGGTCGATCGTGCTCCGACAGCAGGATGTGGGACACCGGATCGTGGTCCGCCGGATTGTGGGGATTCGCGAGGGCCGCCCACAATTTTCCGATGCCCTCGGCGAGCTGGTCGAGCTGAGCGAGACTCATCTCACCCTGGCCACCGCGCAGGGGCAGCTACGGGTCCCGGTGGCGCAGGTCCACCGCGCCAAGCGCGTACCGCCGACCCGTCGGCCGACCGCCGCCGCGGTCGTGGCGCTGGAGCGGGCCGCCGACGAGGCATGGCCGGCACCGACCCGGGGCCGGCTCGGTGACTGGCTGCTCCGGTCGGCCGAGGGCTGGACCGGGCGCGCCAACTCGGCGCTGCCGATCGGCGACCCGGACCGGCCCCTGGCCGCCGCGGTCGACGCGGTGGAGCGCTGGTACGCCGAGCGGGGCCAACCCGCGTTGATCAACACGCCACTGCCGCTCGCCGCACCGGTCGGTGCCGAGCTGGACGCCCGGGGCTGGAGCACCCGTCCGCCGACGCTGGTGCAGACAGCGCCGCTGCCCCTGCCGGCGTCGACGCCCACCGGCGACCAGGCCGACCTGTGGGGCAGTGCGCTCGTCGAGTTGGCCACCGCGCCCAGCGACGGGTGGCTGGCCATCGCCGCCGGCCGCAAGGGCGGCCTGCCGGACGCCGCCCGGCACGTGCTCACCGCCGTGGACCAGGTCCGCTTCGCCCACGTGTACGCCGACGGCGTCCTGGTGGCCGTCGGCCGCGGCACGGTGACCGGCCAGGGGCGCTGGCTGGGGCTCAGCCTGATCGAGGTGGTACCGGCGGTCCGCCGCCAGGGGTTGGCCCGCCGCGTGATCCACGAACTGGCCAGCTGGGGCGTGTCGGGCGGCGCGACACACGCGTTCCTTCAGGTCGAGCAGCGCAACGCGGCAGCGGTCGCGCTCTACCAGCGGCTCGGTCTCGTCACCCACCACACCTACCTGACCCGGGTCGCCCCGAACTGACCCCGACCGGCCCTGGTGGTCAGCGGCGGACGGCTCGGCGGGGCTTGGCGGCCTTGACCTCCGCGTACCGCTTGAGCTGCTGAGAGCGGTAGTCACGCCCGAGCGCGGTGAGCAACAGGTAGCCGATCAGCAGCCCTGCGCCGGTGGCGAGCAGGTAGAAGCCGATCCGGAGGAGGAACGCCGCCGCGTCGCCGTCGAACGGGTTCTGACCGACCAGCAGGGGCCCGACCAGCACGGTCAGCAGCATCGCCACCGGCACCACGAGGGCCATGTCGGCGGCCCAGCCCGCCAGCGGCCGGCGACGACCCCAACGGAAGGCGGCCACGGCGAGGATCAGCCCGATCACCGCGAACATCGCCAGCGACACCCGATCGGCGGCGGCCTCGTCGTCGTCGAAGCCGAACCGGGTGATCAGTCGGGCGACCACGTTGACCGCGAACAGTGCTGCTACGAGCACCCCGATGTCACGCCACCGCTTGTCCAACGCCAGACCCTCCTGCCGTACGCCCCGTCGCGGGGTTCGCATCCCTGGCAGGAATATCTACCACCCTTACCTGGGAGACGTCATCACCCGGCAGCAACCTGGAACCAGCCCGGCGTCAGCTGCCGAGCATGGGCGGCTGCGGGGCGAGGATCTGCCGGAAGCCCATCACCGCGAAAGTCATCGCGCCGGCCACGATCATGGCCAGCCCGACCCAGTTGTCGCCGGCCAGCAACAGGTCGCCCTCGTTGGTCCGGATGGCGGCCACCGCCATCAGCGCGAACCACGGCACCGCCGGCAACGCCACCGCCCAGCGACGGCCGACCGCCTCGTACGCGAACCAGCTCAGCACGATGTTGGCGCCGATGGCGAGGAGTACCGACACGCCGATCAGTTGCCCGCCGACGCGGACCGTGACGAGCAGCAGCTCCAGCACGCCGGTCAGCACACCGGCGAGGACCACAACGATCGCACCGACCAGCCGGACGCCCAGGTCCAGCAGTCGCGGCGGTGGCCCCGCCGGGGGCGGGGCTTCCTGGTCCTCCACGACCGTCATCGGCGCGGCCGGCACTGTCACCGGAGACCCGCCGCCGCGACCGGGGACCGGTCCGGGGCGGTCTCCGCGGGCAGGCCGGCGAAGAGGTCGTCCTCCCAGCCGTACGGCCCGGCGCCCGGGCCCTTCTCACCGACCGCGAGGGTGAAGAACTCCACGCCCATGAACTCGCCACCGAAGTTGCCGGCGATCGAGTAGAGCCAGGAGCTGGCCGGGATCTGGGTGGCGTGCGCCCGCATCGCGGCCTCCTTGGCCGTGTGCTGGTCGGTGCCGTCGATCCGGGCGGCGATCTGGGCGTCCGGGGTGCCGAAGGGCAGGTCGGCGATGTCCTCGATGCCGCCGAACGGGTTGTCGGACGACTCGGCGAAATGCGTCATGCCGGCCTCCAGGACGCTGAGCGGCATGGCCGTCCAGTAGACCTTGAGCGGGGCGCAGCCCTCGGCGGTGGCCAGCTCGACGGCGCGCATTGCCACCCGGTGCGCCTGGATGTGGTCGGGGTGGCCGTAGAAGCCGTTCGGGTCGTACGTGACGAGCACCTGCGGGCGTACCTCTCGCATGATCTCCACGAGGTGCCCGGCGGCCTCGTCGAGGTCGGCCTGCCAGAAGGCCCGGGGGTGCTCGTTTGTCGCGAGCCCCATCATCCCGGAGTCGCGGTAGCGGCCGGCACCGCCGAGGAAGCGGTGGTCGCTGACGCCGAGCGCGGCGCACGCGGCGGCCAGCTCGGCCACCCGGTACCCGCCGAGCTGGTCGGCCTCGGCGGCCGCGAGCTGCGCGAGCGCGGGCACGTGGATCTCGCCCTCCTCGCCGAGCGTGCAGGTCACCAGCGTGACGTGAGCGCCGTCGGCGGCGTAGTGGGCCATCGTCGAGCCGGTGCCGATCGACTCGTCGTCGGGGTGCGCGTGGACCAGCAGCAGGCGGCGGTCGGGCAGCATCGTCACGACGGTCACTCTAACTGGCGGTTCTCCCCCGGCCGACGCTGACGCGTCCGCCCAGGTCGGCCACATCACCCCCGCTCCCGCTCTACGATTTGGGCTGTGGACTTTCCGGAGCTGGCCGCCCGCACCCGCCGGTTCAGCCACGGCGCGCCACGCGCTGTCTCGGTGGCTGAGGACGGCTCCCGGGTGATCTTCCTGCGCTCCGCCGGCCCCGAGGACCCGGCGGACGCGCTCTGGCTGCTGGACGTTGGCACCGGCGAGGAACGGCTGGTCGCCGATCCGGCGGCCCTGCTGGGCGAGAGCGGGGACGTCCGCTCCCTCTCCCCCGGTGAACGCGCGCTGCGCGAGCGGCTGCGGCTCAGCACCGCCGGCATCGGCTCGTACGCGTTGGACGCCGCCGGTCGGGTTGCGGTGTTCGCGCTGGCCGGGCGGTTGTTCCGGGCCGATCTGGTGCACGGCGACGTGGTGGAGGTCGCGGCCGTCGGCCCGGTGCTGGACCCACGTCCGGACCCGAGCGGGCAGCGACTGGCGTACGTGACCGACGCGGCCGAGGGTGTGCGCCGGGGTGAGCTGCGGGTGATCGACCCCGACGGCACCGACACCCTGCTGGCGGGCGAGGACGCCGGGGTGAGCTGGGGCTTGGCCGAGCACATCGCGGCGGAGGAGTTCGGCCGGTTCCGGGGGTACTGGTGGGCGCCGGACAGCCGCTCGGTGCTGGCCGCCCGGGTCGACGAGTCCCGCCTGGAGCGGTGGCACCTGCACGACCCGGCGCAGCCGGCGAGCCCGCCGACCGCCGTCGCGTACCCCCGGGCTGGTGGCCCGAACGCGGAGGTCAGCCTGCACCTGCTGGACCTGGACGACGGCTGGGTCGACGTGCACTGGGACCGGGAGACCTACCCGTACCTGACCGGGGTGAGCTGGGGTGAGGGCAGCCCGTTGATCACCGTGCTGCGCCGCTCGCAGCAGCACGGGCTGGTGCTGGCGGTGGACCCGCGCACCGGTGAGACGCAGGTGCACGCCGAGCTGGCCGATCCGCGCTGGGTCGAGCCGATCACCGGCACCCCCGCGCACCTGCCGGACGGCCGGGTGCTGGTCGGTGGAGAGCTGGCCCACGACGGGTACGACGCCCGGTGCCTGTTCGCGGACGGCACCCTGCTCACCCCGCCGTCGCTGTACGTACGACGTGTGGTGGGTCGGCTGCCGGCCACCGCCGGCCCCGCCGACCTGCTGGTCGAGGCGAGCGACGGCGAGCCGAGCGAGCGGCACCTGTTCCGGGTCCGCACCACCATCGGCGGTGGGGTGGACGCGCGCCGGCTCACCACCGACTCCGGCTGGTACACCGCCGCGGTGGGCGGGGACGTGCTGGCCGTCGGCGTCGCGTCGCTGGATCACGCCGGGGTGCGCTGGACGGTCCGCCGCGCTGATCAGGAGATCGCCGAGCTCTGCTCGTTCGCCGCCACCCCGCCGTACTCGCCGTTGCCGCTGCTGGAACGGGTGACCGACCGGCGGCTGCCGGCGGCGGTGCTCTACCCGGACAACCACGTGACGGGCCGGCGGCTGCCGGTGCTGCTGGACATCTACGGCGGCCCGGGGCACCAGGAGGTCGTGGCGGCGCGGGCCGCGTGGCTGGAGCGGCAGTGGTGGGCCGACGCCGGGTTCGCGGTGGTCACCATCGACAACCGGGGTACGCCGGGCGTGGCGCCGTCGTTCGAGAAGGCGATCCACCGGCGCCTCGCCGACGTGATCCTGACCGACCAGATCGACGCGCTCACCGCGCTCGCCGGCAAGCACCCGGACCTGGATCTGGGCCGGGTCGGGGTGCGTGGTTGGTCGTTCGGCGGGTGGCTGGCCGGGCTTGCGGTGCTGCGCCACCCGGAGTTGTTCCGCTGCGGGATCGCGGGTGCCCCCGTGACCGACTGGGCGCTGTACGACACCGCGTACACCGAGCGTTATCTGGGGTTGCCGGAAGACGGCCAGGACATCTACGCGCACCACTCGCTCGTCGAGTTGGCCGCCGAGCCGGTCACCAGCCCGGACCAGGCCCGCCCGCTGCTGCTGGTGCACGGGATGGCCGACGACAACGTGGTGGCCGCGCACACGCTCCGGCTCTCGGCCGCCCTGCTGAGCACCGGCCGGCCACACGCCGTGCTGCCGCTGACCGGGGCCACCCACCTGGCCGCGAACGGGACCGCCGAGCGGCTTCTCCCCCTGGAACTCAACTTCCTCCGCACCCACCTGCTGTAAGCGGTATTCGATAAGTGCGTTCGGCACACCGAGCCGTCCGGTGAATGCCATGCTGGCCGAAGCGGCACCCGGCGGCGCGATCACCCCGGGGAGACACCGCTTTCCCTTGTGCGGAAAGGACTCCAGGATGGTTGGCATCGCGCAGAAACCCTCGGTCGCCGCCGTCCAGGAAGGCGAACTTCCGGTCACGCACTTTCGCACGGCGACCGTGAACGGGATCGACATCTTCTACCGCGAAGCCGGACCGGCCGACGGGCCCGCTGTTCTGCTGCTGCACGGATTCCCCACGTCCTCCGCGCAGTTCCGTCATCTGATCCCCCTGCTCGCGGACCGCTACCGGGTGATCGCGCCGGACTTCCCGGGTTTCGGCCACAGCGCCAGCCCGGACCGGTCGACGTTCGACTACACATTCGCCAATTTCGCCGACCTGATGGACGGCCTGATCGGCCAGCTCGGCGTGGATCGCTACGCGCTCTACTGCTTCGACTACGGGGCACCGACCGGGTTCCGGCTGGCTCTCAAGAGGCCCGAGCGGGTCAGCGCGCTCATCGTGCAGAACGGCAACGCGTACGAAGAGGGCCTGAGCCCGTTCTGGGATCCGATCAAGGCGTACTGGGCCGAGAAGACCGACGCGCACCGTCAGGCCATCGCGTTCATCCTCAACTCCGACACGGTCAAGCAGCAGTACACGGCAGGCGTGAAGGACCTCACCCGGCTCGACCCCGACATGTGGCTCCACGACGACACGCAGCTCGCCCGCCCCGGAAACGCGGACATCCAGCTGGACCTGTTCTACGACTACGGCAGCAACGTGACGCTGTACCCGGAGTTCCACGCCTTCTTCCGCGACCACCAGCCACCGACGCTGATCATCTGGGGCCAGAACGACGCGATCTTCCCGCCCGACGGGGCCCATCCCTATCGGCGCGACCTGCCCTCGGCCGAGTTCCACCTGCTCGACACCGGCCACTTCCTACTGGAAGACAAGCTCGACGTCGCCGCACCGATGATCCACGATTTCCTGGACCGCTCCATCGGTCGATCCTGAACGCAGGGGCAGATCGGCCAGTCCGCCGCCCGTCGCCGCCGCCCGCACTCCGCACTCCGCACTCCGCACTCCCAAGATCGCGCTCGATCCAGGATCTAGTGGTATCCGGGCCGGGGCGGCGCTCCGGCATCCGAGTACGGACAATGCAGCGGTGTCGGATTCCACGAAGCCCCTCGGCTACCGCCTCATCACCGGGCCCGATGATGCCGAATTCTGCGCCCGCGTCAGCGGGCTTCTCGATCAGGGCTATCGGCTGCACGGGTCGCCGGCGCTGACCTTCGACGGCGAACGCGTCATCGCCGCTCAAGCGTTGGTGCTGTCGCACCCTGTCGGCTCCGAGGCGTCCGCGGGAAGTGCCTGGCCCGCCGCTGCGGCAAGCTGACGATCACCAACGTTCCACGAGGTGTTCCCGGCCCTGCGGCGGGTCGTACGGTTCGGGCCAGTAGTCGGTGATCTTGCTGATCAGCCCCTGCTCGGACATCTCCAGCCAGACGCACGCGTCCTGCTGCTCGTCGCCGACGCTGACGTCGAGCACCAGGGCAGCAAGACTGCCATCGGCGATCACCCGTCGCGGCCGCAGGTGCCAGTCGCCCGGATACTCGGTGTTGAACCGCAGGAACGCGTCCTTGCCGCGAATGCGCTCCCGAGTCTGCGGCATCTCGTAGACCACATCATCGGTGAGCAGGGCAGCCAACCCGGACCAGTCGCGGCGCTCTAGAAGATCAACGTAGGCGTGGGCGGTCCGCCGGGCCGTCGAGGTGTCATCCACGACGCGGACCCTAGCCTCCACCAGCGACACTCCGACGAGCCCGGCGCATCAGCGCCTTACCCGCGCCGATGCCCCAGCACGCCAGCCTGAGCGTCAGCGCCGCCCGGCGTACCCCTCCTGGCTGATCTCCGGCGACGCCGGGGCCGTGAATCTTGGACACTTTCCGTCAGCGCGAAACGGAAACTGTCCAAGATCTCCTCTTTCACGGTGGCCTTGGCGAATACGTCGCTGCGGCCTCCGACGTGATCGGCGTCGCCGGTTCTCAGGGGCGTGTGTCGTACTGGGTCCGGGCTTCGAAGACACGGTCCATGTGCGTCTCCGCCCAGTCCTTGATCGCGATCATGACCGGGAACAGTTCATGGCCGAGCGGGGTGAGCTCGTAGTCGACGCGCACCGGCACCGAGGCAGTGACAGTGCGGGTGACCAGGCCGTCGCGCTCCAGGGTGCGCAGGGTCTGGGTGAGCATCTTCTGGCTGACGCCGGCGATGCGCTGGGCGAGCTCGCCGTGCCGTTGCGGGCCGTTGACGAGCGCCGGGATCACCAGGGCGACCCACTTGTCGGTGAGCCTGCTCAGCAGCTCACGGGTCGGGCACTGGTCCAGGAACGCGTCGTAGTCACGTTTTGCCTGTTCGCGGCGCTGGGCTGCGGTCGACGTCGCCATTTTTCTCCCCCTTGGGTGCCCTAGGCACTTTTAGGTACCTACTTTCTCATAGTGCTGCTGGTTCGTACGGTCGTGGTGATCACGAAATCCCACCGAGGAGACGACGGCGATGCGCGCAGTCAGCTATGACACGTTCGGAGGGCCGGAGGTCCTGCACGTGGCCGAGGTGCCGGTGCCCGAGCCCGGTCCGGGGCAGGTGCGGGTGCGGGTCGCCGCGTCGGTCGTACACCCGGTCGATCTGATGGTCCGCGCCGGGCGTTTCCCCGCCCCGTTGCCGACCGGTCTGCCATACACGCCCGGTTGGGACGTCGCCGGCAGCGTCGACGCGGTCGGCCCGTCGGTCGAGGATTTCACGATCGGCGACGAGGTCATCGGCTTCTCGCCGTGGCTGCAAACCACTGCCGGCGCCCACGCCGAGTACGTGGTCCTCGACGCCGCCTGGCTGACGTCGGCGCCCGCCGGCGTCCCCGCCACCGAGGCGGCGACCCTGCCGACCAATGGCCTCGCCGCCGCCCAAGCGCTCGACCTGCTCGCGCTCCCGGCGGGTTCGACGGTGCTCGTCACCGGCGCCGCCGGGCAGGTGGGTGGGTTCGTTCTGGCGCTGGCCCGCGCGGCCGGTCTGCACGCCACGGGACTGGCCGGGGCCGACGACCGCGAGTTCGTCGAGTCGCTGGGCGCCGCGTTCCTGTCGCGCACCGACGATCCGACAGGGACGTTCGACGCCGTCATCGACCTGGCGGTGATCGGCTCCTCGCTGCTGGACCTCGTTCGGAACGGCGGCGGCTACGTGGCCGCGTCACCCCCGCTTCGCCCGGAGCCGGTGCGGGGAATCCGGACCCTCGCGCTGGAGGTGCTACCGGACGGAACCCGGCTGGGCGAACTGGTCACACTCGTCACCCGCGGCGACATCCCGCTCCGCGTCGCTGACGTGTACCCCTTCGCCGACGCGGCGAGCGCCCACGAGCGGCTGGCCCAGGGCGGCGTGCGCGGCGGCGTGGTGATCGTCCCCTGATCCGCCGCAGCGGAGGCTCGATTTGGGCTGTATCTCAAGCCGCTTGAGGTCGCATAGTGGCGTCGTGGACCCCATCGGGGATGTCGCCCGGTGGACCGGCCTGAGCTTGGCGGAACGGCTCTTCACCAACCAGCACCGCCTCGCCGATCATGGAGTTGTGGTGGGCTACAAAACGCCCCTAAATGACCAGAACGGGCACCACAACTCCATGATCGCCGCGATCTGGGCATCCCGACCCGGCCGGCTACTACCGAGGTGCCCGATACCACGGCGCAATCCAGCTACTGGTCGAGCCCACCGGCCGACGGATGGCCGGGAAATGGGTCGGGTTCGGCAAGGACATGGACGTCAACACCGGCCCCTGGGAGCTGACCTTCCGGGATGCTTCCACGTCCAAGGCGACGCTCGACCAGTACAACACCTCGCCCGAATAGAAGGTGGCCCATCACCGGCCGCACGGATGCTTCGCGTCATCAGCCGCTGCCTGTTGCCCCGCCCGCAGCGTTCACTCGGACGCCCCATGCCCACGCAGGTGCCGAGATCAGAGCGTTGACAGCCAAAATTAGTGGTGCGGTTCGACGTGAACCGCCGGCTGCCTCAGCCAGGCGGCCGAGCAGCAACGCGGCGCGCCCAAGCCGCTTCTCACCCACCACAAACTGCTGCAATCTTGGAAAGTTTCCGTTAGCTCGGCGGGCTCAACCGGTGGTTGCAACACCCAGGAGCTGGGTCATCTTCTCACCTGGGGTGGCCCAGCCCAGGGTCATTCGGGGGCGGTCGTTGAG
>NZ_JBEXGE010000007.1:0-256241 GCF_040607155.1 Micromonospora sp. NPDC005324 | reverse complement strand
CGACGCTGGACAACGAGGAGAACTACCTCATCAAGAAGTTGTTCACCGCGATGGGGGCGCTCCAGATCGAGAACCAGGCCCGTATTTGACACTCCTCCACCGTCCCCGGTCTGGGGACCAGCTTCGGTCGTGGCGGCGCCACCCAGTACCAGCAGGACCTGTCGAACTCTGACGTCATCGTCATCCAGGGTTCGAACATGGCCGAGGCACACCCGGTGGGCTTCCAGTGGGTGATGGAGGCCAAGCGCCGGGGCGCGAAGGTCTTCCACGTCGACCCGCGGTTCACCCGCACCAGCGCGCTGGCTGACTCGTACCTGCCGATCCGGGCGGGCACCGACATCGCGCTGCTCGGCGGGGTGGTGCGCTACATCCTCGACAACGAGCTGGACTTCCGGGAGTACGTCGTCGCCTACACCAACGCCGCGACCATCGTGACCGAGGAGTACGCCGACACCGAGGACATGCACGGCCTCTTCTCCGGTTTCAACGACGACAACGCCACCTACGACCAGGCCAGCTGGCGGTACGAGGGCCACCCGCAGAACCAGACGACCCGCGACAGCGAGACGCAGCGCGAGACGGCGGCCGGGCTGGAGAACGAGTCGCACGGCGCGCCCGTCGGTGGCGAGACCGAACGTGACGAGACGTTGCAGCACCCGCGCTGCGTCTACCAGATCCTCAAGCGGCACTTCGCCCGTTACACCCCGGAGATGGTGGAACGGGTCTGCGGTATCCCGCAGGAGAAGTTCCTCGAACTGGCCCAGGCGTGGACGGAGAACTCCGGCCGGGACCGGACCGGCATGCTCGTCTACTCGGTGGGCTGGACGCAGCACAGCGTCGGCGTGCAGTACATCCGCACCGGCGCGATCATCCAGCTCCTGCTGGGCAACGTGGGCCGCCCGGGTGGTGGGGTGATGGCCCTGCGCGGGCACGCCAGCATCCAGGGGTCCACCGACATCCCGACGCTGTTCAACCTGCTTCCGGGCTACCTGCCGATGCCCCACCACGCCAATCACCCGACACTGGACAAGTGGGTGGGCAGCATTGCGCACCCCGGGCAGAAGGGCTTCTGGGGCAACGCCCGCACCTACGGCGTCAACCTGCTCAAGGCGTACTGGGGCGACGCGGCCACCGCCGACAACGACTACTGCTACGGGTACATGCCGCGGATGACCGGCGACCACGGCACCTACCAGCAGGTGCTCGACATGATCGACGGCAAGATCAAGGGCTATTTCCTGCTCGGGCAGAACCCGGCGGTCGGTTCGGCGCACGGCCGGGCGCAGCGGCTCGGCATGGCCAACCTCGACTGGCTGGTGGTCCGGGACCTGTTCATGATCGAGAGCGCCACGTTCTGGCAGAACGCGCCGGAGATCGAGACCGGCGAGATCTCGCCCGAGGAGTGCCGCACCGAGGTGTTCTTCCTGCCCGCCGCCTCCCACGTGGAGAAGGAGGGCACCTTCACCCAGACGCAGCGCCTGTTGCAGTGGCGGGAGAAGGCCGTCGAGCCACCAGGCGACGCCCGCTCCGAACTCTGGTTCTTCTACCACCTCGGTCGCGTCATCCGGGAACGGCTCGCGACGTCGACGAAGCCGCGCGACCGTGCGCTGCTCGACCTCGCCTGGGACTACCCCACGCACGGCCAGACCGTCGAGCCGAGCGCCGAGGCGGTGCTGCGCGAGATCAACGGGTACGACGTGGCCACCGGCCGGCCGCTGGCGTCGTTCACCGAGATGAAGGACGACGGCTCCACCGTCGGCGGTTGCTGGATCTACACCGGGGTGTACGCCGACGGCGTCAACCAGGCGGCCCGCCGCAAACCCGGCTCGGAGCAGTCCCTGGTGGCGCCCGAGTGGGGTTGGGCGTGGCCGGCGAACCGGCGCATCCTCTACAACCGCGCGTCCGCCGACCCGGACGGCAACCCGTGGAGTGAGCGCAAACGCTACGTCTGGTGGGACGCGGACAAGAGCGAGTGGACCGGCTACGACGTGCCGGACTTCGAAAAGACCAAACCACCGTCGTACCGACCGGAGCGCGACGCCTCGGGTGTGGCGGGCATCGCCGGCGACGACCCGTTCATCCTTCAGGGCGACGGCAAGGGCTGGCTGTACGCGCCCACCGGTGTCCTCGACGGACCGCTGCCCACCCACTACGAGCCGGTGGAGTCGCCGGTGCGCAACCCGCTCTACCGGCAGCAGGCCAACCCGACCCGCAAGGTCTACACCCATCCGATCAACACGCTCAACCCGAGCCCGCCGGAACCGTACAGCCAGGTGTTCCCGTACGTGTTCACTGTCAGCCGGCTCACCGAGCACCACACCGCCGGTGGGATGAGTCGGACCGTGTCACCGCTGGCCGAGTTGCAGCCGGAGATGTTCGTGGAGGTGTCCCCGGAGTTGGCCGCCGAACGTGGTCTCACCCACCTGGGTTGGGCGCACCTGGTCACCGCCCGTGCGGCCATCGAGGCACGGGTGCTGGTGACCGACCGGCTCACCCCGTTGCGCGTGGACGGTCGGATCATCCACCAGGTGTGGTTGCCGTACCACTTCGGTTTCGAGGGACTCGTCACCGGTGACTCGGCCAACGACCTGTTCGGCATCAGCCTGGACCCGAACGTGCTGATCCAGGAGAGCAAGGTCGGCACCTGCGATGTCCGTCCCGGGCGACGCCCGAGAGGCGCCGAACTGCTGGCTCTCGTCGTCGACTACCGGCGACGGTCCGGGGACCTCAGCCCGCACTATCCACCGCAGGTCACGACCGACTCCGCCGACAGCGGCCCGGACCAGGAGGTCTGACCCATGCCCCACACCAATGCCCTGTACGGGCCGCTGGACCCCGCGCCGGACGCCGGCTACGAGAACGCCCCACCCCGGATGGGGTTCTTCACCGACACCAGCGTCTGCATTGGCTGCAAAGCGTGCGAGGTGGCCTGCAAGGAGTGGAACGGCGTCCCGGAGAGCGGCCTGGACCTGCTCGGCATGTCGTACGACAACACCGGCGCGTTGACCGCGAACTCGTGGCGGCACGTCGCGTTCGTGGAGCAGCCCCGCTCGGCCGGCTGGGCGACTCCGGCGTTCGCGGGGGACCCGGACGGGCCGGCGATCAGCCCGGTGACGGCGGCGGCCGGCGCGCGTACCAGCACCGACACCGGAACGGACCCCGGTCTGCCCACCGGCTCGCCTGCCGCGGCGGCCCGGATGTCGGGCGGCCCGGAGTTTCTGGGGATGCCGGGTGCGCAGCCGCCGGGAAAGGGCTCGGGCGCGGAGGGTCGGACGGATTTTCGCTGGTTGATGATGTCGGACGTCTGCAAGCACTGCACCCACGCGGCCTGCCTTGATGTCTGCCCGACAGGTTCCCTGTTCCGGACGGAGTTCGGCACAGTGGTGGTGCAGGAGGACATCTGCAACGGCTGCGGTTACTGCATCTCCGCCTGCCCGTACGGCGTCATTGATCAACGCAAGGATGATGGTCGGGCGTGGAAGTGCACGCTGTGCTACGACCGGCTGGGTGCGGGCATGACCCCGGCGTGTGCGCAGGCGTGTCCGACGGAGTCGATCCAGTACGGGGAACTGGACGAGTTGCGGGAACGGGCCGCCGCGCGGGTGGCGACGCTGCATGAGCGGGGAGTGCCGGAGGCACGGTTGTACGGGCACGACCCGAACGACGGCGTCGGAGGTGATGGTGCGTTCTTCCTGCTGCTCGACGAGCCGGAGGTGTACGGGCTGCCACCGGACCCGATCGTCACCACCCGCGACCTGCCGGCCATGTGGAAACACGCCGGCCTCGCCGCGCTGGCGATGACCGGCGCCACGGTGTTCGCGTTCCTCGGCAGGCGGCCATGACCCGCGGCGGCGAGCAACTCACGGTGCCGGCGGCCGACTTCGCCTCCTACTACGGCCGGCCGATCCTCAAACCGCCGGTGTGGAAGCGCGACATTGCCGGCTACCTGTTCACCGGCGGTCTCGCCGCCGGGGGAGCGCTGATCGGTGCGGGCGCACAACTGACCGGGCGGCCCGGTCTGCGCCAGGTGGGGCGGTGGACGGCCCTGGGCGGTGTCAGCGCCAGCGCCTACCTGCTGGTGCACGACCTCGGCCGCCCGGACCGGTTCCACCACATGCTCCGGATCGCCAAGCTGACCTCGCCCATGTCGGTCGGCACCTGGATCCTCACCGCGTTCGGCCCGGCAGCCGGTGTGGCCGCGATCGCCGAGTTGGCGCCGCGGCTCCCCGAGCACGGTGTCCTCGGCCTCGCCCGCCGGTTGGCGCCACCCGTCGGCGACATCGCCGGCCTGGCCGCCGCCGCCACCGCCCCGGCGCTCGCCACGTACACCGGGGTGCTGCTCGCCGACACCGCCGTACCTGCCTGGCACGAGGCGTACCCCTATCTGCCGTTCGTCTTCGGCGGCAGCGCGCTCGCCGCCGCCACCGGGGTTGGCCTCATCGCGGCGCCCGCCGCCCAGACCGCCCCGCTGCGGCGACTCGCCGTCGTCGCGGCGACCATCAAGTACCTGGGCGGTCGCCGAATGGAGCGGTTGGGCCTGACCGGTGAGCCTTACCGGCAGGGTCGCAGCGGTCGTCTGGTCCGGGCGGGTGACGTGCTGCTCGGCGTGGGCACCGTCGCCGCGTTGTTCAGCCGACGCAGCCGGGTCCTGTCGGCGATCTCCGGCGCGGCCCTCGTGGCATCGTCGGTCGCCACCCGGTTCGGCGTCTTCGAGGCGGGACGGGTGTCGGCACGCGATCCGAAGTACACGGTCGTGCCACAACGGGAGCGGCTCGCCGAGAACCGGTCGGCGACCGGGCTCTGAGCGGATCGGCGAAACCTGAAGGCGCCCCTTCAAGGAGGGGCGCCTTCCGTTGCGATGCAGGAGGTCTGGCGGCGACGGGCCGCCGCGCGTCAGCCGGTGAACAGTTTCGCGGCGGTGATGGCGGTCTGGACGATGCCGTACCCGAGGAGCACCGCCACCAGCAGCCACGACAACCAGAGTCGCCCGGTCTGGCTACCGACGCGCGGCGGCGCGGGCGGCTGGCTGTCCCGCCCGAGAGCGACCGGCTCGGTGACGGTGGCCTTCGCCACGGGCGAGGTCGGCCCTCGGTTCGGTTCGTGGAACCGCTCGGGCACGGAACGGACCAGCAGGTTCGCGATGAACCCGATGGCGAGGATGCCGACCATGGTGAACAGCGCCGGACGGTACGCCGCCGCGGTGAGGGTGCCGGGCTTGCCCTGCGTGTCGAGGATCCCGTTGACGATCAGCGGGCCGGCGACACCCGCAGCCGACCAGGCGGTGAGGATCCGGCCGTGGATGGCCCCGACCTGGAAGGTGCCGAACAGGTCACGCAGGTAGGCGGGCATGGTGGCGAAGCCACCGCCGTAGAAGGAGATGATCGCGGCGGCGATCAGCACGAAGACCGCGGTCGCGGAGTGACCGGCCACGGCGAGCAGCAGGTACAGCACCATGCCGACGCCGAGGTAGACCATGTAGATGGGCTTGCGGCCGATGAGGTCGGACGTTGTCGACCAGACGAACCGCCCGGCCATGTTGAACAGCGACAGCACTCCCACGAAACCGGCGGCCGCCGTCACCGAGACCGTGGTGGCGGTCCCGTTGTCCCGGAAGAAATCCTGGATCATCGGGCTTGCCTGCTCCAGGATGCCGATGCCCGCGGTGACGTTGCAGAACAGCACGATCCACAGCAACCAGAACGAGCGGGTACGCACCGCGTTCGACGCGGACACGCTCGCCGTTGTCACCAGAGGTCGGGCGGCGACGCTCGCGGGGTCGAACCCGGCGGGCCGCCAGTCCGGCGCCGGCACCCGGACGTTGAACGGGCCGAACATCATGATCACGAAATAGCCGATGCCGAACGTGACGAAGAGCGCCACGAGGGCATGTCCCGACGCGACGGCGGCCGGGTTGTCGGGGTTGTAGCCGGAGTCGTAGAGGGAGAGCAGTTGGCGCGCGAGCGGGCCGGCGACCAGGGCGCCGCCGCCGAACCCCATGATGGCCAGCCCGGTGGCGAGGCCGGGGCGGTCCGGAAACCACTTGATCAGTGTGGAGACGGGCGAGATGTAGCCGATGCCGAGCCCGATACCGCCGATGACGCCGTAGCCGAGGTAGAGGAGCCAGAGTTGCTGGGTCGCGATGCCGAGCGCGCCGACCAGGAACCCGACGGCCCAGAAGCACGCCGAGACGAACATCGCGCGGCGCGGCCCGTTCCGCTCCACCCAACGGCCACCTATCGCCGCCGACGAGCCCAGCATGACGATGGCGATACTGAAGATCGCCCCGATTGCCGTCTGGCTGACGTCGAAGTGCGCGATGAGGGAGTTCTTGTAGACACTCGTCGCGTAGACCTGGCCGATGCAGACGTGCACGGCCAGTGCCGCGGTCGGGATGAGCCAGCGGCTGTATCCCGGGGGAGCGACAGTGTGCCGGGGATCGAAGACCGACAGCATGGGCATCGTCCACACCTCCTGCGGCTGAGTAGGCCGCGACGGTGCCGAGCTGTCCGTCCCGGCAGTTGGCCGAGCGGCGCCGCCGCAGTGGCGGCCCGGCGCACGTCTGGCGTCAGCCGATGATCGGCTCAATCTCACGTTACGTGGCAACGGGTTCACACCATGTCGTTACCGAGAAACGCGGAGCTGGGTACGGCGGCTCGTCGGTGGCGGCGGGGTCGGTGGGTCAGCTCGCACGCTTTGCTCTGCTTCAACCCACGCACCATTCATGGCCCGAAGCCGTTGCGCGGGTTGAAGCAGAGCAAAGGTGGCAGCAGAGAGTGCCCTCGCCGCGACCATGGCCTGCTCGGTCGCGCTGTTGCCGGCCACCAGCCGGGGCAGCAGCGCAGGGTTGTGGGCGATGACAGTCAGTCGCAGCCGCCACAGCTCCCGGTCGGCCTGGATCGAGTCGATCGACTCGTCGAGGGCGACCCGTACGGCCTGCAACGCCGACACCTGCGCCGGGGCGGCTTTATCAAGGCCACCGCCAGCGGCCCTCGGATGTATGCCACGATCCTCATCGCGGAGGAGATCCTCGACGCGTTCCAGCGCGAGATCATGCCCGCATCCACGTGGTGGAGGAGGCGCGGCATGTCCGGTTCGCCCACGATCGCCAACCGCCTGGTTCGCCGCCCAAGTGGGCTCACTCGCTGCGGGCGAAGCCACCCTTCGGCGCGATGATCTCCAGGTTCGTCCCGTCCGGGTCGTTGAAGTACGCGACCTCGGTGCCGACCGCCGCCGGCGGCTCCACCTCGCCGGACGCGAACGTGTACGGCTGCCCGAGGAACTCGAACCCGGCCTCGCTCATCCGGTCGTGGACCGCGCGCACGTCGTCCACGTGGAAGCACAGGTGCATCGAGCCCGGCCGGTTGGCCGCCACCTGGGCTGCGTCGCCGACCGGCTCCTGGAACTGGATCAGGTCGATCCCGAGGTTGTCGAGGTTGAACGTGGCGTACCGCAGCTTCGTCGTCGGCAAGCCCTGTGACTGCGCGAACCCGGCGCCGTGCATGTTCTCGTCCCGAACGACGGGTTCCGCGCCGAGCAGGGCCTGGTAGAACGCGACCGAGCGGTCGAGGTCACTCACCGCGATCCCGACGTGCGCGGCCTTCTTCAGCCCGATGGACACGGTCGAGGGATTGGGGAATGCCATCCTGATGCTCCTTACCAGCGCTCTTCGTCGCCTCTGTTGATGCTGATCTTCCTGGCGTACCCCGGGCGAGATCAGTTCATGCGACGGCGCTGTCAGGCCCGTTCGACCCGCGCCTGCTGGTGATCGGTCAGCCGCAGCCCCACCCCGCGGACGACGTCGATGGTGGCCCCGGTGCCCAGGTCGTGCAGCTTGCGGCGCAGCCGCTTGACCAGCGACTGCACGTCCGCCTTGCGTTCGCGCCCCTCGTCACCCCAGACCGACCGATGCAGTTCGGCGTAGCTCCAGACCCGGGCCGGCTCGGTGATCAGGCAGGTCAGCAGATCGTGTTCCAGGCGGGTGAGGTCGATCTCACGTTCGCCGCAGCGGGCACTGGAGCGGGCCGAGTCGATCACCAGGGCGGCGGCCGGGATCGGTTCGGACGGGGCGGCCACCTGCTGCGGAGCGGTGATCAGCCGGCGCAGCTCGTCGAGGTCGGCGACCAGCAGCAGCGGTGCGATGCCGTCGAGAAGCTCCGCGAGCCGGATGCGCTCGGCCGGTGACGGGGTCACCGCGATCAGCAGTGGGAACGGCTCGTCGGCCGGACCACCCCTGTTCACCGTTGCCTCGTCCTCGGCCACCGCACCACCCGGGATCGATGGGCATCCCTGCCCAGCTCTCGTCACGGTTCTGACAATGATTGGCAAGCGTGCCGCCAGCCAGGGCAACTCTTAGCGACAAGTTGCTCACGGCAAGTTCTTGATCGTCCGTTCTTCTCGATCATAGTGTCCACTCGGGCAACCGGCGTGACCCGCGCGGTGCATGGGGGAGGTCCACCATGGCCCACTACACCCTGGGTCGTTCTGAGGGAGGCAGCACCGATGTTCAGACGTCCACAATGGCGGCGCGCGGCCAGATCACTGGTGAGCGCCGGCGCGGCGACGATCCTCGCCGCGACATGCTTGGCCACGATCAGCTCGGGCGCGCAGGCCGCGCCGGGCGGTGCGATGGGGGCGGGCGCCCAGAGCGGGGACAAGATCCGACCGGAGCTCGCCAAGCAGCTCCAGGCCAAGAGTGAAGGGGACTTCTGGATCCGGTTCAAGGACCGGGCGGACCTGGGCAAGGCCAGTGCCATCAAGGACTGGTCGAAGCGTGGCACGGCGGTGGCGGACGCGCTGCGCAAGACCGCCGCCGCGAGCCAGGGCAAGATCCGAGCCGACCTCGACAGCTCAGGCACCAAGTACCAGACCTTCTGGGCCACCAACGCCATCAAGGTGAACAGCGGTTCGCTGGCGATGGCCCAGAAGTTCGCCGGGCACTCGGAGGTCGAGGGCCTCTACGCGCCGGTCGCGTACAAGGTGCCGGAGACGACCAAGGGCACCGACGAGAAGACCGTGAACGCCCTGGAGTGGGGCATCGCCAACATCAACGCCGACGACGTCTGGTCCCAGTACGGCGTCAAGGGCGAGGGCATCACCATCGCGAACATCGACACCGGGGTGCAGTTCAACCACCCGGCGCTGGTGAACTCCTACCGGGGCAACAACGGCGACGGGACGTTCGACCACAACTACAACTGGTTCAACGCCGCCAACGCCACCGGGGCCTGCGCCACCGCCCCGTGCGACGGCGACGGCCACGGTACGCACACGATGGGCACCATGGCCGGCTCCGACGGCGCGAACCAGATCGGTGTCGCGCCCGGGGTCAAGTGGATCGCGGCGAACGGTTGTTGCCCCAGTGACGCCGCTCTGGTCGAATCCGGTCAGTGGATGCTCGAACCGCTGGACCTCAACGGTCAGAACGCGGACGCGAGCAAGCGACCGAACATCATCAACAACTCGTGGGGCACCCGGGACCCGTCCAACGAGCCGTTCATGGAGGACGTGACGAACGCCTGGACCGCGTCCGGGATCTTCGGCACCTGGTCCAACGGCAACAGCGGCCCGGCCTGCCAGACCAGTGGCTCGCCGGGCAGTCTCGTCAGCAACTACTCGACCGGCGCGTACGACGTCAACAACAACGTCGCTGGCTTCTCCGCCCGCGGCGCCGGCCAGAACGGCGAGATCAAGCCCAACATCTCGGCGCCGGGTGTGAACGTCCGGTCGAGCATCCCGGGCAACGCCTACGGCAGCATCAGCGGCACCTCGATGGCGGCACCGCACCTCGCGGGCGCGATCGCGCTGCTGTACTCGGCGGCACCGTCGCTGGTCGGTGACGTCAACGCGACCCGCGCGCTGCTCAACGGCGCCGCGATCGACAAGGCCGACGACCAGTGTGGCGGCACCGCCGCCGACAACAACGTCTACGGCGAAGGCCGACTGGACGCCCTCGCGCTGCTCAACGCCGCCCCGACCGGCGACATCGGCACGCTGGCCGGCACTGTCACCGACGCGGCCTCCGGCGCCCCCATCGCCGGCGCGACAGTGACGCTCACCGGAGCGTCCGAGCGTGAGCTGACCACCGGTGCCGACGGCAGATTCTCCACCCATCTCCCCACCGGCGACTACCAGGTCGCCGTCGCGGCGTTCGGGTACGCCAGCACCACCAGGACGGCAACGGTCGCCAAGGGCGCGACCACGACGCTCAACGTCGCCCTCACGGCGGTGCCGAGTGTCAACGTCACCGGAGCGGTCACCGATGGCTCCGGCCACGGCTGGCCGTTGTACGCGAAGGTGACAGTGACCGGTGTGTCCGGCGTCTACGACTACACCACCCCGTCGAACGGCCGCTACAGCATCAAGCTGCCGGCCGGGCAGACCTACACCCTGAAGTACGAGCCGCAGTACCCGGGCTACCAGACCGTCACCAAGGAGGTCGTGGTCGGCTCGGGCAACACCACCGCCAACGTCGCCGTGCCGGTGGACACCACGGTCTGCACCACCGCGCCCGGATACACGACCGGCTCCGACGGTGAGTACGAGACCTTCGACGCCACGACCACGCCGGCCGGCTGGACCGTCGTGGACAACGCGGGCAGCGGCCAGGTCTGGAAGTTCACCGACGACGGCGACCGGGGCAACCTGACCGGCGGCACGGGCAACTTCGCGATGATCGACAGCGACGCCTACGGAGCGGGCACCAGCCAGGACACCTCCCTGGTCAGCCCGGTGGTCAACCTGACCAGCGTCACGGCCCCGGTCATCCGGTTCAACCAGGACTTCAACCAGCTCAACGACGACACCGCCGACGTGGACCTGAGCATCGACGGTGGTGCCACCTGGACCAACGTGCTTCGGCAGGAGACCGACGTCCGGGGACCGAAGCTGTCCGAGATTCCGATCCCGCAGGCGGCCGGCCAGGCGCAGGTGCAGGTTCGGTTCCACTACTACGACGCCTCGTACGAGTGGTGGTGGGAGGTCGACAACGTCCTGATCGGCAGCCAGGTCACCTGCGTGCCTGTCGACGGTGGTCTGGTCGTCGGCAACGTCCGCGACAAGAACGACGACAGCTACGTCAACGGCGCGACCGTCACCAGCAAGGACCGGCCCGCCGAGAAGGCCGTCACCGTGGCGACCCCGGATGACCCGGGGCTGGCCGACGGCTTCTACTGGATCTACTCCTCGCTCACCGGCGAGCACCCGTTCACGGCCACCGCCGGCAACTACGTCAGCCAGACCAAGCAGGTCGACGTCGAAGCCGACTGGGCGACCACAGCGAACTTCCAGCTCGCGGCCGGCCGACTGGCGGTGACGCCGACGCAGCTGAGCGCGACGCTCCAGATGCCCAACGGCAAGACCAGCAAGTCGTTCACGGTGACCAACACCGGCGGCGCGCCGGTCGAGGTCAAGTTCGGTGAGCGGGACAACGGGTTCGAACTCCTGCGGGCGGACGGCTCCACGGTCACCCGGCAGCAGGTGCTCGGGTCCAGCGGCGCGCCGGAACAGCGGCTCACCGCACCGACGTCGTTCGCCGCCAAGGCGTCCGGCAAGGAGGCAAAGGCGGCTGCCGCGGCGGCCGGCCCGCAGGCGGCGCCGTGGACCGACATCGCCAACTACCCGGCTGCGATCATGGACAACCGGGTGGTGAACCTGGACGGCAAGGTGTATTCGATCGGTGGTGGCAACGGTGAGGCCTCCACCACCAAGAACTACGCCTACGACCCGGCCGCGCAGACCTGGACGGCGATCGCCGACCTCCCCGGCGCGCGTAACGCAGTGACCGCGGGCGTGGTGAACGGCAAGATCATTGTCGCCGGTGGCTGGGGCGACGCGGGCCCGGACTCCGCCACCTGGTCGTACGACCCGGGGGCCAACACCTGGACGGAGCTGGCCGACAACCCGGCGCCGCGGGCCGCGGCCGGCCAGGCCGTCGTCGATGGCAAGCTGTACGCGGTCGGTGGCTGCACGACGGCGGCCTGTCTGCCGATGTCGAACAGCGTCGTCCGGTACGACCCGACCGGTGACACGTGGGAGACGATGGCCAACTACCCGAAGTCGGTGGCCTTCGCCTCCTGCGGCGGGATCGACGGCGTCCTCTACTGCACCGGCGGCAACGACGGAACCGCCGCGCAGAAGTCCAGCTACGCCTTCGACCCGGGCGCCAACACGTGGACCGCCATCGCCGACGCGCCGGCCGACAACTGGGCCAGCTCGTACGCCGTCGCCAGCGGCAAGCTCCTCGTCGTCGGTGGTTCGCAGGGTGGGGCCATCAGCAACGCCGGCTTCGCCTTCGACCCGGCCGCCGGTTCGTGGACCAACCTGCCCAACGCCAACACCGCGCGGTACCGCGGCGGCGCGGCGTGCGGCTTCTACAAGATCGGCGGCTCGTCCGGCAGCTTCAACGCGGCCGCCGAGAGCGAGGTGCTCCCGGGCTTCGAGGGATGCTCCGAGTCGGCTGCCGACGTCAGCTGGATGACCATCGACAAGTCGGCGGTCACCCTCGCGCCGGGTGCGAAGGTCACTGTCACCGTCGGTCTGACGGCGAACGTGGACCAGCCGGGCACCTACTCCGGCGCGGTCGCGATCTCCGAGAACACCCCGTACTCGGTGGCGCCGGTGGCGGTGACCATGACTGCGACCCCCCCGAAGACCTGGGGCAAGCTCTTGGGTACGGTCACCGGCACCAGTTGCCAGGGTGCGACAGCGCCGCTCGCCGGCGCAGTCGTGCAGGTCGACTCGTGGGCGGCGTCGTACACCTTCGCCACCGACGCCGAGGGCAGGTACGCCCACTGGGTGGACCGCCGCAACAACCCGCTCACGATGATCGTGGCCAAGGACGGCTGGAAGCCGCAGACCCGTCAGACCAGGATCGACACCGCCACTCCGACGGTGGAGAACTTCGGGTTGGCGCCCATCAGGTGCTGACGCCTGAGCACTAGCCGAAGACATCCGGCCCGCCTGGTCTGCGACCAGGCGGGCCGGACCGCGTCCGGGGTGGATCAGACGGGGGCGAGCCGGAAGCCGACGCCGCGCACCGAGTGGATCGTCGCCGCGGCGTTGAGGCTGGCGAGCTTGCCGCGCACCCGGCGGACCACCGAGTGTATGTCGGAGCCCCGGCCGAGGTGCCGGTTGCCCCAGACCTCAAGGTGCAGGCGCTCGTAGGTCCAGACCTGCCCGGGCGCGTGCACCAGGCAGAGCAGGACGTCGTGCTCCAGCCGGGTCAGGTCGATCTCCTGGTCGCGCCAGCGCAGCACTCGGCGATCGGAGTCGACGGCCAGATCCGGTGGCGGTGGCTGAGGGCTCGGCGCCACCTCGGCGAGCGCCGCCCTGGTCGGGGGAGCCGGGACGGGAGACGCCTCGACCACCCCGAGGAACTCTCGTGCCTGGTCGACGGTCGAGACGATCAGGAAGGCGTCACTGCCGCCGAGCAGTCGGGCCAGATGTCGCCGCTCGGCCGGCGAGGATGCGATGCCGATGACCAGGCTGGCGGCTGGAATTCCCTGCATTTGCCAACACCTTCCGGTTCCCCAACTCACTCCGGATGGATTTTTCGCACCGCCGGCCGAAACATCGATCGGCGTCCTGACCCTAGTGGTGGCTGATCTCGGCTGGGTAAAACATCGTTGCATGCAAGCATGTGAATCTCGCAGTGCCGTCCAGGTCCACCCGGCCCACCGCCGACGATCCGCTTTCCGGAAGCGGTGAGGGCGGTTGTGACAGAACCAAGACAATTCGAGTACGGGGTACGGACCTGCCGGGGCGAGCATGGTCGCCATGTCCATCGGATCGTTGTACTCCGTCGGGCGGTCGACGCCCGGTCCGGCGCGACCGCTGCCCCACGCCCGTGCGGCGGTGCCGCTGGGGCTTCGACTGCTCGCGGCGGCGCTGTGCGGTCTGGTCGCCCTGGCCCTCACCGCCGCCGTCTTCGTGCGGACGTACCCGGGGCAGTGGCTGGACGGGGTGCTCCTGCCGCCTGCCGAGCGGGGCGGAGGGTACGAGCAGCAGACAGCGCTGGTGGGCCCGGCCAAGAGCGTGCTGGCGACGTTCGGCAGCCCGAGCCTCATCGCGGCACTGCTCGGCGTGGTGCTGCTCGTGGGTGGGCTCCGTCGGCGGCTGGTGGCGGGGGTCGTCGGTGTGGGCATTGTCGTCAGCGCGGTGCTGCTGGCCGGCGCGTTGAAATCGGAGCTGCCCCGCGCGGATCTGCAGATCGAGAGCTCCACCACCCACAACAGCTTCCCCAGCGGTCATGTCGCGGCGGCGACCGCACTGCTGCTGGCGTTCATGCTGGTCCTGCCGGGGTGGGCCCGGCGCTGGTTGGCGGCGCCGGGCGCGGCGGGTGTCTCGGTGATCGCCTCCGCCACGATGATCGCGGGCTGGCACCGGTTCAGCGACGTGCTCGGTGGCGTACTGCTGGGGGTGACGGTGTTCTGCCTGGCCGCGGCCGCGTTGGCGGCCTGGCCCGACGACCGCGACACGGCCGGCGGTTCGGACGGCGGCAGCCTCTGGCGCAGGCTGGCCGAGGCGGCAGTCGGGCTGGTCGTGCTGGTCTGGGCGCTGCTGGTGGTGGTGCCCGGTCTGGCCGCGTCGGTGCAGCGCGGCCTGCTGATCGCCATCGTGGCCGCGGCGGCCTCGACGATGTTCCTGGTGGGCGCTGTGGTGTTCCTGGTGCGTTCGACGGATTTCGCGGTGCCGCTCTCTCCGCGGAGTCCCGCGCAGTCGCCGTCAACGAGCGAAACCCGAAAGATCTCATGATGGGATACTTGACGACATGTCCCAGGTCCTGTTGATCGAAGACCACCAGACGGTGCGCGACGGACTCCAGTTGGCGCTCACCCGACAGGGCCACACCGTGCATGCCGTGGGCACCGGTGAGCAGGGGTTGGAGCGGCTGCGCACGACCCCGTCCGATGTCGTGGTCCTCGACCTCATGCTGCCCGGGATGGACGGGTTCGAGGTCTGCCGCCGGATCCGGCAGCTCGGTGACCTGCCGATCATCATGCTCACCGCCCGCAACGACGACATGGACGTGGTGGCGGGCCTGGAGGCCGGCGCCGACGACTACGTGGTCAAGCCCGTCCAGGCCCGGGTGCTCGAGGCGCGCATCCGCGCGGTGCTGCGACGGACCGGTGGCGACTCGCGGCGCGGCGGCGACCGGGCCGGCCTGGAGCAGCACGGCACCCTGACCATCGACCGGGCCGCGCTGGTGGTCAGCAGGGACGGGACGCCGGTCAGCCTCGCCCCGACGGAACTGCGGCTGCTGCTCGAACTCTCGCACACGCCGGGCCAGGTGCTCAGCCGCCAGCAGTTGCTGGAGGCCGTGTGGGAGCACGGCTATCTCGGCGACTCGCGACTCGTGGACGCCTGCGTCCAGCGGGTACGGGCCAAGATCGAGGTCGATTCGTCGGCGCCGGTCTTCATTCAGACGGTACGTGGTTTCGGATACCGGTTCGGGCCGCTGTGACGTTCTGGCGCTCGGTCGCCGCCCAGGTCTCGGGCCTGCGGGTCCGGCTGCTCCTCGCGTTCGCGCTGCTGGGCATCACCACCACGGCCGTCGTGGCCAGCGGCAGCTACGTGCAGGCCCGGACCGTCATCCTCCAGCAGGCGCAGGACGCCGCGGTGATGTCGCTGACCGACCAGCTCACGAAGGTCTACCCGATCGCCCAGCTCCCGCCGACCCAGGACGAGCTCGAACTGTTGGCTCAGCGCCTCAGCGACCGGGAAGGTTTCGCTGTGGTCGTCTACCGGGACATGCGGGCACAGGGCGGCGCCGAAGTCGCCGATCCGCTCACTTCCGAGCTTCGGCAGAAGGTCCGTGACGGTGACATCGCCTGGCAACGGGTCTCACTCGCCGGAGAGCCCGCGCTGCTCATCGGTACCCAGTTGGCGCTCGACCGCCCGGACGGCACGTCCCGACCGTCCGGGCTGGAGGTCTACTCGGTGCGCAATCTCGTCCCCGAACAGCAGAGCATCGACCAGCTCGCCACCAGAGCGTGGCTGACCGGCGGGTTGTCCCTGCTCCTCGCCGTCCTGCTGGCCCTGCTGTCCGCCCGCGGAGTCCTGCGACCGGTCCGCGACCTGGGCCGGGCGGCGCGCCGCCTCGGTGAGGGCGACCTGTCCACCCGGCTGACGGTCCGGGGCGTCGACGAGCTGGCCGACGTGGCGCGGACCTTCAACGACACAGCGGGCACGCTGGAGCGGCAGGTCGGTGAGCTGCGGCGGATGGAGTCCGACGCCCGCCGCTTCGTGGCCGACGTCTCGCACGAACTCCGTACGCCGCTGGCCGCGATGACGGCGGTCACCGACGTGCTCGACGAGGAGGCCGAGCACCTGCCCGGGGATGCCGGCCGGGCCGCCCGGCTGGTCAGCCAGGAGACACAGAACCTCACCCAACTGGTCAACGACCTCATCGAGGTCAGCAGGTTCGACTCCGGCACGGCACGGCTCGCCCTCGACGACGTGGACGTGGCCGCGGCGGTGACCGCGACCCTGCGGATCCGCGGCTGGGCCGACCGGGTACGCGCCGACCTGCCGTCCGGAGTGGTGGCCCGCCTCGACCCCCGCCGGCTGGACGTCATCGTCGCCAACCTGGTCGCCAACGCCTTCCGGCACGGTGCCGAGCCGGTGTCGGTGCGCCTGAGCGCCGACCCGGACTGGGTCACCATCGAGGTGGCCGACCAGGGGCCAGGGCTGGACCCGGAGGTGTTGCCACACGTCTTCGACCGCCTCTACAAGGCCGACACCGCACGTACCCGCTCCGAGGGCAGCGGCCTCGGCCTCGCCATCTCCTGGGAGAACGCGCGGCTGCACCGCCACGGCGAGCGACGCGGGGCCCTCGTCGCCGGCAACGGCCCCGGGGGCGGCGCGGTCTTCACACTCCGGCTGCCCCGGGAGACGACGGACCCCGGAGGTGCCCGGTGACCAGCCGGCGGACCGGCCGCGCGCTGCTCGCCGGCGGACTGCTGCTCGGCACACTGCTGGCAGCGGGTTGCGGGGTACGGCCCAGCGCCGTCATCACCGGTCGCCCCGCGGTCAGCGGCCCGGCGCAGGGCGTCGGGCTCTACCTGCTCGCGCAGGGCGAACTCGTGCTGGTCCTCCGTCCGGCCACGGAGGGCTCCGCACCCGCCAACATCCTCGACCTGCTCGCGGCCGGTCCGGAGGTGACCGAACGCCGACAGGGCCTCACCAGTGAGGTGCCGGCCAGGCTCGACCCGGTCACTGTGACGTCCGCGGCCGATCAGTCCGGTGGCGTCACAGTGCGGACGGACACCGCGGCGCGGGCGTTGTCGGGAAACGCTGTCGACCAGATCGTCTGCACGGTCGCCGGTGCCGTGGCGCAGACTGGCTTCACGAACAGCTCCGCCCCGGTCACCATCGTCGGGCCGGACGGCGCCCGGCCTCCTCAGCGGTGCCCGATCGGCTGACCGGGCACCGACCCCCGCCTCAGACCAGGTCGACCGCTCGGGCCTGCCGGGGCAATCCGCTGTGGTGGCCGTGGTCCTGGTCGGCCAGCGCGCCGCCGATCAGGATGTCGATCAGGGCGGCGAACCCGATGCCGGCCTGCTGCCAGATCTGCGGGAACTGGGACGCGGCGGTGAAGCCGGGGAACGTGTTGACCTCGTTCACGATGGGCTCGGGCGACCCCTCGGTGGGCAGGAAGAAGTCGACCCGCAGCAGCCCACGGCAGTCGAGGGCCTGGAAGGCGCGGATCGCACGGTCCTGGAGCACCTCGGTGGTCGTCGCGTCGAGCGGGGCGGGAATCTGGAAGATCGCCCCGCCGTCGTACTTCGCGTCGTAGTCGAAGAAGCCGGCGCCGGTCACCCGGATCTCCAGCGGCGGGCCGGCCTGCACCCGGCCGTCCGGGTGCTGGAGGACGGCCACGTCGATCTCGCGTCCCCGCGCCCCCTGCTCGACGAGCACCTTCGGGTCGACCTGGCGGGCCTGCTCCAGCGCGGCGGGAACCCCCGGCCAGTCGTCCACCCTGACGACGCCCAGGCTCGACCCGGCCCGGGCCGGCTTGACGAAGACCGGCAGCTCCAGCCGACGCCGGTCCTCTGGCGACAGGTCCTCACCGGGACGCAGGGTCACCCCCGGGCTGACCCGCAGGCCCTCCGCCGCGAGGAGCCGCTTGGTGACCCCCTTGTCCATGCCGGCGGCGCTGGCGAAGACGCCGTTGCCGACGTACGGCACGCCGAGCCATTCCAGCAGCGACGAGACGGTGCCGTCCTCGCCGTACGGGCCGTGCAGGGCTGGGAACACCACGTCCTGGGCGCGCAGGACGCGCAACGCCGCAGGCAGCGGCGTCGGTCGGCCGCTGACATGCCACCCGCCGTCGCGGTCGATGAGCACCTCGGTGACCTGGTACCGCTCACGGTCCAGGTGGGCGAGGATGCTCGCCGCCGAGCGGCAGGACACGTCGTGCTCGCCGCTCTGCCCGCCGTACAGCACTGCCAGTCGGGTTGTCATGAGTTCCGTGCCCTTCCGTGGAGGTGCTCGCGGGCCACCCGGGCCCCGATGCCGGTCAAGATCTCGTGTGGGTTGGTGTCGGCCCAACGGGCCCACTCGACGACCGTCGGAGGTCGCTGGTCGCCATCGGTCGGGCCGAACACCACGACCGGGTCGCCGATCGTCACGGGAAGATCCCCGGCGTCGACCACGCACTGGTCCATGGCGATGCGCCCGACGATCGGGCACCGCCGACCGGCGAGCCACACCGAGGCGCGGCCACCCGCGGCCCGGGGCAGCCCATCGGCGTAGCCGAGCGGCAGCAGCGCCAGCCTGGTCGGTGTGGCGGTCACGTGCTCGGGCCCGTAGGAGACGCCAGTGCCGGCCGGCACCCGCTTGACGTTGACCACGCTCGTCCGCACTGTCATCGCGGGGTGCAGCCCGAACTCGCCCGGACCGTTCACGCCGAACGGGTCCACGCCGTAGAGGGCGATCCCGATCCGGCAGAGGTCGAAGCGGGTCCGCGGTGCGGAGAGCGCGGCCGCCGAGTTCGCCAGGTGGACCAGATCGGGGTCCAGACCGGCGGACCGCGCGGTCCGCAGCGCCTCCTCGAAGATCGTCACCTGACGGGTGAGCGCGGGGGCGCCCGGCAGGTCGGCGTCGGCGAGGTGGGACCACACCCCGCGCACCCGGACCCCGCCCTCCCGTTCGTACTTGCGGGCCCAACCGACCAACTCGGGCCAGTCGTCCCCGGCGGCCCCGTTGCGGGACAACCCGGTATCCGCCTTGAGCTGCACCATCGCCGGCACGCCGAGCAGCCGTGCCGCGTCGGCGACGGCGTGCAGGTGGGTCGTCGTGGACACGCCGACGTCGACACCACCCTTGATCAACATACCGAAGTCGTCATCCGCACCGTGCAGCCAGCTCAACGTGGGCGCTGTCACACCCGCCTCGCGCAGGGTCAGCGCCTCGGCCGTCGAGGTCACCCCCAGCCAGGAGGCGCCGGCGCGCAGCGCGGCCCGGGCCACCTGCACCGCGCCGTGGCCGAACCCGTCGGCCTTCACCACTGCCATCAGTCCGGTGCCGGTGACCGACGCGATCGTCCGCACGTTGCTGGCGATCGCGTCCAGGTCGACCAGGGCCTCGGCGAGGGCGCTCATCCGGCCGCCTCCACCCGGCGTGTGCCGGGCAGCGCGAACAGCCAGCCCGCGCGAACCGCCAGCAGCCCACTGTGAACGGCCAGGCTCAGACCGATCACCAGCGCGCTCAGCAGAATTGGATAACCGAGCACGATCAGGCCCTGAGCGGACCCACCCAACCCGGAGACCGGTACGAGCAACAGCCGGTGCAGCAGGGCCAGGACCGGCATGTGAATGACGTAGATCGGGAGGGTGATGCGGCCGAGCCTAGCCAGCGGTTCGCTGAGCGCCGACCAACGGGACAGCCGGGCAGCTGCGGTTATGCCGAAGATCACTGCCACCACGGAGACCGCCGGCCACACCCCGAACCACTGCTGGGCGCCGATCACCGCCATCGCGGCGAGCGCCAGGACGTAGCCGCCCGAGGTGAGCAACAGCCGGCGGCGGCTGGCGGTGGCGGCCCACTGCTGGATCTGCGGCCGCAGGTACAGGCCGGCGAGGAAGAAGACCAGGTTCTGGTAGAGGCCGGCGCGGTTGCCCGGGGTGTCGAGCAGGCCGGCGGCGGCGACGGCGGACAGCGCGGCGGCGGGGACCAGGACCAGCGCCCGGGGCGCCCGACGGGTCGCCTTGGCGATCGTGAAGTACAGCGCCAGGGCGTACAGGTACCAGAGGTTGGACGGTGTGATGGTGAGCTGCTCCAGCAGGCCGAGCGCCGAGGTGGCGCGGTCGGTCGGCAGTTCCGGTGCGGCGGCGAGGACCGCCGTGTGGATCAGCAGCCAGACGGCGTACAGGTAGAGGAACCCGGCGATCCGGCTGCGGGCGACGACCCGCCACGGCCGCTGGGCGGCGTTCGCCGCGAAGACGCCCGAGATGGTGAAGAACAGCGGCATCCGCAGCGGAAGGAACTGCTCACCCAGCGTTCCCCAGAAGCCCGGCACCGGTACGCCGACGTGCCAGTCGATCTGGAGGTAGTCCTTCACGACGACGTGCCACACGACGACGAGGATGATGCAGACGCCCTTTGCGGCGTCGGCCCACTCGGCCCGCTGCGGGCGTCCCACGGCAGGGGTGGCCCTGGGTCGGTGACGGAACCGGACGCGCGTCGCGTCGGGCTCCAGCTCGGTGGGCCGGGACTCGGTGGGGGACAACTGTTGGATCACGCACCGAAAGCTGCCAGCCGGATATCCGCACGTGATCCACGAATTGTCATGATCCGGTAATGGACGCCGCCGGACCCGGTTCGTAAGCAGTTCCGAGCCGCCCCCTGCGGACGCCGACGGCACTAGGCTCGTTGCGGAGGTGCCGAACATGAAGCTCGGGCTGCACTACTGGAACTACTCGACCCCGGCCGACCCGGCCGCTATCGCACCGACCCTGGCGCAGACGGCGGCCATCGCCGAGCAGGCCGGCGTCGCGTCGTTCACGGTGATGGACCACTTCTTCCAGATGGACGCGGTGTTCGCGGCCGAGGAGCCGATGCTGGAGGCGTACACGACGTTGGGCTACGTCGCGGCGACGACTCAGCGGATGACGCTGGGCGTGCTGGTCACCGGTGTGATGTACAGGTACCCGGGGTTGCTCGCCAAGACCGTGACGACCCTCGACGTGCTCTCCGGCGGCCGGGCCCGCCTCGGCATCGGCGCCTCCTGGTACGAGCGGGAGCAGCTCGGGCTGGGTGTGCCGGTCGTCCCGGTGGCCGAGCGGTTCGAGCGTTTGGAGGAGACGCTGCGCATCTGCCGGCAGATGTGGAGTGCCGACGACGGCCCGTTCAACGGCAAGCACTACCAGCTCGCCGAGACCATCAACTCGCCGCAGCCGTTGAGCCGCCCGCACCCGCCCATCATGATCGGTGGTGGCGGTGAGAAGAAGACACTGCTGCTGGTGGCCCGGTACGCCGACGCCTGCAACCTCTTCGGCCGCGGCGGCATCGACGACATCGCGCGCAAGCTGGACGTGCTGCGCGGGCACTGCGCCGCCGAGGGCCGCGACTACGACACCATCGAGAAGACGGTGGTCGCCTCGCAGGCGCCGCTGGACGACACCGACGCGTTCCTCGCCGAGGTGTCCGAGTACGCCGCGCTCGGGGTGAGCGAGGTGCAGGTGACGCCGGATCGCCACCCGGTCGAGTTCGCCCAGCGACTCGGTGACGAGGTGCTGCCCCGGTTGGCCGACGTCGGCTGATTCCGGACCATTCGTCTACCGATGCCACAAGCCGATGAGGTCGCGATTCTCCTCGGCCATGACTGGATGTTACGAACGCGGCGCAACGTGCAACCGTCGTGGACCGTCCAGGCAGCTCACGTCCATTGATCGAAGGGCTGTCCTCCATGGCGGGAGGACAGCCCTTCGATGATCAGCTATGTCAGGCGACCGAGGCGGGGAACCGTTCCCACACCCGGTGTGCGGCCATCAACTGCTGCACCGCCGTCAGCGTCTCGGCGCCCGAGCCCGCCGCCACGACGCCCGGGGTGCCGGCGACGCCGGCCTGCTCCAGCACTGTGACGCCGGCACCCCACGCGCCGATCGCCTTGGCGTGCCGCCAGCACTCCTCGACGAGCAGCAGCACGCGGGGGTCCACGGTGGCCGGTTGCGGCCTGCCCGCCTTGTCGTCGCGGGCGGGCAGGGCGTCCGGGGCGGGTGCCGGCGCTCCGGCCAGCAGGACCACGTCGAACTCGACCGACCGGCCGGTGGCGAAGGTGCGCTGCACCGGCAGGTCGCCCACCATCCCGCCGTGCGGGGCGATCAGCAGCGGCACCATGCCGGCGTCGAACACGGCCCGCCGGACCTCGTCGACGCCGTCCAGGTCGCCGTCGGGGTCGACGACGATCCCGACGGTGCGGCCGTCGCTCGGCCACTCCCGGCCGACCTGCGACAGCGCCGGGCTGGGCGTGACGTCGGCGATCGGCGCTGTCGGCTGCGGCGCGGGCAGGCCCAGGCCGGTGGCGACCTGCTCGCACAGCACCGGGTCGATGTTGGCGAGGCTCTGCAGCTGACGCTCCTTGATCGCCTGGTGGTAGCACTTGCCCAGCTCGAAGGTGTATGCCCGGATGATGTGTTCCTTCTCGACCGGCGACATGCTCAGCCAGAACAGGCGGACCTGGCTGTAGTGGTCGTCGAACGACGCCGGGTTCGCGCGTACCTTCGGTGCCTGCGCGACAGTGACCGGTAGGTCGACGAAGGCGTGCTCGGCGTCCCCGGCGGGGAACGGGTTGCCGCCGTCGAGCGAGTTCGGTCGGTACGGCGCGACGCCCGCGTGCACGGCGTGCTGGTGGAAGCCGTCGCGCAGCATGTCGTTCACGTCGGCGTGCGGGCGGTTGATCGGGATCTGCGTGAAGTTCGGCCCGCCCAGCCGGGTGAGCTGCGTGTCGAGGTACGAGAAGAGCCGGCCCTGCAACAGCGGGTCGTTCGTGACGTCGATGCCCGGGGGCAGGTGACCGAGGTGGAAGGCGACCTGTTCGGTCTCGGCGAAGAAGTTCGTCGGCGTCCGGTTGAGCACCAGCTTCCCGATCGGCTGCACCTCGGCCAACTCCTCGGGCACGATCTTCGTCGGGTCGAGCAGGTCGATGTCGGCGAAGGTCTCCTCGGGAGTGTCCGGAAAGACCTGGATGCCCAGCTCCCACTCGGGGTACGCGCCGGCCTCAATGGCGTCGTAGAGGTCGCGGCGGTGGAAGTCAGGGTCCACGCCGCCGAGCAGCTGCGCCTCCTCCCAGGTCAGCGAGTGCACGCCCAGCTTCGGCTTCCAGTGGAACTTGACCAGCACCGTCTCCCCGGCCTCGTTGACGAGGCGGAAGGTGTGCACGCCGAAGCCCTCCATCGTCCGGTACGAACGCGGAATGCCCCGGTCGGACATGTTCCAGATGGTGTGGTGCTGCGCCTCGGTATGCAGCGACACGAAGTCCCAGAAGGTGTCGTGGGCGCTCTGCGCCTGCGGGATCTCCCGGTCGGGGTGCGGCTTCGCGGCGTGGATGATGTCCGGGAACTTGATCGCGTCCTGGATGAAGAAGACCGGCATGTTGTTGCCGACCAGGTCGAAGGTGCCCTCGTCGGTGTAGAACTTCGTGGCGAAGCCACGGGTGTCGCGGACCGTGTCGGCCGAGCCCCGCGAACCGAGGACTGTGGAGAACCTGACGAAGACGTCGGTCTCGCGCCCCTTCTTGAGGAAGCCGGCCCTGGTGACCGCCTCGGCGGTGCCGTACGCGGTGAACACACCGTGCGCGCCGGCGCCCCGCGCGTGCACCACGCGCTCCGGGATGCGCTCGTGGTCGAAGTGCGTGATCTTCTCGCGTAGGTGGTGGTCCTGGAGGAGCACCGGGCCGCGCGGGCCGGCCTTGAGCGAGTGGTCGGTGTCGCGCAGCCGCGCCCCGTTCGCGGTCGTGAGGTAGGCACCCTGCTGACCGTTCGTGATCGTCGGCGCGCCGGTCTCCGCGCCGGTCGGCGTGCGCGTCTGCGGTGCACCCTGTTCCGGCTTCGGCGGCAGCGGGTCGTGCGGCGTCGTCGGCTCCTCGAGCGGCGGTGGCGCGCTCCCCGGCGCACCGGGGACCTCCGGGGTGAGGGCGTCGGCGATCTTTCCTGAAGCGGTCTTCACGGCGTTCTTGACCGCCTCGGCGGGCTTGCTGGAATCCACTGGATGAACCTCTCCATGGCGCGTGTGCGTGCCGGCGCCTGCCCTGCTACCCCTGGTCAGAGGGTCGAAACACAACTCGCCTCGCCATCCTGGGCAGGGACTGGTGATTTCGCCGATGCCGGGATCGGCGGAGCGGCCAAAACTGACACACGTCGATATCCCTCGACTTTAGGGAGTGCCCGACGTGTCCTCACCAACCACCACCCGTCCCCGTTCCGTCGCAGCCCGTGCCACCCGGCTCGCGCTGGCCGCCGTCCTGGCCGCCGGCGGCGTCGTGGCCGGATCGTCCGGCGCCGCCCAGGCCGCCGGCCCGTACGAGCGGGGCCCCGCCCCGACCACCGCGATCCTGGAAGCCAGCCGCGGCCCGTTCGCGACGTCCTCGCAGAACGTGTCCTCGCTGAGCGTCACCGGCTTCGGCGGCGGCGTCATCTACTACCCGACCAGCACCAGCGAGGGCACCTTCGGCGCCATCGCCATCTCGCCCGGTTACACCGCCGCCTGGTCCAGCATCAGCTGGCTCGGACCGCGCATCGCCTCGCACGGCTTCGTGGTGATCGGCATCGAGACCAACAGCCGGCTGGACCAGCCGGACAGCCGGGGCCGGCAGTTGCTCGCCGCGCTGGACTACCTCACCCAGCGCAGTTCGGTGCGCACCCGCATCGACAGCAGTCGACTCGCGGTGGCCGGCCACTCCATGGGTGGCGGGGGCAGCCTGGAGGCGGCCTCGTCGCGGCCGTCGTTGCAGGCCGCGGTGCCACTGGCGCCGTGGAACACGGACAAGAGCTGGTCCGAGCTGCGGGTGCCCACGCTGATCATCGGTGGCGAGAGCGACAGCGTCGCGCCCGTCTCCTCGCACTCGGTGCCCTTCTACAACAGCATCCCGGCCTCCGCCGAGAAGGCGTACCTGGAGCTGAACGGGGCGAGCCACTTCTTCCCGCAGACCACCAACACGCCGACCGCGCGGCAGATGGTGGCCTGGCTGAAGCGGTTCGTCGACGACGACACCCGCTACGAGCAGTTCCTCTGCCCGGGCCCGAGCGGTTCGCAGATCGAGGAGTACCGCAACACCTGCCCCAGCGCCTGACGGCGGTCACGGGGCGGTCGCCGCTGGCGGCCGCCCCGTCCGCGTGCGTGCGGGGAGATTGAAGGTCTTGACGCCAAACCCGAGAAACGTACACTGCGAGTGTAAATAAACACCCGCCACGACAGAGGGATGGGTGATGGAGCGCGGCCTCGAACTGCACCACATCGGCGTCCGTTTCGGAGGCCTCACCGCCCTCGACGACGTGTCCCTGCGGGTGCCACCCAACCGGGTGGTGGGCGTCATCGGGCCCAACGGCGCCGGCAAGACCACGCTGTTCAACGTGATCTGCGGCTTCGTCGCACCGGAGACGGGTTCACTCACCCTCGACGACCGGCCGCTGCGGCCACGGCCGCACCGGCTGACCCGGCTCGGCATCGCCCGGACCCTCCAGGGCACCGGGCTCTTCGCCGGGCTCAGCGTGCTGGAGAACGTGATGACCGGCGCTTCGCACACCGCCCGTGCCGGCTTCGTCCCGGCACTGCTCGGTCTGCCGGCCAGCGACCGCGACGAGCGCCGGCTCCGTGGGGACGCCCTGGCCATCCTCGACGAGCTGGGCATCGCCGAGCACGCTGCGGCCGCACCGACCACCCTGCCCTTCGCCGTACGCCAGCGGGTCGCCCTGGCCCGCGCGCTCGCCGCCCGACCCCGGCTGCTCCTGCTCGACGAGCCGGCCGGTGGCCTCGGCGCGGACGACATCGCCGAGCTGGCGGAGCTGGTCCGGGAACTGCCCCGGCGGGACACCGACCCCTGTGCGGTGCTTCTGGTCGAGCACCACATGGACCTGGTGATGGCCGTCTGCGACGAGCTCGTGGTGCTCGACTTCGGCCGGGTCATCGCCGCCGGCACGCCGGACGAGATCCGCGACGACCCCGCGGTCACCGACGCGTACCTCGGTGCCACCGTCGAGGAAGAGGTATCACCGTGAGCGTGAGGAGTGAGCCGGGTTTGCGAGCCCCGCAGTCGCGAACGAAGGGCGGTGCGGTGTGACCTCGACCGACCTGCTCGTCGTGCGGGGACTGGTGGCCGGTTACGGCGCCGCGCCCGTGCTGCGGGCCATCGACCTCACCGTCCCGGCCGGCACCATCGCCGCGGTCGTCGGCGCCAACGGCGCCGGCAAGACCACTCTCCTGCGCGCGCTCTCCGGCATGATCCGCCCGGCCTCCGGCCAGGTCCTGCTGGCCGGGGAGGACCTTCGCGGTACGCCGGTGGAGCAACTCGTCCGACGCGGCATGGCGCACGTCCCGGAGGGCCGGGGCGTGATCAGCGAGCTGACCGTCGACGAGAACCTGCGGCTGGGCGGGTTGTGGCGGCGCGACCGGGCCGACGCGGCGCGGGCCCTCGACGAGGTCTACCAGCTCTTCGAGCCGCTGGCCCGACGCCGCCGGCACCTCGGTCACCAGCTCTCCGGCGGTGAGCGGCAGATGCTCGCACTCGGTCGGGCCCTGGTCGGCCGACCCCGTCTGCTGCTGCTGGACGAGCCGTCGCTCGGCCTGGCACCACGGGTGGTCGCCCGGACCATGGCCCTGCTCCGCCAACTGCGTGACCGCACCGGCCTGACCGTCCTGCTGGTCGAGCAGAACGTGCGTAGCGCGCTCGCCGTCGCCGACCAGGGCGTCGTGATGTCTCTCGGTCGGGTGGTGATCGCCGCCCCGGCGGTGCAGCTGCGCGACGACGTCGACCTGCGCCACGCGTACCTCGGTTTCTGACCACCACCACCTCGTCCCCCGGAGGGAGGACTGTTGGACCGCTTCGTCTTCCTCACCGTCGACGGCCTGTCCCGGGGCGCCGTGTACGCCGCGTTCGCGCTGGCCCTGGTGCTCATCTGGCGGGCGGCGCGGGTCGTCAACTTCGCCCAGGGGGCGATGGCCGTCGCCGCCGCGTACGTCGCCTACACCGTCAGCACCGCGACCGGTTCCTACTGGCTGGGCTTCGTTGTCGCGATCGTCGCCGGCCTGCTGCTCGGTGCGCTGGTGGACCGGGTGGTGATGCGGCACGTCGATCATGCCTCACCGCTCAACCCGGTGATCGTCGCGCTCGGGCTGGTGCTGCTGATCCAGGCCGTGCTCGGCATGGTGTACGGCAGTGAGTTCCGCCCCGCCGAGGCCCCGTTCAGCCGGTCCGCCCTCACCGTGGGCGGGGTTGCCGTGCTGTCCCCGTACGACCTGTTCGTCTTCGCCACGATCGGCGTGGTGGTCAGCGGCCTGGCCTGGATGTTCGCCCGTACCCCGGTGGGGTTGCGGATGCGCGCGGCGGCCTTCGCTCCGGAGGTCTCCCGGCTGCTCGGGGTCAACGTCGGCGGGATGCTGACCCTCGGCTGGGCGCTCGCCTCCGGGGTGGGCGCGCTGGCCGCCATGCTGGTCCTGCCGACCGAGCTGGGCCTGCACCCGCACGCGATGGACCTGGTGTTCGTCTCGGCGTTCACCGCGGCGGTGGTCGGCGGGCTGGACAGTCCACCGGGGGCGGTGGTCGGTGGTCTGGTGGTGGGGCTGCTGCTCTCCTACGTGAGCGGCTACGCCGGTAGCGACCTCACCCCGCTCGCGGTGCTGGTCCTGCTGCTGGCGGTGCTGCTGGTCCGGCCCGGTGGGCTGTTCGCCCCGGTCGCTGCGAGGCGGGTGTGAGCGCCACGAGGGCGGCGGTGCCGCCGAAACAGCAGCTCGACGACCCGGGCAGCCGACCTGTCGACCGGCGACGCGGCTCCACACTGCTGCGCCACCTCGCTGTGGTGCTGGCCGCCGGGATGCTGCTGGTGGCGGTCAGCTACGCCGTCGAGCCGTTCCGCAACTTCCAACTCGCCACAGTGGCCGCCTACCTCTGCGCGACCGCCGGGCTGACCGTCCTCACCGGGCTCAACGGTCAACTGTCGCTCGGTCACGGCGCGCTGATGGCCACCGGGGCGTACACGGTGGCGCTGTGCCAGACCGCGTTCGCCGACCGGGGGATGACCGGCGGCTGGCTGTTGCCGCTGTCGCTGGGTGCGGCGATCGTCAGCACGGTCGCGGTCGGCGCGGTGGTCGGTGTGGCTGCGGCCCGGCTGCGCGGCCCCTATCTGGCCGGGGTCACCCTCGCGGTGGCGGTGGTGGTGCCGGCGCTGGCGGTCACCTTCGACGGTGTGTTCAACGGCGAGCAGGGGTTGTCGGTGCCGGTGGAGCCGCCGCCGCTGTCGCTCGGCCCGTACTTCCCGTACGAGCGGTGGCAGCTCTGGGTCACCGGCGCGGCCACCCTGCTCGCGTTGCTGCTGTTGGCGAACCTGATCCGCAGCCGGTACGGGCGCACCTTCCGAGCGGTCCGCGACGACGAGGTGGCGGCCCGCCTCGCCGGCATCCACGTGGCCCGCACCCAGGTCCTCGCGTTCGTGGTCAGCGCGGCCACCGCCGGGCTCGGCGGCGCGCTGCTGGCGGTGCTCGCGCAGAGCGTCTCACCCGGGGCGTTCTCGCTGACCCTGTCGCTGTTCCTGCTGATGGCCGTGGTGATCGGTGGCCTGGGTCGACTGACCGGCGCGTTGTGGGGGGCCGTCCTGCTGGTCGCCCTGCCCGACCTGACCCACTCGGTGACCGAGATGCTCACGCTCTCGCCCGCGGTGGCGCAGCGGCTGGAGGGCAACCTCCCCTTGGCGATCTTCGGACTCACCCTGATCGTCGTCATGATCGCCGCCCCCGGCGGTGTGCAGGGTCTGCTGTCGCGTCTCGGCCGGGCGTTGCTGGCCAGGCGGCCGACCCGGCGTTCCTGAGCTGTCCTCGGTCCGGCCTCGGCCGGGCGCCCCACCACCACACCGTTCCCACAGACAACCGGACCGAGAAAGGTCGGTGTTTCCCATGCACCGTAAAGCGCATCGCGGCCTCGCGATCGCCAGCACCCTTGCCCTGCTCATCACCGCAGCCGGCTGTAGCGGCGACGACGGCCCCGGCTCCGGCGGGGCGTCGGTGCCGGGCGTCACCGACACCGAGATCGTCGTCGGCACCCACATGCCGCTGACCGGGCCGGCCTCGGCCGGCTACTCGAAGATCGCCCCGGCGACGAAGGCGTACTTCGACTACGTCAACGCCAGCGGCGGAGTGCACGGCCGCAAGATCACCTACAAGATCATGGACGACGGCTACAACCCGGCGAACACCCAGCAGGTGGTCCGTCAGCTCGTCCTCCAGGACAAGGTCTTCGCGATCCTCAACGGTCTGGGCACGCCGACGCACACCGGCGTGCTCGACTTCCTCAAGAGCAACCGGGTGCCCGACCTCTTCGTCGCCTCCGGCAGCCGCAGCTGGGACCAACCGGACAAGTATCCGGGCACGTTCGGGTTCAACCCGGACTACACGGTCGAGGGCAAGATCCTCGCCAACTACGCGAAGGCGAACCTGGCCGGGCAGAAGGTCTGCTTCCTCGGCCAGGACGACGACTTCGGCCGGGACAGCCTGGCCGGCGTGGAGAAGATCCTCGGCCCCGCAGCCGTGGCGGTCAAGCAGACGTACGTCACCAGCAACACCAACGTGGCGCCGCAGATCGGCGCGTTCAAGGCGGCCGGTTGCCAGGTCGTCGTGCTCGCCACGGTGCCCGGCTTCACCGCGCTCTCCGTCGGCACGGCGGCACGGCTGGGCTTCAAGCCGCAGTGGCTGGTCTCCAACGTCGGCGCCGACCACCCGACCCTGGCCAAGCAGCTCGGCGCCGCCGCGCCGCTGCTGGAGGGCATGGTCGGCACCAACTACCTGCCGATGCAGAACGACGCCGCGAACCCGTGGATCCAGCTCTTCACGAAGGTCAACAAGGAGCACAACGGGGACGCGCCGTTCGACGGCAACACCGTCTACGGCATGTCGGTCGGCTACCTCTTCGTGCAGACGCTGCTCGCCGCCGGCAAGGACCTCACCCGGGAGAAGGTGCTCCAGGCCGTGCAGAAGGGCGGATTCCAGGGCCCCGGGCTGGTGCCGTTGCGCTTCTCCGCCACTGATCACTCCGGGTACGGCGGCCAGCGGTTGAGCCGGGTGAGCGGGGGAGTGCAGACCTACTTCGGGCCGGCGTACGAGACGGACGAGGCGGACGGGTCGGTGAACGAGTACGCAGCGACCCCGGCCGCCCCGCCGGCGAACGGGGTGCCGACCGTCTCCTAGGCCCTGTCCCCGACGTCCGACCGGGCGTGGTCCCCCTGACCACGCCCGGTCGGACTGCTGCGCGCGTGCTGCCCGAGCGGCTCGCCGACCGATTGTCGGAGGCGTTGACCGATACCGATCGACGCTCCTACTATCTGCACCGTGAATGCATATTCGGGCCGACTGGCGGGCCGGGTCGCCATCGTCACCGGCGCCAGTCGGGGGATCGGTCTGGCCATCGCCCAACGCCTCGTGGCCGAAGGCGCGCGGGTGGGTCTGACCGCCCGCCGCCCGGAGGGGCTGGCCGATGCGGTCGCCGCCCTCGGCGGTCCGGCACACGCCCTGGCGGTGCCGGGCCGGGCCGACGATCCCGAGCACCGGGCCGCCGCGGTGCGCCAGGTGGGCGCGGCGTTCGGGCCGGTGGACCTGCTGGTGAACAACACCGGCATCAACCCGGTGCACGGCCCGCTGGTCGAGCTCGACCTGGCCGCCGCCCGCAAGATCCTCGATGTGAACGTGGTCGCCGCGCTGGGCTGGGTGCAGGAGGTCTGCGCCGCCGGCATGACCGAGCGCGGCGGCTGCGTCGTCAACGTCTCGTCGATCGCCGGGTTCGGCCCGTCGCCCGGCATCGCCTGCTACGGGGTCAGCAAGGCCGCGCTCAACCACCTCACCGCCAGCCTCGCCGTGGAGCTGGGGCCGACGGTCCGGGTCAACGCGGTCGCTCCCGGCGTGGTGAAGACCCGCTTCGCCGCCGCCCTGTACGACGGGCGTGAGGCCGAGGTCGCCGCGCGGTACCCGCTCGGGCGCCTCGGTCTGCCGTCGGACGTGGCGGGCGCTGTCGCCTTCCTGGCCTCCGACGACGCCAGTTGGATCACCGGGCAGAGCATCGTCTGCGACGGCGGCGTCTCGCTGACCGGCCGGGCCGGATGACGACGTCGGCGGAGCGTCCGGAGCCGCTGATCAACGGCTGTCTAGACTCGGCGGTGCGTCGGGGGACGCCGTGGCGGTGAGGGGGCGGGGGCGGATGGACGGGGTCGATGTGGCGGGCCGGGTCGACGGGCGCACCGCCCGCGCCGAGCGGACCCGCGCGGCCATCGTCGAGGCGCACCTCGCGCTCATCTCCGAGGGCGACCTGCGCCCGACCGGGGAACGCATCGCCGAACGGGCCGGCATCTCGCTGCGCACCCTCTGGACCAACTTCAAGGACATGGAGACGCTCTTCGAGGCCAGCGGCGCGGAGGTGCTCCGCCAGCAGGACGCCGCCTACCGGCCGATCTCGCCCGGGCTGCCGATGGCGAAGCGGGTCGACGCGTACTGCCGGCAGCGGGCTCGGCTGCTCCAGCTCATCGCGCCGTCGGCGCGGGCCGCCCAGATGCGTGAGCCGGTCTCCGAACAGCTGCACCGCAACCGTCTCAAGCACATCGAACGGGTCCGCGACGAGGTCGAGGCGCTCTTCGCCGTCGAGCTGGCCGAGGCCGGGCCGGGGCGGGAGCAGCTGCTCAACGCCCTGGTGGCGACGAGCACCTGGCAGGCCTGGTCGATGTTGCGCTACGGGCTCGGTCTGGGCGTGGACCAGGCCCGCGCGGTGATGGCCCGGACCGTGGGCGCCCTGCTGGCCGAGGTCGCGCCCGACTGATTCCGGCCCAGCCCGATATCGCCCCCTCTTTCCATTCGGTTTCCGATGGGTAACACTGGCAGGCATGGTTACTGCATCAAGAGTGCAATTAACCGTGCTGCGTGGCCGGGACGACGAGTGCCGGGCTGTCCGGAGCCTGCTCGACGGCATGACCAACGCCGGCGGTGCCCTGTTGTTGCGCGGAGAGCCCGGATCGGGCCGGACGGCGCTGGTCGGCTACGCCCATCGGCACGCCGAGGGCTGCACAGTCCTCGCCGGCAGTGGGCTCGCCGAAGAGGCCGCCCTGCCGTACGCCGGCCTGCAACGACTGGTCGACCCGGTGCTCGACCGGGCCGCCGCGCTCCCCAGCGAGCAGCGCCAACTGCTGCGCCGCGCACTGGCCGGGGAGAGCTGCCCGGCCGACCGGCAACTGACCCTGTCGATGGCGGTGCTCGGGCTGCTCGCCGCCGCCGCCCGGGACCGGCCGTTGCTCGCCACCATGGACGACATCGACCGAGGTGACCCGCAGACCGCGCAGGTGCTGGCATTCGTGGCCCGCCGACTGCGGCACCTGCCGCTCGCCGTCCTGCTCACCGCGGACGTCACCGCCAACCTCGACGGGATACCGGCGCACCGACTGCGCGCGCTCACCGAGCACGAGAGCAGCGCCGTCCTCACCGACCGGCTCGATCGGCTGACCGAGCGCGAGGGCGACGACCGGCTCCCCGACCGGGCCGCCGCGTCGGCCCTGACCGCGTTGGCCGCGATCGGCGGCGGCAACCCGCAGGCCCTGGTGGACCTCGCCGAGGTGCTCACCGCAGGGCAGTGGCGGGGCGAGGAGTCGCTGCCCGCCGCACCGCCGGCGGACGGAGCACTGGGTCGCGCCTACCGGGCCCGACTGGACCGGCTGCCCCCGGAGACCCGACGGGTGCTGCTGCTCGCGGCACTCGACGAGGACGGCGAGCCGGGCACGCTGATCCGGGCCGCGGCGGCCGCCGGCGCCGAGGTCGAGGCGCTCGCCCCGGCGGAGGTCGCCGGCCTGGTCCGCGTCGAGCAACGCGGCGTCACCTTCCCGCAGCCGCTGGTGCGCACGATGATCGCGGCCAGCGCGCCGCTCGCGGAGCGCCGGGCGGCGCACCGACTGCTCGCCGAGGTGCTGGTCGCGGACGGGCAGCGCCTGCGCCGGGCGATGCACCTCGCCGCCGCGACGGCGGGTGCCGATCCGGCCCTCGCCGCCGAGCTGGAACAGGCGGCGGTGGGCGCATCCGACGGCTGGGCCGCCGCCTCGGCGGCCCTACGGTGGGCCGCCGAGCTGAGCGACCATCCGAGGCTGACCGCCATCCGTCTGCTGACCGCGGCCCGGTACGCCTGGGCCGGGGGACAACCCGACGAGGCCCGGCTGCTGCTCGACCGCCTCCGCGCGTTCTGCGTGGACCCGGTCGTCCGGGGCCGCGCCGACCTGCTCCGCGGTGAGTTGGAGCTGCGCTGCGGCACCGCGTCGACCGCGTCGGCCACGCTGCTGGCCTCCGCCGCGGCGGTGGACGGCACCGACCGCGCCCTGGCGTTGACCGGGCTGGTGCGGGCCGGCGAGGCGGTCTGCTTCACCGGCGACCAGTACCGGTACGCCGAGGTCGGCCGCCGGGCGCTGGCGTTGCGGCGCCCGAACGACCCGCCGGCCCTGGAGGTCATGGACTGTCTGATCGCCGGGGTGGCGGCGACACTGCGAGGCGACCACGAGCGCGCCGGGCCTGCGCTGCGCCGCGCCGTGGTGCTCGGCGGCCGGCTGACCGGTTGGGCGTTGACCCCCACCGCGCTCAGTTGCGCCGCGGCGGCCGGATTGCTGGTGGCCGTGGACGGCGCGGCCCACCGGCTCGCCGAACGCGCCGTCGAGCTGGCCCGGGAACGGGGCGAGCTGTCGATGCTGTCGCGGGCGTTGGAACTGCGGGCGGTCGCCGAGTACTGGCTGGGTCGACACGAGGCGGCGGCGGAGACCTCCCGGGACGGGCTGCGCGTCGCCAGGGCCACCGGGCAGGTCAACTGCGCCAATGTCCATCTGGGCATGCTCGCCGTCCTCGCCGCGATCCGAGCCGACCGGGACACCAGCCTGCGGCGGATCCGCGAGATCGGCGAGTCGCCGACGCCGGGCAGCCGGCCGCACGCGCTCGCCGCGTGGGCTCTGGCGGTGCTCGATCTGGTCGACGGCCGGCACGCCGAGGCCGCGGACCGGCTGGCCTCGCTGGCCCGGATCGGCACGCGTCGAGGTCAGGTCCTCGTGCAGGTGATGGCCACCCCGTACCTGGTGGAGGCGGCGGCGCACCTGGCGCACCGGCCGGCGGCGACGGCCGCGCTCGCCGCGTTCGACAGGTGGGCCAGCAGCACCGCGAGCCCACTGCGCCGGGCCCTTTCCGCGCGGTGCCACGCACTACTCGCCCCTCGCGGCGGCGCCGAGGCGGTACGGGACTTCCAGACGGCGCTGCGCCTGCACCCGACGGAGGCCGGCACGTTCGAGCGGGCCCGCACCGAACTGCTCTTCGGCCAGGAGTTGCGCCGCAGTCGACGCCCTCGCGACGCGCGGACGCACCTGCACCAGGCCCGCGAGATGTTCAGCCTGCTCGGGGTCGAGTGCTGGGCCGAGCAGGCCACCACGGAGCTGCGGGCGGCCGGGGAGTCGATCGGTCCGCCGGACCTGCCCGCGGCGCGGTTGTTGACCGGCCAGCAACTGCGGATCGCCGAGCTGGTCGCCGAGGGCGCCACCAACCGGGAGATCGCCGCCCGGATGTTCCTCTCCACCCGCACTGTCGATCACCATCTGCGCAACGTGTTCCACCGGCTGGGCATCCGTTCGCGGACGGAGCTGGCCCGCGCGTTCACCGCCGAACGGCACGTCGGCCTGGCCTCGGACCGGTGAGCCTCCGGTCTGGACGCGTTTAACTATCACCGCTAGTTTGAGCGTCATGGACCTCACCCTCTCCGCCGAGCAGGCGGCGGTCCGCCAGCTGGCCGCCGAGTTCGCCGACCGCGAGCTGCTACCGCACGCCGCCGCCTGGGATCGCCGCGAATCGGTCGACCCCGCCATCGTCGGCATGCTCGGTGACCTGGGCTTCCTGGGGCTGACCATCGCCGAGGCCGACGGCGGCTCCGGCGGCGACCACCTCGCGTACTGCCTGGTCCTGGAGGAGCTGGGCCGGGGCGACTCGGCGGTGCGCGGCATCGTCTCGGTCTCCCTCGGCCTGGTCGCGAAGTCCATCGCCGCACACGGGAGCGCGGAACAGCGGGCCGAGTGGCTACCGAGGCTCTGCGCCGGCAGCGCACTCGGCTGCTTCGCGCTGACCGAGCCGGACAGCGGCTCGGACGCCGCCGCACTACGCACCCGTGCGGTCCGCGACGGCACCGACTGGCTGCTCACCGGCACGAAGACGTTCATCACCAACGGCACCACCGCAGACGTCGCGCTGGTCTTCGCCCGCACCGGCGGCCCCGGGCACCGAGGAATCAGCGCGTTCCTGGTGCCCAACGACAGCCCGGGGCTGACCCGGCAGGAAATCCACGGCAAGCTCGGCCTGCGCGGTCAGGCCACCGGCGAGCTGGGCTTCGACGAGGTGCGCGTCCCCGACGCGGCCCGCCTCGGCGCCGAGGGCGCCGGATTCCGGCTGGCCCTGGCAACCCTCGCCAAGGGCCGGATGTCGGTGGCCGCCGGGTGTGTCGGCATCGCTCAGGGCTGTCTCGACGCGGCGGTCGGTTACGCCGGGCAGCGCACCCAGTTCGGCAAGCCGATCGCCGGGCACCAGCTCGTCCAACAACTGCTCGCCGCCATCGCTGTGGACACCGCCGCCGCCCGGCTGCTGGTGTGGCAGGTGGCCGATCTGATCGACCGCGACCAGCAGTTCGCCACCGAGGCGTCGATGGCCAAGCTCTTCGCCAGTGAGGCCGCCGTCCGCGCGGCAAACAACGCGGTCCAGGTGTTCGGCGGGTACGGCTACATCGACGAGTATCCGGTCGGCAAGTATCTACGCGATGCCCGGGTGGCCACGCTCTACGAGGGCACCAGTCAGATTCAGCAACTGCTCATCGGCCGCGCGCTCACCGGCGTCAACGCCTTCTAGCTGTAGGGAGATCCGGGATGAGAGTCTTCACCTCGTTCGAGGAGTTGTCCGCCGCGACCGGTGAGAGCCTCGGGCCCGGTCCGTGGCAGCGCATCGAGCAGAGCCGCGTCGACCTGTTCGCCGACGCCACCGACGACCATCAGTGGATCCATCTCGACCCGGTCCGAGCCGCGGCGGGCCCGTTCGGCGGGACGATCGCCCACGGTTACCTCACCCTGTCGCTGTTGCCGGCGTTGGCGAGCGGGCTGTACCGGGTCGAGGGGGTGGCGATGGGCGTCAACTACGGGCTGAACCGGGTGCGTTTCCCCGCGCCGCTGCGGGTCGGCGCCGCCGTACGCGCCACCGCCACCATCGCCGACGTCTCGCCGGTCAGCGGCGGTGTGCAGCTGGTCGTGACGGTCACCGTGGAGAGCGACAGCGGTGGCAAGCCCGTCTGCGTGGCCGAGACCGTGAGCAGGCTCTACCGCGCCGTGGAGCAGTGACCACGCAGCGCTATGCATCAGCGTCCGACGATGCCGCAGGAGTGGCCCGTTCAGGCCCGCGCTGGATGGAGCATCGTGCCCAGCCAGCGCAGCTGACGCTTGACGTGGACGGCCTCGCCGCCCTCGTGGCCGTTGAACGGGTAGACGTGCATCTCCCGCTCGGGTGGGACCGGCCGCCCGTTCGCGGCGCCGTAGTGGTTGTAGGCGGCGAAGGCGGTGCGCGGTGGGCAGACGGTGTCACGCCGGCCGACCCCGAAGTGCGCTGGCGCTGTCGCCCGACGCGCGAAGCTCACTCCGTCGACATAGGACAGAGTGCGCCACACCGCCTCCTCGGCCTCCCGGTGCACCGCCAGGTACCGGGCGATCTCGCCGTACGGCGCGAGGTCGGTGAGCGCGACGGCCCGGCGCATGTCGCACAGGAACGGTGCGGTGGTCAGCACCGCGCTGAGGTCGTCGACGAGACCGGCGACCGCCAGGGCGACGCCGCCACCCTGGCTGTTACCGGCCACTGTGACCCGGTGACCCTCTACCCCCGGCAGCGAGCGGACCGCCTCGACCGCCCGCACCGCGTCGGTGATCAGACGGCGGTAGTGGTAGGTGCGCGGATCGAGGATCCCCCAGGTGGCCGGCCAGGGCCCGCCGGGCGCGCCGTGCGGGTCGGGGGTGTCCCCGGCGCCGTGCTGCCCCGCCTGGCCCCGGTTGTCCATCAGCAGGTGCGCGTAGCCGGCCACCGCCCAGGTCGGCCGTTCGTGGGGCAGGCCCCGACCGCGACCGTAGCCGGCGTACTCGACCACGGCCGGCAGCGGCTTCCGAACCCCCGCCGGGCGGGTGTACCAGGCGCGGACCGGGTCACCGTCGAAGCCGGCGAACGTGACGTCCCACGAGTCGAGCAGCCGCAGGTCGGTGGGTTCGGGACGGACGTCGACGAGCACCGGCACGGCGGCCGCCTCGGCGAGCGTGTCCCGCCAGAACTCGTCGAAGTCGTCGGGTTCGGCGACCTCTGGCGCGTACCGCTGAAGGTCGTCGAAGGTGAGGGCGGAGTGGGGCACGGGTCCTCGCAGGGGCCGGGGGTCAGTGCGGAAGGGCGGGGGGCGCGGTGCTCTCCCGGACGACCAGCTCGGTCACCAGGTCTATCCGGCTGGTCGCCGGCTCGTTTCCCCTGGTCAGGTCGAGCAACATCTGGGTGGCGATGCCGGCCATGTCGCGCAGCGGCTGGTTGATCGTGGTGAGGGCCGGGTCGGTCCAGGCGGAGACCGGCAGGTTGTCGTACCCGATCACCGAGAGGTCCTCCGGCACGCGCAGGCCGCACTGACGGGCGGCCCGGAGCACCCCCATGGCCTGGATGTCCGACCCGGCGAAGATCGCCGTGGGTCGGTCCGGCCGCTGGAGCAGTTGCAGCCCGTGGCCGTGCCCCGCTCCGGCGGAGAAACTGCCATAGCGAGGTTCGGGCCCGCCGCTTCAAGCGGTTCGTCCAGTCCGTGTCCTACCTGCCGCACTTCCTGTCGATCGTGATCGTGGCGGCGATGGTCATGCAGTTCACCTCGATCGACGGCACCGCCAACCAGCTCGTCAACCTGTTCGGTGGCGACCCGGTGGCGTTCCTGCAGAAACCGGAGTGGTTCCGCACCATCTACGTCTCGTCCGAGGTCTGGCAGACCGTCGGGTGGGGCACGATCCTCTATCTCGCCGCCCTCACCACCGTCGACGAGGACCTGTACGAGGCCGCCCGGATCGACGGCGCCGGCCGGCTGCGGCAGACCTGGCACGTCACGTTGCCCGGCATCCGTCCGACGATGGTGACCCTGCTGATCCTCAACATCGGCAGCTTCCTGGCGGTCGGGTTCGAGAAGATCCTGCTGCTCTACAACCCGTTGACCTACCCGACTGCCGACGTGGTCTCCACCTATCTGTTCCGGATGGGCTTCCAGTCGAGCAACTTCAGCTACGCGGCCGCCATCGGTCTCTTCGAGGCGGTGATCGGGCTGATCCTCGTCCTGTCGGCGAACGTCATCTCCCGTCGCACTGTGGGGACGAGCCTGTGGTGACCCTCGGCACGAAGATCGACGCCCCGAAGACGCGCGGGCCGGTGGACAGCCGGGGTTACCGGATCTTCCGGGTGGTCAACACCGTCGTCCTGCTCGGCGTCGTGGTCGTGACGCTGTACCCGTTCCTCAACATCGTGGCCCGCTCGCTCAGCGAAGAGGCGTACATCATCGCCGGCGAGGTGACCATCGTCCCGCGTGGGTTCGACCTGACCGCGTACAAGCTGCTGATGTCGGACGCGATGTTCTGGACGAACTACCGCAACACTGTGGTGTACACGGTGGTCGCCACGCTCATCTCGATCGTGCTGACCACCTGTTACGCGTACGTGCTGTCGAAGCCGCAGCTCAAGGGGCGCCCCTTCCTCATCGGTGTCGCGCTGTTCACCATGTTCTTCTCCGGTGGCCTGATCCCCAACTACGTGCTGGTCACCAGCCTGGGCATGAAGAACACCATCTGGGCCGTGGTGATCCCCAATGCCATCAGCGTGTTCAACCTGCTGGTCATGAAGGCCTTCTTCGAGAGTCTTCCGAGCGAGTTGGAGGAGGCCGCGGCCGTCGACGGGCTCAACACGTACGGCACCCTGCTGCGGATCGTGCTGCCACTGTCGAAGGCGATCATCGCGACGATGGTGCTCTTCTACGCGGTCTCCTTCTGGAACTCGTGGTTCACCGCGTTCCTCTACCTCGACCGGCAGGATCTGCTGCCGGTCACCGTGTACCTCCGCAACCTCATCGCGGGCGCCACGAGCGCCGAGTCGGCCGCGGCCGACGCCGACAAGGTCCAGGCCGCAGCCACCCTCCAGGCCGTGACGATCGTGCTCACCACCCTGCCGATCCTGGCGATCTACCCCTTCGTTCAGCGGTACTTCGTCCGCGGCGTGATGCTCGGCGCGGTCAAGGGATGACGCCGGCGCCGCACCGCTACCCCACCGAAACCCCCCACCACCGAAAGGACGAGCCATGCTCCACAAGACGTGGCGCCGCGTGGCATTGGCCACCGCGGGTCTGCTTGCGCTCTCCCTTGCCGCCGCCTGTTCCGAGGACCCAAGCGAGTCGACTGACCTCTCCGAGAACAAGGTCGGCGCGATGGCCAACTACGGCGTCGGTGACCAGTTCAAGGCCACTGAGGCGCTCTCCTTCTCCACCCTCTACAACAACCACACGTTCTATCCGCTCAAGGAAGACTGGCTGTTCTGGTCGGAGCTCACCAAGCGGACCAACGTCAAGATCGAGCCGGTGGCCGTGCCGCTGAGCGACTACGAGCAGAAGCGCAGCCTGCTGATCGGCGCCGGAGACGCTCCGCTGATCATTCCGAAGACGTACCACCCGCAGGAGAACGCGTTCGTCTCCTCCGGGGCGGTCCTCCCGGTGAGCGACTACCTGGACCTGATGCCCAACCTCAAGGACAAGATCACCAAGTGGAACCTCAAGCCGGAGATCGACAACCTGCGGCAGTCCGACGGTAAGTTCTACCTGCTGCCCGGTGTCCACGAGAAGCCCACGCAGGACTACACGGTGCTGGTGCGCACCGACATCATGCAGGAGCTCAACCTGGCGGTCCCGAAGACCTGGGACGACTTTTACACGGTGCTCAAGGCGATGAAGGCGAAGTACCCGAACGTCTACCCGTACTCCGACCTCTTCAGCAAGCCCAACCCGACCGGCGCCCTGCTGAACATCCTCGGCTCGGCCCACGGCACCCAGGCGGGCTGGGACTACCAGCACGCCACCTGGGACCCGGCGGCGAAGAAGTTCACCTACACCGGCGTCTCCGAGCAGTACAAGCAGATGGTCACCTACCTGCACAAGCTCCTCGCCGAGGGCCTGCTCGACCCGGAGAGCTTCACCCAGACCGACGACCAGGCACGCCAGAAGCTCGCCAACGGCAAGTCCTTCGTGGTCACCGGCAACGCGCAGACCCTGGTCAACAACCACCGGCCCGACCTGGCCAAGACCCTGCCGAACGCCAAGATGGCCAAGATCCCGCTGCCGATCGGCCCGGCCGGCGAGATCAACCCGTTCCCCCGGTTGGAGAACGGCATCATGATCTCCACGAAGGCCCGGGAGAGCAAGAACTTCGTGGCCATGATGCAGTTCATCGACTGGCTCTGGTATTCCGACGCCGGCCTGGAGTTCGCCCGCTGGGGCATCGAGGGCACGACCTTCACCAAGGACGCCTCCGGCAAGCGCACGCTCAACCCCGGAGTCGACTTCCTCGGCCTCAACCCGAAGGCCCCCAAGCACCTGCAGAAGGACTTCGGCTTCCAGAACGGCGTCTTCGCCTACGGCGGCAGCCCCGACCTGGTCCGCGGCTTCTTCTCCCCGGAGGAGCTGGAGTTCCAGAAGGTGATGGACGCCCGCAAGCCGAGGCTGGTGCCCCCGCCCGCTCCGTTGAGCGACGAGGAGCGCGAGCAGGTGTCGCTCTGGGAGACCCCGCTGAAGGACTTCGTCACCCAGAACACGTTGAAGTTCGCCCTGGGTCAGCGTCCGCTCAGCGAGTGGGACGCGTACGTGGCCGAGCTGAAGGCCAAGAACTCCGACCAGTACATCGACCTGGTCAACAAGGCGTACGAGCGGTTCCAGAAAGACAACGGCTGATCAGCGGGAGTCCGGTCGGGCGGCCTGTCGCGGCCCGACCGGAACCCCGGCGACCACGGATCAGCTGAGTCGACCGGAGGGAGCGACAGTGAGTGGCGCGACTCAGACCCGGCGACATTTCGGTGACGGACCACTGTCGCGGATCACCTCGCGCGTCTACATCCTGCTCGTGGTCGAGCTGCTCTTGCTGCTCACCACAGTGCCCGCCCTGCTTCCGCTGTTGGTGCTGGGCCGCGACCCCAGCAACCTGCCGCTGGCCGCGCTCCTCCTGGTACCGGTCGGCCCGGCGATCTCCGCCGCCCTGCACGCCCTGCGCCACCAGCGAACCGACCTGACCGACCTGCACCCGGCCGCCCTGTTCTGGCGTGGCTACCGGGCCAACGTGTTCGGCGCGCTGCGCGTCTGGGTGCCGACGCTGCTGTGGTTGACGGTGCTCGCCGTGAACCTCGCCTACCGCGGCGCGGTCGGCCTGCCGAGCTGGTGGGCGGTGCCGCTGGTGCTGATCGGAGTGGGCGTGACGCTCTGCGCGGCCAACGCCCTGGTGATCACCTCGCTGTTCGACTTCCGCACCCGGGACGTGCTCCGGCTGGCCGTGCACTTCCTCCTGCGTACCCCCGGTGTCTCCGTCGGCAACGCCCTGCTGCTGGCCGCGGCGGCCGGGATCACCGCGGTCTTCTCCGAAGCGGTGCTGATGCTGCTCGCCTCGATCGCGGTGCTGGCGTACCTGCGCGTCAGCGATCCGATGATCCACCTGATCCGGAAGGAGTTCACCAGATGAGCCTGCCGCTCAGCGCCAAGGTGCCCTTCGGGGGCGACTACAACCCGGAACAGTGGCCCGAGGACGTGTGGAAGCAGGACTACCGTCTCTTCGACAGCGCACGGATCGACCTGGTCACCCTCGGGGTGTTCGACTGGGCGTTCACCCAACCCGCCGAGGACACCTACGACTTCGCGCTGCTGGACAGGATCGTCGAGCGGGCCAGTGCCGAGGGACGCGGGATCTGCCTGGCCACCGGCACCGGGGCCCACCCGCCGTGGTTGGCGAAGGCGTACCCCGAGGTGACCCGGACCGACTTCGAGGGCCGCAAGCACCGGTTCGGGCAGCGACACAACTCCTGCCCCAGCTCGCCGGTCTTCCGCCGGCTATCCACGGAGCTGGCCCGCCGGGTCGCCCGCCGCTACGCCGACACCCCCGCGGTGCTCGCCTGGCACGTCGGCAACGAGTACGGCGGCGCCTGTTACTGCGCGCTGTGCGCGGCCGGCTTCCGGAGCTGGCTGCGCCACCGCTACGGCACCCTCGACGAGCTGAACGAGGCCTGGTACACCACCTTCTGGTCGCACACCTTCACCGACTGGGACGAGATCGAGCCGCCGTCGGCGCTGACCGAGCACTGGCGCGGCCCGGACCGCACCGCGTTCCCGGGCATGACAGTGGACTACCTGCGGTTCACCTCCGACGCGATGCTGACCAACTTCCGCGACGAGAAGACGGCCATCCGAGAGTCCAGCCCGACGCTGCCGGTGACCACGAACCTCATGGGCATGTACCGGCCGATCGACTACCACCGCTGGGCCCCTCATCTGGACTTCGTCTCCTGGGACAACTACCCGCCCGACGACGAGTCGGCGGCCCGGATGGCACTGACCCACGACCTGATGCGCGGGCTCAAGGACGGCCAGCCGTTCTGGCTGATGGAACAGACCCCGAGCTTCACCGCGTGCCGCGACGTCAACCCGTTGAAGCGCCCCGGTCTCATGCGGCTGTGGAGTTGGCAGGCCGTGGCGCACGGCGCCGACGCGGTGCTCTTCTTCCAGCTGCGTGCCTCTCGCGGGGCCAGCGAGAAGTACCACGGTGCGGTCATCGGGCACGCCGGTCGCTCCGACACCCGGGTGTTCCGGGAGGTCGCCGAGCTGGGCGCCGAACTGGAACGGCTCGGCCCGGCGTCGCTGGGCGCGCGGACCCCGGCCCGGGTGGCGCTGCTGTTCGACTGGGACAGCTGGTGGGCGTTGGAGCTGTCCGACGGCCCGTCCCGGCTGGTCCGCTACCAGCAGGTCGTGCTCGCGTACCACCGGGCGCTCTGGGACGCCGGTGTGGACCTGGACGTCGTCGCGGTTACCGCCGACCTGTCCCGCTACGACGTGGTCGTGGCCCCGGCCCTGCACCTGCTCAAGGGTGACCTGCCGCAGCGGCTGGAGGCGGTGGCGACGCGCGGCGGCTCGGTGCTGACCACCTACCTGTCCGGCCGGGTGGACGAGAACGACCAGGCGTTCCTGATGGACGTGCCGGGCCCGCTCGGGGAACTCATGGGCGTCCGGGTCGACGAGTGGGACGCCCGCGGCCCGGAGGTGGTCAACAGGGTCCGCCTCGGCGACGGCGCGGATCAGGTCGACGTCGACGCGCGGCTGCTGTTCGAGCTGGTGGTTCCGCAGGGCGCGCAGGTCATCGGCACCTACCAGGCCGACTTCTACGCGGGCACCCCGGCGGTGACCCGTAACCCCTTCGGTGCCGGCGACGGCTGGTACGTGGCCGCCGGGCTGAACCAGGTCGGGGTGTCCTGGGTAGTTCGGCAGGTGCTCGCCCGGCACGACCTGCTCGGGCCCTACCCGGACGTGCCGAACCTGGAGTCCGCCGTCCGGGTCGCGCCGGACGGGTCGCGGCTGCTGTTTCTGCTCAACCACCGCGCCGCGCCGGTCGAGGTGACCGCCCGGACCGGCGGCGTCGACCTGCTCACCGGCGACCGTACGGCGGCCGGCACGGCCCTGCGGCTGCCGGCGTACGGGGTTGTCGTGCTGGAGGAGGACCGGTGAACGCCGAAGAGTCGGTGGAGTTGGAGCAGTTGATGTTCGTCGAGGAGCCGATGGATGGTGACGAGCCACGCGTCCACCCGGCCTGGCTGCCCCCGGAGGCGTTCCGGTCGCTCGGCGCGCGCCGCGTCCTCCTGCACGGCGAGGGGTTGCTCGTCGACACCGTCCTCAACGAGGTCTCGCGCGCCTGCGCCCGTTACGGCGGACGGGTGTGGCACTCCCCGTCCTGGGACGTCGACGTCGACCTGGTGCTCGCCCTGCGCGGCGCCGGTGAGCTGCCCAACCCGGCGGTGGAGGCGGCGCGCGCCGCCGGCGAGGCGGCGCTGGTCGAGCTGGGCGACGGCGGGACGCTCGGCGACGAGGGGTTCGTGTTGGCGCGGGCCGGCGACGTCACCGCGGTGCTGGCCGACGCGCCCGCCGGCCTGCTGTACGGGCTCTTCCACGTGGTTCGGCTCTGTGCGGCGGCCTTCGACAGGGCCCGACCGCCGGAGCGGCACCGGCCGGCGCTGCGCCGACGCATGCTGAACCACTGGGACAACGTGGCAGTGCACCCGGTGATGGGCCAGGTCGAACGGGGGTACGCGGGCGGCTCCATCTTCTGGCAGGACGGCCGTCCGCGCGGCGACCTGGCCCGGGTGCGGGAGTACGGGCGGCTGCTGGCCTCCTGCGGGGTCAACGCGATCTCGGTGAACAACGTCAACGTCGCCCGCACGGAGGCGCTGCTGCTCACCGAACGACTCGGCGACGTCGCCGAGATCGCCGACGTGCTGCGCCCGTACGGCATCCGGGTGCACCTGTCGGTCAGCTTCGCCGCGCCGGTGGTCCTCGGTGGCCTGCCGACCGCCGACCCCCTGGACGAGGCAGTGCGGGTCTGGTGGGCCGCTACCACCCGGCGGGTGTACGACCGCATCCCCGACTTCGGCGGTTACCTGGTGAAGGCCGACTCGGAGGGGCAACCCGGCCCGTTCACGTACGGCCGCGACCACGCCGACGGGGCGAACCTGCTGGCCGAGGCGCTCGCCCCGCACGGGGGAGTGGTGCACTGGCGGGCGTTCGTCTACAACCACCACCAGGACTGGAGGGACCGGTCCACCGACCGGGCTCGGGCGGCGTACGACCACTTCGCCCCGCTCGACGGGCGGTTCCGCACCAACGTGGTCGTCCAGGTGAAGTTCGGCCCGGTGGACTTCCAGACCCGCGAGCCGGTCTCACCGGTGCTCGCCGCGATGCCGGCGACCCGGCTGGCGGTGGAGTTGCAGGTCACCCAGGAGTACACGGGCCAGCAGCGGCACGTCTGCCACCTCGGCCCGTGGTGGAGTGAGGTGCTGCGTTTCGCCCCCTGGGGGCCGGGCGGACGGACCATCGCCGACGTGGTCACGGGGGAGGCGGCGGCTGGCGGCGGGATGGTCGCCGTCGCCAACGTCGGCGACGACCTCTTCTGGACCGGGCATCCGTTGGCGCAGGCCAACCTGTACACGTTCGGCCGGCTGGCCTGGGACCCTCGGCGGGACCCGACGGCCATCCTCGACGAGTGGATCACGCTGACCTTTCCGCCGTCGGCGACCGCCGACGCGGAGTTGGTGCGGCGGACCCTGCACGAGATCATGGACGACTCGTGGCGCACCTACGAGCGCTACACCGCCCCGCTGGGCGTCGGCTTCATGGTCAACCCGGGCGGCCACTACGGTCCCGGAGTCGACGGGTACGAGTACACACGGTGGGGCACCTACCACTTCGCCGACCGCGACGGCGTCGGCGTGGACCGCAGCCGCGCGTCGGGCACCGGCTTCGCCGGCCAGTACCCGCCGTACTGGGCCCAGGTGTACGAGTCACCCGAAACCTGCCCCGACGAGCTGCTGCTCTTCTTCCACCACGTGCCGTACGGGCATGTGCTGCACAGCGGCTCGACAGTGATCCAGCACATCTACGACACCCACTTCGCGGGGGTCGAGGAGGTGACGGCGATGCGACGGAAGTGGCAGACGTTGACCGGCATGATCGACCCGAGCGTGTACGAGCGGGTCGCCGAACGCCTCGACGAGCAGGTGCGCTGCGCCACCGAGTGGCGCGACCAGATCAACACGTACTTCTTCCGCAGGTCCGGGGTGCCGGACGAGCGAGGGCGGGACATCTACTGAGCGGCGGTGAGGCGCGGCCCGGCCATCCGGTCGGGCCGCCCTCGTGCCGTGCGCCGCAACGGCCTGGCAGGTTCCGAAAACGTCCCGATAATTTATCGCGACCCATCGGCGCTGACCATGTCCGTCGATGCCCATTGCTGCGCTGGTGACCGCCGCAACCGTTGCGGCGAAAGGTTTCCGGAAGTCTTGACAATCGAGTGTCCTCGATCGAAGCTGACATGGTCACGCGAGCCGCGGTCAAGGTCGGGCGAAGGGCAGTCCTCGACTTAAGTCCCCTTCCACGCGCCTTTTTCGCAAGGGATCGCGACGATGACACTGAAGACGAGAATGCTTGGCGTCGTCATGGCGGCCGTGACACTGGCCGCCGCCGCGTTGACGTTCGCCACTCCCGCGTCGGCGGCGACGCTCACGCAGGTGACCAACTTCGGCACCAACCCCACCAACCTGCAGATGCACCTGTACGTCCCGGACCGGGTGGCGACCCGACCGGCGATCCTCCTGGCCATGCACTACTGCACCGGGACGGGCCCCGCGTTCCACTCGGGCACCCAGTACGCATCCCTCGCCGACCGGTACGGGTTCATCGTGATCTACCCGTCGGCCACACGCAGCAGCAGGTGCTGGGACGTCTACTCGCCGCAGGCGTTACGCCGTGGCGGCGGCAGCGACCCGGTCGGGCTCATGTCGATGGTCGACCACGTGCGGCAGCGCTACTCCGCCGACCCCGCGCGGATCTTCGCCACCGGCACCTCCTCCGGGGCGATGATGACCAACGTCATGCTGGGCGTCTACCCGGACGTGTTCGCGGCGGGCGCCTCGTTCGCCGGGGTGCCGTTCGCCTGCTTCGCCACCGGCGGCACCTCGGAGTGGAACAGCCAGTGCGCCAACGGCCAACTCATCCGGACCGCACAGCAGTGGGGTGACCTGGTCCGGGAGGCGTACCCCGGCTACACCGGCCAGCGGCCCCGGATGCAGATCTGGCACGGCACCAACGACGAGACGCTGCGGTACCCGAACTTCGGCGAGCAGGTCAAGCAGTGGACCAACGTGCACGGGCTGAGCCAGACCCCGACGTACACCGACTCCCCGCAGTCCGGCTACACCCGCACCCGGTACGGCAGCAGCGGCCCGATGGCGCCGGTCGAGGCGATCAGCATGCAGGGTGTCACGCACAACCTGCCGGTCGACGCCGCGCAGGTGATCCGCTTCTTCGGGCTGGACGGCACCGCGCCGCCGACGACCCCGCCGCCGACGACCCCACCGCCGACGACGCCGCCCCCGACCACGCCGCCGCCGACCACTCCGCCCCCGACCACGCCGCCGCCGACCACTCCGCCCCCGACCGACGGCGCCTGCCGGGTCGGCTACACGGTCAACGCCTGGAACAGCGGCCTCACCGCGAGCGTGGCCATCACCAACACCGGTGCCACCGCCGTGAACGGCTGGGCGCTGACCTTCACGCTGCCCACCGGGCAGCGCATCACCAGCGGCTGGAACGCCCAGTACGCCCCGGCGAGCGGTGCGGTGACCGCCCGCAACGTCTCCTACAACAACACCATCGCCCCGAACGCGTCGGTCGAGATCGGCTTCCAGGCCACGCACGAGGGCGGCACCGGCAAGCCCACCTCGTTCGCCCTCAACGGTGCCGCCTGTTCGGTGTCCTGATGTCCCTTCCCACCCCACCACCACCCGCAGAAGGAGTCACACGATGAGAAGTACGAGATGGAAGGCGGCATCGAGAGCCGCGCTCGCGCTGGCCGGCGCGGGCGCCCTCGCCGCCGGCATGGCGCTGTTCGCGACGGCGCCGGCAGCCGCCGGGACGACGCTCGGCGCGTCCGCAGCCGAGAAGGGTCGGTACTTCGGTACGGCGGTCGCGGCGGGCAGGTTGTCCGACAGCGCGTACACCACGATTCTGAATCGTGAGTTCAACTCGGTGACCCCCGAGAACGAGATGAAGATCGACGCGACCGAGCCGCAGCAGGGCCGGTTCAGCTACGGCGCGGCGGAGCAGATCGTCAACCACGCCCGTACCCGGGGCATGAGCGTGCGCGGTCACACCCTGGCGTGGCACTCGCAGCAGCCCAGTTGGATGCAGAGCATGAGTGGTAGCGCGCTGCGCTCGGCGATGCTCAACCACGTCACGCAGGTGGCCACCCACTTCCGCGGTCAGGTCGTGGCGTGGGACGTGGTGAACGAGGCGTTCGCCGACGGCAGCTCCGGAGGCCGTCGCGACTCCAACCTCCAGCGCACCGGCAACGACTGGATCGAGGCGGCTTTCCGGGCGGCGCGTGCCGCGGACCCGGGCGCGAAACTCTGCTACAACGACTACAACACCGACAACTGGACGCACGCCAAGACCCAGGGCGTCTACAACATGGTGCGCGACTTCAAGGCCCGTGGCGTGCCGATCGACTGCGTGGGCTTCCAGTCGCACTTCAACAACGAATCCCCGTACGTGAGCAACTACCGCACCACGCTGTCGAGCTTCGCGGCGCTCGGTGTGGACGTGCAGATCACCGAGTTGGACATCCAGGGCGCGTCGGCGAACACCTACCGCAGCGTCGTCGAGGACTGCCTGGCCGTGGCCCGCTGCAACGGCATCACGGTGTGGGGCATCCGCGACAGTGATTCGTGGCGGGCTTCGCAGACCCCGCTGCTGTTCAACAGCAACGGCTCGAAGAAGCCCGCATACGACGCGGTCCTCGCCGCGTTGAACAACGGCACCACGCCCACGGATCCGCCGACCGATCCGCCGACCGACCCGCCCACCGACCCGCCCACGACTCCGCCTCCGGGCTCGGGTGGCTGCACGGCGACGGTGTCGGTGAACCAGTGGACGGGTGGTTTTGTGGCCACTGTGAAGGTGACGGCCGGTTCGTCGGCCATCAGCGGCTGGACGGTCGGCATCGGTCTCCCGTCCGGCGCGACGGTCACCAACGCGTGGAACGCCAACCGCAGCGGTAACACCGGCACGACGAACTGGACGAACGTGGCGTACAACGGCCGGGTCGGCGCCGGACAGTCCACGGAGTACGGCTTCCAGGCCAACGGCACCGCCGGCAGCCTCAGCCCCACCTGCTCAGCAAGCTAGAGCCCCACCGGCCGGTGCGGAGGCCACGCCTCCGCACCGGCCAGCCCTCGTTGATCAAGAGGTTTGCGTCATCCTGCCTGGCCTGTCATGACGCAAACCTCTTGATCACCGGGGCGGGTGGGGGCGGGGGAGAGGCGGGGAAGAGGCGGTGGCCGGGTCAGTCGCCGGAGAAGCCCCAGAAGTAAATCTCCTCTGGCTTGCCTTCGGCGTCGTGCAGGACCGCGCAGCGGCCGAACCACCTCTGCTCGGCCAGCCCCTCGATGGCGGCCAGATGCTCGCGGGTGAGGCGCTCGGTGCCGGCATGGCGCAGTGCCTCGGCAGCGCTCACCGGCTCGACAGTGCCGAATTCGGGTCGCTCGCCCTCGTCGAGGACTCGGTAGACGTCGAGGATGGAATGGGTGCCTGATTCCTGCACCCATTCGTCGTTGAACAGCTCGTCCATCGTGGCGGGACGGTTCGGGTAGTCGCTCGCCGAGTTGGGGGTCTCACCCCGGGCCCACCAGTACTCGCCCTCGGCGAAGATCCTGTCCCGCAGCGCGTCCAACGCCGCGTCCAGGTCTGGCTGGTACGTGACGAAGTAGTTCCACCCGGATGCGCCCACCACTGCCTCTTTCCTCGACGTGTCAACAGTGCCGGCACGGTAGCGGGCAGCACCGACATCGGTGGCGGGGCAGGCTTCGTCGGAGGTGGTGGTTAGCCGTCGATGCGGGTGATGTTGCGGATCTTGTTGGACGCGTCCAGGGCGGCGACCTTGTACGCCTCGGCCAACGTCGGGTAGTTGAACACCGTGTCGACCAGGTAGTCGATAGTGCCGCCGCAGCCCATCACCGCCTGACCGATGTGGACGATCTCGGTCGCGGCGGTGCCGAACACGTGCACCCCGAGCAGCCGGCCGTCCTCGGGGGAGACGAGCAGCTTCAGCATGCCGTACGAGTCGCCCACGATCTGACCCCGGGCCAACTCGCGGTAGCGGGCGATGCCCACCTCGAACGGTGTGGAGCTCTCGGTGAGCTGTGCCTCGGTCTGCCCGACGAAGCTGATCTCCGGGATCGTGTAGATGCCGATCGGTTGCAGGCCGTGCATCTCCCGGATCGGTTCGCCGCAGGCGTGTTGTGCGGCCAGCCGGCCCTGCTCCATTGAGGTGGACGCGAGCGCGGGGAAGCCGATCACGTCGCCGACGGCGTAGATGTTCTCCACCGAGGTGCGGTAGTTGGCGTCGACGGTGATCCGGCCGCGTCGATCCGCCTCCAGCCCGGCCGCCTCCAGTGCCAGGTCGTCGGTCTGGCCCTGCCGCCCGGCCGAGTACATCACCGTGTCCGCGACGATCTTCTTGCCGCTCTTGAGGATGCACAGCGCCGCGGTCTGGTGCTTCTCCACGGCGGCCACCTCCTCGCCGAAGCGGAACGCCACCGAGAGGTCGCGCAGGTGGTACTTGAGGGACTCGACGACCTCGTCGTCGCAGAAATCCAGCATCCGCTCGCGGCGTTCCACCACTGTCACCTTCGTGCCGAGCGCGGCGAACATCGAGGCGTACTCCATGCCGATCACGCCGGCGCCGACCACGACCATGCTGCGGGGTACGGCCTGGAGGTTGATGACGCCGTCGGAGTCCACGATCGTCCGGTCGTCGAAGTCGACGCTGTCCGGGCGGGCCGGGCGGGTGCCCGCGGCGATGACCAACTTGTCGAAGGTCACCTTGGAATCACGACCGGAGCCGTCGTCGACCCAGATCGAATGGGCGTCGGCGAAACGCCCGGTGCCGGTGATCATCGCGACCCGGTTGCGGGCCAGCTGATTGCGGATGACGTCGGTCTGTCGGGTGATGACGTGCTGGGTCCGGGCGGCCAGGTCGCTGACCGTGATCTCCTCCTTGACCCGGTAGCTGCTGCCGTAGAGGTCCCGCTGGCTCAGGCCGGTCAGGTAGAGCACGGCCTCGCGCAGTGTCTTGGAGGGGATGGTGCCGGTGTTGATGCACACCCCACCGATCATGTCGCGGCGGTCCACGATGCCGACCCGCCTGCCGAGCTTGGCGGCGGCGATCGCGGCCTTCTGACCGCTGGGTCCGGAACCCAGCACCAACAGGTCGTAGTCATACACAGGCGCTAGCGTCGCAAGTTGTCGCGGCGCGCGCCAGCCCCCGGGGTCGAGCGTTATTCGTCTGCCACAGTGCAGAGGCCGCCATTCAGCGTGATCTCCTCCGGCGGTTGCGTGCCGGTGGCGACGAGCCCCAGCGACACGGTGCCGCCGGGCGGGATCACCGCGTTGCGGCTGGTGTTGGCCACCCGGAGGTAGCTGTTGTTGAGGCGGTCGACGACCTTCGCGCCCCAGATGCCCCGCACCTGCTGGCTGGCCCAGAATCGCCACGTCATCGTCCACCCGTCGACCGCCGTCGAGCCGGTGTTCGTGACGACGAGGTGCGCCACGAAGCCGTCCGACCACTGCCGCACGACGGATCGGACCGCGCAGCTCGGCGGTGGCGGCAGTGTGGTCACCGTGACCGGCGCGGACAGGGGGGACAGGTGTCCGACCTCGTCGCGGGCCTGCACCACGAAGGTGTACGTGGTGCTCGGCGCCAACCCGCTGATCTGGGCGCTGTTCACGGGCGGGTACTGGTACACCTCACGGACCCGGGTGAGAGTGCCGCCGACCCGGAACACCTCGTACCGGTCGAGCGCGACGTTCTCCACCGAGTGCGCCCACCGCAGCCAAACCACAGTGGCGGCGATGTCGTACGCCACCGGTTGACCCGGCGCGCTCGGCGGTTGGTCGTCGCCCGGTGGCATGGTCAACCGCACTGTCGGGTTGGACACCGAGCTGTTGCCGGCCGCGTCCTCCGCCCGCACCGAGAAGGTGTACGTGCGCGACGGCCGCAGGTTGGTGATCCGGATGCTGGTGGTGTCCGTCGAATACTGGGCGCCGGAGTCCTCGAACTGCGCGCCGACCGGATAGCGGACCACGCCCACGTCGTCGGTCGAGGCAGCCCAGGTCAGCTCGACCCAGGTGGTGTCGATGGCGACGACGGTGATCGGGCCGGGCGCGGTGGGGCGTTCGGTGTCGGCGGCGGCCTGCGCCGGGGTCGCGCCGGCGGCGACCAGCGTTGCCGTCAGTGCGCACGCAACCAGCGCGGCGGCCCTGGACCGGATTCCTCGGAACGAATGGTGACGCACGATGAAGTCCTCGCTTCCGGGTGACCGCAGCGGACCAGGCATAGACTGGCCTAGATTTTAGGGCAGCTGTGGCCAGGCCGGTGCCCCGTCAGCCGACGAGGCGGCGCTCCCAGGCCCAGGCGGCGACCTCGACCCGGTTGCGGGCCTTGAGCTTCATCTGCACGCTCGCCAGATGGGTCTTGACAGTGCCCACGGCGATGAAGAGCTGGGTGGCGATCTCGGCGTTGGTCAGGCCCCGGGCGACGAGCTTCACCACGTCGAGTTCCCGTGGCGACAGGCCGCCGTCGTCGCGCGCCGGGGCAGGCGAGCTGAGGTGCTCCAACAGCCGTACCGTGATCGACGGGCTGATCAGCGCGTCGCCGGACACGGCCGCGCGGACCGCCTCCACCAGCAGGGCCGGACCGGAGTCCTTGAGCAGGAAGCCGCACGCGCCGTTGGAGAGCGCCGTGTGCACGTACTCGTCGAGGTCGAAGGTCGTCACGACGACCACCCGGATCGGGTCGGCGACGCCCGGCCCCGCGAGCAGCCGCAGTGCCTCAAGACCGTCGAGGCGGGGCATCCGGATGTCCAGCAGCACCACGTCCGGGCGCAGTCGTCGGGCCAGTTCGACGGCCTGGACGCCGTCGGCGGCCTCGCCGACCACCTCCATGTCCGACTGAGCGCCAATGATCATGCCGAAGCCGGTCCGGACCATGGCCTGGTCATCGGCGATCAGCACCCGGATCACCGCGCCACCGCCACCTGGAGCGGGAAGGCCGCGTCGAGCACCCAGCCACCGGCGACGCCGGGTCCGGCGGTGATCGTGCCGCCGAGGGCGCGTACCCGCTCGCTGAGGCCGATCAGGCCGAAGCCGTGCCCGCGGGCCGGTGCGGTGCGCGGCGACGCGCCGTCGTCGGCGACCCGGACCAGCAACCAGTCCGGGGTGCGCCGAACGGCCACGTCCACCGACCGCGCGTCCGGCGCGTGCTGGCGGGTGTTGGTCAGGCCCTCCATCACCACCCGGTACGCCGACGTCGAGACCTCCACCGGCAGCCCGTTGAGGTCGCCGTCGACGTGCAGTAGTGCCGGCGCGTTCGCCGCGCCGTTGAACCCGGTGAGCAGCGGCTCCAGCTCGGTCACCCCGGCCAGCGGAGCCAGCGGCGCGTCCGGCGGTGCGTCCGGGTTGCGCAGGATCCCGACCATCCGCCGCATCGAGGCCATCGTCTCCGCGCCGGCCCGCTCAATCTGCTCCAGGGCCACGATCACCCGCTGCGGGTCCAGCTCGGCGACGAACCGGGCGCCCTGCGCCTGCACCACGATGCCGGTGACGTGGTGGGCGATGAAGTCGTGCAGGTCCCGGGCGAACTCGGCACGCTGCTCGGCCCGGACCAGCGCGATCGCCCGCTCCCGGCCGGCGGCCACGATGCGCAGGTAGAGCCCCACCCCGGCGGCGCCGGCCGCGGCGAGCACCTGGAGCAGGCCGAAGATCACCAGGAGGCTCTCGGTGCCGACGCGCAGCGGTAACGCGGCCACGGCGAGCCCGGCGGCCACCGCCGCCCACGGGGCGAGCCGCGGCGCGCCCCAGCGGGCCACCACGAAGACCACCCCGATCAGCCCGGCCGACTCGGCGAGCCCCCAGCTGCTGCTGATCAGGTAGCTGCCGTCGAAGAGGACCAGGACAGCTGCCGTCACGGCCAGTGAGGCGCAGGCGAGCACCAGCGCGGCCAGCGGCAGCAGCCGCGAACCCAGCCGGTGCACCGGCAGCCAGAGCGGCACCGTTGCCACCGCCAGCCCCATCCGCACCAGCAGGAGCAGGAGGGCGGCCATGCTCTCCGGCGCGCCGAACCGCAGGTCGAAGAGGGCGAGCAACCCCATGGCCACCAGCCCGGCGGCCTGGGCCAGACGTACCCACCATCGTCGAAGATCCGGCGTGCTCATGGTGACCCAGCGTAGCCAGCCGGGTGGTGATGGCGGATCGGCCAAAAGGCAGACCCGGCGTCGGCGATACCCGGCCCCGGGCCGATGCGCCCACCCGCCGGTGGCGGCGACGCTCTCCGGGTCACCACGCAGCCACTGGAGGAACGATGACAACCCACGCCCCGCCGGAGACCAGCCACGCCGCGGTCGCCGCGGTCGACCTGGTGAAGGTGTACGGCAGCGGCGACACCGCCGTCCGTGCCCTGGACGGGGTCTCGGTCGGCTTCGGCCGAGCCGAGTTCACCGCGATCATGGGCTCGTCCGGGTCCGGCAAGTCGACACTGATGCACTGCCTCGCCGGCCTCGACACGGCCACCTCCGGTCACGTCCTGCTCGGCGGCACGGAGCTGACCGGCCAGTCGGACCGAACGCTGACCCGGGTACGCCGGGAGCGGATCGGGTTCGTCTTCCAGTCCTTCAACCTGCTGCCGCAGCTCACCGCCGCGCAGAACATCACGCTGCCGCTGGACCTCGCCGGTCGGCAGCCCGACGCCGAACTCCTCGCGCACCTGGTGCGGGTGCTGGGCCTCGGCGACCGCCTGAACCACCGGCCCAGCGAGCTGTCCGGCGGCCAACAGCAGCGGGTGGCGCTGGCTCGGGCGCTGGTGGCACGGCCCGAGGTGGTCTTCGCCGACGAGCCGACCGGCAACCTCGACTCCCGCTCCGGCGCGGAGGTGCTCACCATCCTGCGCGACTCGGTCCGCGACCTCGGCCAGACCGTCGTCATGGTCACCCACGACCCGATCGCCGCCGCGTACGCCGACCGGGTGGTGATGCTCGCCGACGGGCGGCTGGCCGGCGAGATCGACAAGCCGGACCAGGTGTCGGTCACCGACGCCCTGCGTGATCTGGCGGCCCGCCGATGAGGGCGACGGTGCTGCGTACCCAGACGACCGCCGCGGCCCGGCGGCCCGGCCGGCTGATCCTGACCGGCCTGGCGATCCTGGTCGCGTCGTTCGTCGTCTTCGGCACCGTGCTGGTGCAACAGATCACCGAACGCACCGTGCGGGACAACCTCAGCGGCACCCCGGCCGTCACCGACCTGGTCATCGGCAGCGTCGACGTGCCGCCACCCACAGTGACCGACGTGCGGCAGATCCGGGCCGTGCCCGGTGTGGCCGAGGCGGTCGCCCGGGTGGCGACCGGGGTCTCCATCGGCGAGGGGTACCTCAACCTCCAGTCCGATCCGGGCACCGGCCCGCTGAGCATGGTCCGGGTGATCGAGGGCAGCTACCCGGACCAGCCCGGCGAGGTCGCGATCACGCCGCGCACCGCCGAACGGCTCGGGCTCTCGGTGGGCACCACCACCAGCGGTACCGGCGGTGAACTCACCACGCCCGCCCCACTCACAGTGACCGGCGTGGTGGACGTCGGCGCCGACGCCGGCTACGACGCGTACGCCACCGACAGCGCCGTGATCGCCTGGGCACGCCTGACGACGGTGGAGCGCGTCGACGTGCGGGTCACCCCCGGTGCTCCGACCGAGGCGGTCCGCCAACGGGTGACCGCTGCGGTCGCCGGCCAGCCGATCCGCTCCGGCGCCGAGGTGCGCGAGGCCGAGGCCCAGGCGGCGGCCCAAGAGGTCGGGAGGCTCTTCATCCTGGTCGGCATGTTCGTCTCCATCGCGGTCGTCGCGGCCGCGCTGGTGGTCACCTCGACCTTCCGCATCGTCTTCGCCCAGCGGATGCGGCAGCTCGCGCTGCTGCGGGCGGTCGGCGCGAGTCGGGCCACCCTGGTGGGGGCCCTGACCGCCGAGGGAGCTCTGACCGGGCTGGTCGCCGGTGTCGTCGGGGTCGCCGGCGCCCTCACCCTCGGCTACGCGCTGCCGGCGATCCTGCGCGCCACCGGCCACGCGGTCTCCTCGCCGGGCCTGCCACTGGCGGCGGCGGTCACTGTGGTGCTCGGCGCCGTCGTGATCACCGTGCTGGCCGTGCTGGCACCGGCGCTCTCCGCCGCCCGGGTCTCCCCGCTGGAGGCACTGCGGGCGGCGAGCGTCACCGCCGGCCGCCGTGGCATCGGCGTGGCGCGTCTGGTCTTCGGGCTGCTCCTGGCCGTCGGCGCGGTCCTGGCGGCGGTCGGGACGATCAGCCAGTTGCCGAAGCCGGACCAGTCGGACTACGACCCGTCGATGCCGCTGCTCCTGCTGGTCGGGTCCGGCGCGCTGGCGTTCTTCGCGCTGGTGGCACTCGGCCCGCTGCTGGTGCGCCCGGTGCTGGCCGTGGTGGGTTGGCCGCTGCGCCAGCTCGGGCCGCTCGGGCGGATGTCGGTCGGCGGGATCGGCGGGGCGCCGCGCCGGGCCGCCGCGGTCTCCGTCGTGGTCGCGCTCGGCGTGACCCTGATCTCCGGGGTGGTCATCGGCGGCGCGTCGTTGCAGATCCTCGCCGACCGCGAGATGGCGCTCTCGGCCCCGACCGACTTCGAGGTCACCAGCAACGGCGGGACGCTGCCACCGGCCGTCGTGACCCGGGCCGAGGCGGCGCGCGGTGCGCTGGCCACCGTGGTGCCGTACCGGATGGTCGGCGACGCCACGCTGCTGCGCGGCACCGACAAACTCGGCGACGCCGAGTCCGGTTACCCGACCAGCGACCTGAACCTGGCGGCGTTGCCGAGCACCGGTGACCTGGACGTCGCCCAGGGCACCCTGAGCGATCGTGGCCCCGGCCGGATCGTGCTCAACAGCTGGGTCGCGCGGGACGCGGGCCTGCGGGCCGGCGACACTGTCACGCTCGCCGTCGCCGCCGGCACTGTCGACGTGCGGGTGGCAGCGGTCCTGCCCGGCGACGGGCCGCTGCACGCGGGCATCCTCGCCGATCCGGCCGACCTGGACCGGCTCGGTGTGCCGGCCGCGTACACCGGTCTGCTGGCCGACGCGGCCGGCGCCGGCGAGGACGGTCGCACCGCCGGCGTGCGGGCGCTGCGGCAGGCGATCGAGGGCAGCGACGGGGTGGGCCTCGCGGTGCTCGCCGACGAACGGGACCGCAACGACGCGTTGGTGCGCACCCTGGTCTGGATCGCTGTCGGTCTGGTCAGCCTGACCGTGCTGATCGCGGTCGTCGGCGTGGGCTCCACGACCGCGCTCTCGGTGGTGGAGCGGGTACGCGAGTCCGGCCTGCTCCGGGCGATCGGGCTGTCCCGGACCGGCCTGCGCACCATGCTGACCGTCGAGTCCGGCCTGTACGGGGTGATCGGCGCGACCATCGGTCTGGCGCTCGGCATCCCTTACGCCTGGTTGGCGGTCCAGACCCTCGGGATCCAGGCACCGCTGACCGCACCGCTGCTGCCGCTGGCCGGGCTCTTCGTGGTGCTCGTCGGGCTGACCGCGCTGGCCGGGGTGCTGCCGGCCCGTCGGGCGTCGCGGGTCAGCCCGGTGGAGGCGCTGGGGGCCGACAACTGAGCACCGTCATGGGGTGGCGCCGCCCGCCGGTATCAATGTCTTCGTCGCCACGGATGCCGTCACGGGTGCATGGACGCACCCTTGAGCACCTTGTCCACCACGTTGCGCGACGCGTGCAGCGCCAGGCCCACCAGGTCGAGCTTCTCCCGTCCGACCGCCTGGACGGCGGCGCGGTTGTCCCGGTCGTTGCCGGTGGCGAACAGCTCGGAGGTGAAGATCGCCACCCGTAGGCCACGGGCGAGGGCGCGGGAGTGTGCGCCGACCAACGTCGCCCGATCCCCGGCGAAGACCAGCACCGGCTGGCCGAACATCGGCAGGTAGCTGGTGCCGTCCGCGTCGCGGTACTCCTCGCCGACCAGCTCCGGCAGCGTGCTCGCGATGCCGCTGACCAGGAAGGCGGTGATGTTCAGCAGTTGCCAGCTCGCCAGGTCGTTGCGGAGCAGTGCGGCGATCTTGGTGGGAAAGCGGATCGGTTCGGTCATGGCGTCGAGCCTGCCCGCCCCGACGCCTACCGGTCTTGTACGTTCTTAGCGTGGCCACCCGCCCGGCGGGCTCGCACGTCAGCGCGTGGCGACCCGCGGTAGCCGGGGTCGCCGAGGTCTTCCACGCCCATTTCGTGGACCACGCCTACCCTCGGCACATCCACGAGGTGTGGACGCTGTTGATCGTCGACGACGGCGCGGTCCGCTTCGACCTGGACCGGCACCGGCACGGCGCGCTGCGCACGTCGGTCACCCTGCTGCCGCCGTACGTGCCGCACGACGGCAGCTCCGCCACACCGGACGGCTTCCGCAAGCGGGTCCTGTACCTCGACACCTCGGCGCTCGACGCCGAGCTGGTCGGCCGGGCCGTCGACGAGCCGGACCTTGCCGATCCACAGCTGCGCGACCGGATCCACCACCTGCATCAGGCGCTGGCCGAGCCCGGCGCCGAGTTCGAGGCCGAGAGTCGACTCGCGTTCATCCTGGACCGGCTGCGCCGCCAGCTCCGCCAGCGCTCCCCGGCCGCTGGCCAGCCGGCCGGCCGCGGCCTCGCCGTCCGACTACGGGAGCTTCTGGACGCCCGGACCGTCGAGGGCGTCACGCTGGGGGAGGCCGCGCAGTTGCTGCACGCCCACCCGACCCACCTGGTCCGGACGTTCACCCAGGTGCACGGCGTGCCACCGCACTCGTACCTGACCGGCCGTCGGGTCGAGCTGGCACGTCGCCTGCTCCTCGCCGGGCAGCGGCCCGTCGAGACAGCCGTCGCGGCCGGCTTCTTCGACCAGGCGCACCTGACCCGCCACTTCCGGCGCTACCTGGGCGTCAGCCCGGCCCGCTACCCCGCTCGGAGCTGATCGCGGTCAGACGAGCTGGGCACCGATGACGGAGAGCAGCCGCAGCTTGTCGTCGCTCGGCGACCCGGGCACGGCGGTGAAGACCAACAGGGTCTGCGACTGGTCGGGGTCCACCAGCGTCTGGCAGTGCAGCTCCAACGCCCCGACCTCCGGATGCACGAAGTGCTTCGCCGGGCAGTAGCCGGCCGGCACCGGGTGCTCCCGCCACAGCCGCGCGAACTCGACGCTCCTGGCCAACAGGTCGTCGACGAGCGTCGCGGCCCGCGAGCCGCGCCCGTCACGGGTGTACGACGCGTGCAGGTGCGCCACGAGCAGGCGACTCTGCGTCTCGTGGTCCTCCGCCGGGTGCAGCTGCCGTGCCGCCGGGTCGGTGAACCAGCGGTGGTGCGCGCTGCGCGCCAAACCGGTGTACCGGGTCTCGTCACCGAGCAGGGCGATGGCCGGCGCGGTCTGCGCCAGGGTCTCGCCGAGGTGGTTCACCACCTGGGCCGGGGTGTCGTGCATCCGGTCGAGGATCCGCATCATTCCCGGGTTCACGTGGTCGGCCCGCACCGCGCGGCGCGGAACGGCGTGATCGGCGAGCTGGAACAGGTGGTCGCGTTCGGCGAGGGTGAGCCGCAGGCCCCGGGCCAGGGCGGCGAGCATCTGCTCCGAGGGGTGCGGCCCCCGCTGCTGCTCCAACCGGCTGTAGTAGTCGGTGGACATCCCGCTCAACGTGGCGACTTCCTCGCGCCGCAGCCCCCCGGTGCGCCGGCGCGGGCCCCGGGGCAACCCGACGTCCTCGGGCTGGAGCGCCTCGCGGCGGGTGCGCAGAAAGCTGGCGAGTTGGGCGCGGTCCACGGTGACTCCGTTCGGTGGGTGCCGGCGGGTGGACCGGCACGTGGATTGCAACAGACCAGCCCCGCCCCGGTGTTCCACCCCGCGCCCGCCCCGCCCCGCCCCCGGTTTCGCGATCTTGCACTTCCTGTCGAGACATAAGGTTTGTAACACCCCATGTCGGCGACCGTAAGTGCAAGATCGGCGCGGGCGTTGGTACGGGGGGCAGGGGGCAGGGGGGTTGTGGCGGTCAGCGCTGGATGGACTTGGTCTCCAGGAACTCCTCCAGGCCGAAGCGGCCGAACTCGCGGCCGTTGCCGGAGTGCTTGTAGCCGCCGAACGGGGCGAGCGGGTTCCAGTGGCCGGCGTTCACGTCGACCTGGCCCACGCGCAGCCGCCGGGCGATCGCCAGCGCGTGCTCCGGCTCACCGAAGACGCCGCTGGTCAGGCCGTACAGCGTGCCGTTGGCGATGGCCACGGCCTCCTCCTCGTCGGCGTAGGGGATGATCGTCAGCACCGGGCCGAAGATCTCCTCCTGGGCGATCGCGGAGGCCGGGTCGACGTCGGCGAAGATCGTCGGCTGGACGTAGGCCCCGACGGTCAGCCCCTCGGGCCGCTGCGGGCCGCCGAACACCAGCCGGGCGCCGTCGGCGATGCCCCGCTCGATGTAGCCGACGACCTTGTGCCGGTGGGTCTCGGACGCCATCGGGCCGATCCGGGTGGCCTCGTCGCCCGGGTCGCCGACTGTGTACTGCTTCGCGGCCTCGACGGCCAACGCGACGACCTCGTCCTGACGGGAGGCGGGTACCAACATCCGCGGCCACGCGCCGCAGACCTGACCACCGTTGGCGAACGCCATCATCACGCCCCGCTCGACTGCGGTGGGCAGGTCGGCGTCGTCGAGGATGAGGGTCGCGCCCTTGCCGCCCAGCTCCAGCGCGACCCGCTTGACGGTCGCCGCGGCCACCGCGGAGATCCGCTGCCCCGCCCGGGTGGAGCCGGTGAAGGAGATCATGTCGATGTCCGGGTGGGCGGAGATCGCCTCGCCGACGGTCGCGCCGGTGCCGTAGACGACGTTGAAGACACCCGCCGGTACGCCGGCCTCGGTGGCGGCCTCGGCGAGGATGCGCGCGGTCAGCGGCGCGTTCTCGGACGGCTTGAAGACCATCGTGTTGCCGGCGAGCAGGGCCGGCGCCAGCTTGGAGACGATCTGCTGAAGCGGGAAGTTCCACGGCGTGATCGCGCCGACCACGCCGATCGGCTCGCGGACGATCAGCGAGTTGCCGACCTCCTCGGACCAGGCGAAGTCGTCGGCCAGGCCGGCGATGGACTCGACCACAGCGGCCGGGAACGCGACCTGGGCCGTCCGGGACATACCGATCGGAGAGCCCATCTCGGCGGTGATCGCCTGGGCGATCTCCTCCGTGCGGGCGGCGAGGCCGGCGCCGAGGCGGCGCAGCACGTCCGCCCGGTGCTGCGGCGTGGTCGCCGACCAGGCCGGGAAGGCGGCTCGGGCGGCCGCGACGGCGCTGTCGACATCGGCGGCGGTGCCGGCCGGGGTCTCGGCGACGACCTCGCCGGTGGCCGGGTTCACGACGGGAAGGGTGCCGGCGGAGCCGGTGACGGTCTCGCCACCGATCCAGTGGCCGGCGACGGTGTAGGTGGAAGGTGTCATGGACCGACCGTCGCACCGCTGCCGAACCCCAACCAGGTGCGGTCTATCCACGGTTCCGCGATCCCCGGCTGGGGCCCGGCCCACTCAGAGCGCGAGGACGATCCGGCCGGCGGTGGTGCCGGCGTCCTCGCCGAGCCCAGCCGCTCCGGCATCACGCCGCGCTGGCAGCCCTCGCCGGGCGACCTCGACGCCGTGCTTCGCGAGGTCCGGGCGAAGGGCTGGGCGCTCGCCGACCAGGACCTGGCGCCGGGAATCCGGTCCGTCGCCACCGGCGTACGCGACGGCGACGGGCGCGTCGTCGCCGCCATCAACGTGACAGTGCACGCCGCCGAGACCTCGCTGGAGACCCTGATCGAGGAGCACCTTCCGAGGTTGCTGCGCGCGGCCGCCGACATCGGGGCACGACTGGGCGCTCACCGCCGCCGTGCCGGTGGTCACGGCCCAGCCGAGCTAGACCTCACGTCGGATCGTCCGGGGCAACGCCGACACCCGACCGGATGTCATAGTGCCGCAATGAAGGAAGACCTGCACAGTTACTTGAAGGGCGGCCGCGAGTCGCTGCTGTGGAAGCTCGACGGGCTCGGCGAATACGACATTCGGCGTCCGTTGACCCCGACCGCGACCAACTTGCTCGGTCTGGTGAAGCACTCGGCAGCCATGGAGATCCTCTACTTCGGCGTCGTGTTCGGCCGACCGTTCGAGCAGGAACTGCCCTATGTCGGCGACGGGGCGGAGACCAATGCCGACATGTGGGCGAGCGCGGAGGAGACCCGCGAGGAGATCGTCGCACTGTACCGTCGCGCGATCGCCCACGCCGACACCACCATCGAAGCCCTTGCACTGCATGAGGTTGGCCACGTGCCGTGGTGGGGCGGTGCGGCGGTCACGTTGCACCACGTCCTGGTCCACGTCACAGCGGAAACCCAACGGCACGCCGGCCACGCTGACATCGTGCGCGAACTCATCGACGGCGCGGCCGGGCTGCTGTCCAGGAACGACAACCTGCCTCCCGTGGCCGAGTCATGGTGGCTGGGCTACCGCCAGCGAGTGGAGCAGGCTGCCCTCGACGCCAGCAGGTGCAGCAGCTAGTTCTCCGCCGGCCATGGCAGCCAGATCGCCGGCTTGCCGCCTGGGCCGGGCTGGCGTGAATCGATCATGGTGACTGAGGATGTCGTACACCTGTTCTAGTCTCGGGTCATGGTTGAGGAGCTGGCGCTGGCAGACGACGCGGTCGCGGCCTGCGTCGACGCCGCCGCCTGGGCCCTGCCGGAACATGACCTGATCGCCGCGCTCGACGCCGCCCACCGCCTTGAGCAACGCCTCGCCGCCGTCACCCTCACCCTCGTCCGCGAGATCGACGGCCGCGGCACCGCCCGCACCCAAGGAGCCTCCTCCACCGCCGTCTGGCTGCGCGAACGCCTCCGGCTGACCGTCCCCGCCGCCCGCCGCCTGATCGACCTCGCCACCGCCCTCGACACCGGCAACCCCGGCATCCGACAAGCCCTGGCTGATGGCGCCATCAGCCTGGACCAGGCCCGGGTCATCGCCGACACCGTCGACACCGTGAGCACGTCGGCCGACGCCGAGACCGCCGACAAAGCCGTCGGTGTGCTCGTTGGCTGGGCCGCACAATTCGACCCCACCCTGCTGCGCAAACTTGGCACCCGCATCCTCGACCACGTCGCCCCCGACCTCGCTGACGCCGCCGCTCAAGCCGCCCTCGACGCCGAAGCACGCCGCGCGACCCGCGACCGTCACCTCACCCTCTCCACCCTCACCGACGGCCGACTCCGACTCACCGGCACCCTCGACACCGAGACCGCCGGGCTGCTGCGCGCCGCCATCGACCCACTGACCGCCCCGTCCGGACCGGACGACTCGCGGTCCCCCGGGCAACGCCGCCACGACGCCCTCGCCGACATCTGCCGACTCACCCTGCGCACCGGCGAGCTGCCCGACAGCGGCGGCGACCCGGCGCAAATCGTCGTCACCACCAGCTACGACGGATTGACCCGGCAACTGGGCAGCGGCAACCTCGACACCGGCCTACATCTCACCCCCGAGGCCGTGCGCCGCCTCGCCTGCGACGCCGCCATCCTTCCCGCCGTCCTCAGCGGAGCCGGCCAACCACTCGACCTCGGACGACAACGCCGTCTCATCACCGGCACCCTCCGGCGAGCTCTGGTGTTGCGGGACGGGGGGTGCGCCTTCCCGGGCTGCGACCGACCACCGCGCTGGTGCGACGCCCACCACATCCACCACTGGGCCGACGGCGGCCCAACCAGCCTCGACAACGCCGTCCTCCTCTGCGGCCACCACCACCGGCACCTGCACCACACCGACTGGGCCGTGCGATTGGCAGGCGACGGCCACCCGGAGTTCGTGCCGCCGGCCTGGCTCGACCCCGAACAGGTTCCCCGCCGCAACCACTACCACCGACGAACGTGAGCACCACCAGCACAACGATCACCTCGGTCAGCAGGCCGATCGAGTGGCCAGCCCGGCACGCCCCGACCCCGCCCGGCCACTGACGCGAAGAGAGGCGCGCGGAGGCGGTGAGAGGCGCGCGGAGGCGGTGAGAGGCGCGCGGAGGCGGTGAGAGGCGCGCGGAGGCGGTGAGAGGCGCGCGGAGGCGGTGAGAGGCGCGCGGCCAGGACCCGGCAGCGATCCCCGGGCCTCGCCGCGCAGATCCGGACCCCGATCCGCCTCCAGCTCGCGGTTCTGCCGGCTGATCGCCACCCCGACGTCCGGCCACAGTCGCAGGGCCGATCGGATACGCGGTCGGGCGGTCACGAAATCCGGCGGCGAATCGTCACAGCTGGCGGTTAGTCTTCCTGCGCGCGTCGTCGTCCTGGCACCTCGCGCCCCGCGCCCGGTTGGCGCGGCATCGCCGCCACCGCCCACCAACGGCCGGCTCAATCGACTTCAGGAGAGTTAGTGACACAGCAATCCCTCGCGACCTCGGACAAACTCGACGCCGCGGTGCTCAAGGTGGCCGGCGTCGTCGTCCTTGGCGCGATCATGTCGATCCTCGACGTGACGGTGGTCAGCGTGGCGCTGCCCACATTCCAGAATGAGTTCGACGCGTCCTACGCCCGCGTCGCCTGGACCATGACCGCCTACACCCTGGCGCTCGCCACAGTGATTCCGCTCAGCGGGTGGGCGGCGGACCGGTTCGGCACCAAACGGCTCTACATGGTGGCGCTGGCCCTGTTCACGATCGGGTCGGGGCTCTGCGCCATGGCCGACACGATCGGCGAACTGATCGGTTACCGGGTCCTGCAGGGCCTCGGTGGCGGCATGCTCATGCCGCTGGGAATGACCATCATGACCCGGGCGGCCGGGCCGCACCGGATCGGCCGGTTGATGGCCGTCCTCGGCATCCCGATGCTGCTGGGGCCGATCGGCGGTCCGATCCTCGGCGGCTGGCTGATCGACACCGCGAGCTGGCACTGGATCTTCCTGATCAACCTGCCGATCGGCGTTGTCGCCCTGATCTACGCGCAGGTCGCGCTGCCGAAGGACGCGCCCGAGCCGTCCGAGTCGTTCGACTTCGTCGGCATGCTCATGCTCTCGCCGGGCCTCGCCCTCTTCCTCTACGGCGTCTCGTCCCTGCCGGAGACGGGCACCTTCGCCGAGACCAAGGTCTGGGCCCCGATGCTGGTCGGCGGCGCGCTGGTGGTGGCGTTCGTGCTCTACTCGTTCAAGCCCCGGCACCCGCTGCTCGACCTGCGGCTGTTCCGCAACCGCAGCCTGACCATCGCTTCGGTGACGATGTTCGTGTTCATCATCGCGTTCATGGGCGCCGGGCTGCTGTTCCCGAGCTACTTCCTTCAGGTGCGCGGTGAGTCGACGCTGGCCGCCGGTCTACTGATGGCCCCGCAGGGCATCGGCGCGATGATCACCATGCCGATCGCCGGCACGCTGGCCGACCGGGTGCCGATCGGGCGTACCGTCCCGTTCGCGCTGGGGCTCATCGTCGTCGGGTTCTTCGGCTTCACCCAGGTCGACCCGCAGACCTCGTACTGGCTGCTCGGTGGGTCGCTGTTCGTGATGGGTCTGGGCATGGGCGGCACGATGATGCCGATCATGACGTCGGCGCTGCGAACGTTGTCGGCCAACGACGTGGCCCGCGGCTCGACGCTGGTCAACATCCTCCAGCAGATCGGCGGCTCGGTCGGCGCCGCCGTGATGTCGGTGATCCTCACCAACGAGCTGAACGGCTCCCGGCCGATCCCCGGCCTGGTGGACGACAGCGGCAAGCCGGTCACCGAGGCCGGGCTGGCCATCGCCTCCCAGCAGCGGCCGGAGCTGCTTCAGCAGATGCCGGTCGACCCGTCTCTCATCGAGCGCGGGCTCGACTTCGCCGCCAAGTCGTTCGCCAGCACGTTCTGGGTGGCGTTCGCGCTGGTCGTGCTCACGATCATCCCGGCCGCGTTCCTGCCGCGCCGACGTCAGCCGGCGCCGCTCGACGACCCGCAGGGCGAGCAGGTCAGGACGCCCGTCGTCATCCACTGACCGACACCGCCGCGCCCGGCACCTCAGGTGCCGGGCGCGGCGGGTACGGCGTCAGCGCAACGGACCGTCGCCGGGCCCGTCCGGGTCCTCGACCAGGTGGATCGCCGCTTCCTCCGCGCTGGCGGCACCCGCGTCGATGCCGGCGTCCCACGCGACCGACTCGGCCTCGTCGTCCTCTCGGACGCCCTCGTCGTAGGCGACGAGGCGGCCGGCACGCGCCTCCGCCTCGTACCCCCGGCGGGTCAGCTCGTCCTCGTCGTCGCCATCCTCGGCGTACGGGTCGACATCCGGCACCTCCTGGGCGAGGTGCTGCTCCAGGGACTCGCCAGCCCGCTGCTCGGCCGGCGTGGTGCCGAACCGGTTTGCCGCCGTCCAGTGGTCCTCGGCGATGATGCCGGTGTCGAGGGGGTCGCCGACCCGGTCGTCGTCGAGGGTGTCGGAGGCGTCCAGGACGCCGTCGTCCTCGGCCACGTTCCACTCGTCGACGGAATCCATCCGTTCGGTCTGGCTCACGGCGGTCTCCTCTTGGTCACGGTGCAGCAAAGCGTTCAGCCTATGACCGTGCAACGCGCCCGCACCCCGAGGCCTGCCCGCTGTGACGAACGGACCTCGGGGCGGGCGGCGCCGCTGTGGGTCAACGTTTCAGCAGCTCCGCCACGGCGTCGGTGAACTCCACCGGTTGCTCGATGTGCGCGAAGTGTCCGCTTCGCTCCAGCGTCACCAGCCGCGAGTCCGGAAGCCCCGCGTGCAACTGCTCGGCCCAGCGGGGGCCACAGATGAAGTCGTACGCCCCGACGATCACCACAGCGGGCACGGTGATCTCAGCGAGGTTTCCCCGCACGTCGAAGGGCGTGGGGTCCTGCGCGCCCGCCGGCGTCGCCCAGATCCGGACGGCCGCCTGATACGGGGCGAACTCGTCCTGTCGGCCCCAGAAGTCCGCGAAGTACACCGGCAGCGCGGCGCGCAGAGCGGCCCCCAACGACTCGTCGTCCGTCGCGCCGCCGATCTGCGCGAAGGCAGCCGGGACCGCCGCCGCCTCCGGCCGGTCCGGGTGCCGCTGCGGGTAGGCGGCGAGGCCGGCCTTGGCCTCGCCCCAGAACTCGGCGCCGGTGACGGGCGAGGTGTCGTACAGGGCGAGGCCGGCGATCCGGTCCGGGTGGGCGAGCGCGTACCGCTGGACGACGAAACCGCCGTGCGAGTGCCCGAGGAGGTACACCCGGGCGCGCCGAGGTGGTCGACGACGGCGTGCAGGAAACGGACATACGTGTCGAGACGGTAATCGTCGGCGTTGTTGAGCTGCCCCGACGCGCCAGTGCCCACCGGCTCGACGTAGACCATGGTGAAGTGCGTCTCAAGGCTGGGCGTCCGCAGGTACGCCCACTCGATGCCCGGGCCGCCGGAGTGCGCCACGCAGACCGGGCCGGTGCCGGCGACGTGGTAGACCTGCCGAACGCCATCCACTGTGAACGTGTGGGCACCGGGTGCGAGGGCGCTGACGTCGTGGCTGGTGGAACCCATGAACTATCTCCCGATCCGAGACCCGCGCGGCGTCCGCCGACACGGCAACTGGTGCATGACACGGACCAGATGCGCGGGTCGAGGCAGAAGTTCGCTCGGTCGGGAAAGTTTTCTCAGACCAGCGCCGGGACGGGGTGGAAGAGGGTGAGTTGGCGTACCCGGCCCTCGCGCAGCACCTGCAACCACAGCGCCGCGGGTGGGCAGTGCTCCGGGTCGTCGGGTGGGCTGATCAGGTCGGTCTCCCAGATCAGCACATCGCCGCTGGCCGCCACGTTGCGCAACCGCTGACGTACCCCGGCGGCCAGGTCGCGGTTCATGCCGCTGATCGCGAGGTCCCGGCCACCGCGCGGGCCGCCGGGCACGATCATCTCGGCGTCCGGCCACCAGCTCTCGCGGACCACCCGCTCGAAGTCGCCGCCCATCGCCGTGGTGATCATGTCGCGGCCCTCCCGCCACCGGGAGTCGTTCGAGGCGGCGACGTCCGTGTGCGCCGCGTCCGCCGCCATCCGTAGGCCACCGGCGAGCGCCCGGCGGGCGTGGCTGAGGCGGCTGCGGACGGTGCCGACCGGCACGCCACACACGGCCGCGATCTGCTCGTACGAGGACGCGTCGCTGAAGTACCGCAGCAGGGTGACGAGCCGGTCGGGTTCGGACAGTTTTCCGATGGAGTGCCACACCCAGTCGCGCATCGCTGCCCGGTCCAGTGCCTCCTCGGGGGTGGGAGTGTCGGCGGGGCGGGTGAACCACTCGGGTTCGGCGACCGGGACGGCTCTGGGCCCGCGCAGCGCCATCCGGCTGTTGTTGCGGACGATGGCCCGCAACCAGGGGCCGACGGCGTTCGGGTCGCGGACCTCGCCGATGCGACGCAGGGCGACGAGCATCGTGTCCTGCACCGCGTCCTCGGCGTCCGGCCCGTAAGCGAGGACGCTCAGCGCGACGGCCCGCATCCCGGCCTCGTGCCGGGCCAGCAGTGCCCCCAGCGCAGCCGCGTCTCCCGCCTGCGCGAGCACGACCAGCTCCCCGTCGCTCTGCGTCACGCCCAGTTCCTCCCCGAGACGCCTGTTCTGAACGCTTATGCTCCATCAAGCGTACGGCGGTCCGGCGTGCCGAAGCACCCCATCCGCAACCGAGGGTCAGCAGGCGCCACGCCAATACCTGTCCTACCTGGGCCGTAGCGTCCCTGGCATGACGCCCTATCGCATCGACATCGCGCAGTCGTCGGCGGCCGGGTCACGATCGACCGGCTCGCCCGGATGTGGGCGGAGCAGTCACTACCTGGCGATGGACGAGCCGCTGGCGCACGCCGCCTACATCCGTGCGTTCTTCGGGGGCCTGAGATGACCGAGCTGAGCTGGGCGCAGGTGTCGGCTCGACGGCTGCGGCGGCACCGGCTCTGCGCACCGGCACCGGCAGCGGACGCGGCACCGGCAGCGGACGCGGCACCGGCCGCCGGCCGGGTCGCCGACGTGGTGTCGGCGATCTGCGGCGCGCACGCCCAGATCGCGTCGGCCGCCGAGCTGTCCATCGGGCTGCGGGTGCCGGGCACGACCCGCGCGCTGGTGCGGCGGGCACTGTGGGCGGATCGCACCCTGGTCAAGACCCGTGGGCCGCGCGGGACGATGCATCTGCTCGCCGCGGCGGACCTGCCGATGTGGGTCGGCGCCCTGTCCGCGTTGCCGGCCCCGTCCTCGGAGCGGAGTGTGGTCCTACTGACGCCCCGGCAGACCGAGCAGGTCCTCGCGGCCATCGCTGACGCGGTCGCCGAGGCCGACCTGACCACCGCCGAGCTGACCGAGGAGATCGTCGCCCGTACCGGCCCGTGGGCGGGCGACCTGGTGATGGAGGCGTTCCAGGACAAGTGGCCCAGGTGGATCGCCGCGATGACCGCCGCCACCCGGGGCGGAGTGGTCTGCTTCGGCCCGAATCGCGGTCGGGCCAGCACATACACCAGCCCGACCCGATGGCTGCCCGACTTCGCGCCGATGCCCGGTCCCGCCGCACTTGCCGCCCTCGTCCGCAGCTACCTGCACGCGTACGGGCCGGCCACCCCGGCACAGTTCGCCCGCTGGCTGGCGGTGGCGCCGGGGTGGGCGACGTTGCTGTTCGACTCGCTGGACCTGGCCGAGGTGACGGTCGAGGGCACCCGGGCCTGGGTGGCCGCCGACGACACGGAATTTCCCGACGACCAGCCGTCCGGGTTGCGGCTGCTGCCGTACTTCGACGCGTACGCGGTCGGCTGCCACCCCCGCGAACGGCTCTTCCCCGGTGCCGCCGCCGAGCGGGCGCTCGCCGGTGGCCAGGCCGGCAACTATCCGGTGCTGCTGGTCGACGGGGTGGTCGCCGGTGTGTGGCATCAACGCCGCTCCGGCCGCTCGATCCGCGTGACAGTCGAGCCGCTGCGGACGCTCGGTGCCGCTCAGCAGCGGGCCTTGGGGGAGGAGGTCGAGCGGGTCGGCGAGATCCTGGAGGGCAAGGCGTCGCTGACCATCGGCACCGTCAGTGTCGGTCCGCACGCCTGAGACCACGCCGGCCCACCGCCTGGGCCACGATGGGAGCGTGCACCCCGAACCGGTCGACCACGCGCCCCGGCAGGCGTTCCCCTGGGCGCTCCTGCGCCAGCGCTGGGAGGACCTCACCTTCCTGCACTGGGAGGTCGCTTCGGAAGTCGTCGCGCCGTTGCTGCCCGCCGGCACTCGCCCGGACACGGTGCAGGGGGTCAGCTATGTGGGCCTGATCGGTTTCCGGATGGTCGGGCTGGGCTTCGGCCGTGGCCCGGGGGTGCCGTACTTCGGCACCTTCTCCGAGACCAACGTCCGGCTCTACTCGGTCGACGACGCCGGCCGCCGAGCGGTCGTGTTCCGGTCGCTCGACGCGTCCCGCCTCCTGCCGGTGCTCGTGGCGCGGGCGACGCTGCGCCTGCCGTACCTCTGGTCGTCGATGCGGTTGGATCGCGACGGCGACCGACGCAGCTACCGCTGCCGGCGGCGCTGGCCGGGGCCGGCGGGCGCGACGAGCCGGATGGTGGTGCGGGTGGGGGAGCGAATCGTCGAGCCGACCCCGCTCGAACACTTCGTCACCGCCCGCTGGGGGCTGCACACCCGGGCGTACGGGCGCACGCTGCACCTGCCGAACTGGCATCCGAGCTGGCCGCTGCACCGGGCCGAGGTGCTGCATCTGGATGACGAGCTGGTCGCCGCCGCCGGGCTGCCGGCACCGCTCGGACCGCCGGTCAGCGTGCTCTACTCGCCAGGTGTCGGGGTCAGGTTCGGCCCGCCGGTGGCGGCCCGGCCGCGTGGAACCGGACCGCCGGAGGCTCAGTAGCGGCCACCCTCGGGTGCGGGCAGCGCGTCCAGGTCGGCCTCGTCCTCGGCGCTGAGCCGCACGTCAGCGGCCGCGCAGTTGTCCACCAGGTACTTCGGGGTCTTGGTGCCGGGGATCGGGATGACCTGGTCACCCTGGGCGACCACCCACGCGAGGGCGACCTGCGCGGGGCTGAAGCCGGCCCGGTCGGCGATCTCCCTGACCCGGGCCACGATGGCGAGGTTGGCGCGCAGCGCGTCCTGCTGGAAGCGCGGCAGGCCGCGCCGGAAGTCGTCGGTGGGCAGGTCGTCGAACGAAATGAACCGGCCGGCGAGGAAACCGCGACCGAGCGGGGAGAACGGCAGGAAGGCGATGCCCTGCTCGGCGCAGTACGGCAACACCTCGGTCAACGGGTCGCGCGTCCACAGTGACAGCTCGGACTGCACCGAGGCCACCGGGTGCACCGCCTGGGCCCGCACGATCTGCGCGACACTCACCTCGGACAGCCCGATCTGCCGGGCCTTGCCCGCCGCGACGACCTCGGCCATCGCGCCCCAGGACTCCTCGATGGGCACCTCCGGGTCGACCCGGTGCAGCTGGTAGAGGTCGACGTGGTCGGTGCCGAGCCGGCGCAGGCTCTCGTCGATCGCCGCGCGGATGTGCTCCGGGCGACCGTTGTTGCCGATCTTCGGTGAGTTGCCGGGGCCACCGCTGGGGGAGGTGGCCACCAGGCCGACCTTCGTGGCCAGCACGGCCCGCTCCCGGTGACCGTCGGCCAGCGCCCGCCCGACCAGCTCCTCGTTGGTGTACGGCCCGTACACGTCCGAGGTGTCGATCAGCGTCGCGCCCAGGTCCAGTGCCTGTCGGATGACGGAGATCGACGTGTCGTCGTCGCGAGGGCCGGTGATGTCGTAGCCGTGGCTCATGCCCATGCAGCCGAGGCCGATGACGCCGACCTCGGGACCGGTGCTGCCCAGCGTGGTGGTTCGCATGCGCCCCACGCTACGACCGGCGCGGACGGACCGCACTCGCGGTGGCGGTTCAGTAGGGTCCGACGTGGTGACTGCCGTCTCTGTCCTGCGACTGGAAAGGAGCCCCGAGGTGTGTTCGAGCGGGCGGACGCGATGCTGCTGGGTCGCAAGTCCTATGACACCCTCTCCGCGCACTGGCCCCACGTCGCCGACGAGGACGGCGGCGCGAAGATCAACAGCATGCCGAAGTACGTGGCGACGCGTAGCCCGATGACCGCCGACTGGCGCAACACCGAGGTCCTGGTCGGTGAGGCCGCCGAGACCGTCGCCGCGCTCAAGCAGCACACCGACGGTGAGTTGCTCGTGCAGGGCAGCAGCGACCTGCTGCGTACGCTGCAGACGGCGGGGCTGGTCGACGAGTACCGCCTACTGATCTTCCCGGTCGTCCTCGGCCAGGGAAAGCGACTCTTCGCCGACGGGACCGCCCCGGCGGGGCTGAGGTTGACCGGGTCGCGCACCACCGAAGCCGGCGTCGTCTACGCCACGTACGAGGTGGCGGGCACGCTTTCGTACGGCAGTGTCCTGCACGCGGCATCGTGAACCATGTTCGCGAGTTTGGGTGGCACGACCACGACCACGACCACGACGGCGGCGCAGCGCTGTTGACCGCGTAAGTGACCCGGGTGGCCCAGGTTTGACTTCGGTAGTGCCGCGGTGCAATGGTTAGGCATATGCCTAAGCATTCGGACGGGTCGGGCGGCGGCCTGGATGGCGTGTTTCACGCGCTCTCCGACCCCACGCGCCGCCAGGTTGTGGAGCGCCTCGCTCAGGGGCCGGCCACGACCAGCGACCTGGCTCGTCCGTTTGACATGGCGCTCCCGTCGTTCGCTCAGCACCTGCACGTCCTCGAGCGCGCCGGTCTGGTGACGTCGGAGAAAACGGGCCGGGTGCGCACCTACCGGCTCGTACCCCAGCCTTTGGACCACCTCGACACCTGGCTCGCCGCGCAGCGCACGCGATGGACCCGACGCCTGGACCAACTCGACGCACTTCTCTACGACCTCAAGGAGCAACAGCAATGACCGTCTACACAGTGAACCCCGAGCTCGACCTCGTCCTGGAGCGAACCGTCGACGTGGCGCCCGAGCTGGTCTGGCGGGCCTGGACCACGCCCGAGCTGCTCATGCAGTGGTTCACTCCGAAACCGTGGTCGACCGTCGCCTGCGAGATCGACCTGCGGCCCGGCGGCAGGTTCGACAACACGATGCGCTCGCCCGAGGGCCAGGAGTTTCCGCACAGCGGTTGCATCCTGGTGGCCGAGGAGGGCAGGACGCTGGTCTTCACCTCCGCGCTCGGCCCTGGCTTCCGCCCGCAGGTCGTCCAGGAGGGTTTCGCGTTTACCGCAGTGATTCGGATCGAGCCCGACGGCACCGGCACGAAGTACACTGCCATCGCCATCCACCCCGACGCGGCGGCGAAGAAGTCGCACGAGGAGATGGGCTTCCACGAGGGCTGGGGCGCGGCCCTGGACCAGCTGGTCGACCTCATGAGGTCCCACTGAGCTTCAAAAACTGGGCGGACGTGTCGAGGACAGGCCGCCGGCTTCGACCATGTGGTGAAGGGCCGGCCGCACCGGACGGCGCCACGCAGACCAGGGAGTAATTCGATGACGAAGGTGACGACCGGGGCGACGATGTCGTTGGACGGCTACATCGCGGACGCGTCCCACGGCGGCTTCGAGTACCTCTTCCAGTGGTACGAGAACGGCGACGTCGAGACGCCGACGGCCAACCCCAAGATGACCTTTCGGACGTCCGCCGCGAGCGCCCGGCACCTGCGGGCTCTCACCGAGCGGACCGGCGCGCTCGTCGTCGGCCGGCGACTGTTCGACATGACCAGCGGGTGGGGTGGTCGGCATCCGTTGGACGTGCCCGTCGTGGTGGTCACGCACAGCGTGCCGGAGGGCTGGGAGCCGGAGAGCGACTCCTTCGTCTTCGTCACCGACGGCATCGAGAGCGCCATCGCCCGGGCGAAGGCGATCGCCGGCGACAAGGAGGTCGGTGTCAACGGCGGCACCATCGCCGCTCAGGTCGTCGAGGCCGGCCTGCTCGACGAGGTGCACATCGATCTCGTTCCGGTCCTGCTCGGCGCCGGCATCCCGCTCTTCGCCGACCTGAAGATCGCACCACTTCAGCTGGACGGCCCGTTCAGCGTCGTCGAGGGCGACGGCGTCACTCACCTGGCCTACCGGGTACGTCCAGCGGCCTGAACCCAGCGGGAACCGGCCCGCGCAGGGCCGGTCCCCGTTGCGGGGCGCTGGTGTCGACCCCCCGGCCAGTGCCGCCGCCTTGCCTACATCGGTATTGATCGATATTCTGCGCGCAGGCGCCGCCCCGCCTCAGACCACCACTGTCGATCCGAAGCGGGTTCCGCATGCGCACACTGAGACTTGTCACGACCCTGGCCGTCGCCGGCCTGCTCGCCGGTGGGGTGGCAGTGGTCGCCGCCACACCGGCCAGCGCGGCCACCGCCGTGTTCTCCGTGACGAACAACTGGGGCAACGGCTACCAGGGGCAGGTCACCGTCACCAACGACACCTCCGCACCGATCACCAGTTGGCGGGTCGAGTTCGACCTGCCGTCCTCGTCGACCGTCAGCCAGTCGTGGAACGCGCAACAGACGACCTCGGGCAGCCACTACACCTTCGCCAACGTGTCCTGGAACGGCACCCTCGCCGCCGGCGCCTCCACCTCGTTCGGCTTTCTCGTCAACGGCACCGGCACCCCGGTCAACTGCACGGTGAACGGCGCGTCCTGCGCCGGCGGCCCACCCCCGACCACGCCGCCACCCACCACGCCGCCGCCCACCACCCCTCCGCCCACCACGCCTCCGCCGACCACCGGCACGCCGGTCGAGCGGCACGGGCAGCTGCGGGTCTGTGGCACCACGATGTGCGACAGGTCCGGCGCGCGGGTGCAGCTGCGGGGCATCAGCAGCATGTGGCTCAACTGGGAGACCGCCCCGTACGCCGAGAACCTCTCCGCGTTGACCTGGATGCGCGACAACTGGAACCTCCAGGTGATCCGCGCGGCCATGGGCGTGGAGCCGGCGGGGGCGTACCTCAGTGACCCGACCAGGGCGCGCGCCCAGGTGGAGACCATCATCAACAACGCGGTCACCGCCGGGGTCTACGTGATCGTCGACTGGCACGCGCACGAGGCGCAGAACAACCAGTCCCAGGCGGTGGCGTTCTTCGGTGACCTGGCCCGCCGGTACGGCCACCTGCCCAACGTCATCTGGGAGCCCTACAACGAGCCGCTCCAGGTCAGCTGGACCAAGGTCATCAAGCCCTACCACCAGGCGGTGGTGTCCGCGATCCGTGCCGCCGACCCGGACAACATCGTCGTGCTCGGCACCCCGACCTGGTCACAGGACGTGGACGTCGCGGCGGCCAGCCCGGTCACCGGCACCAACCTGATGTACACCCTGCACTTCTACTCCTGCACGCACGGGGCGTCGCTGCGCGCCAAGGGTGACGCGGCGATCCGCGCGGGTCTGGCGCTGTTCGTCACGGAGTGGGGCGCCAGTAACGCCGATGGCGGCCTCGACGGCCGGGCCTGCCTGCCCGAGGCGCAGTCCTGGATCGACTGGATGAAGGCGAACGGCATCTCCTGGACTGCCTGGAAGCTCGACGTCGGCACCGACACCACCAACCTGCTCAGCCCGGGAGCACCGGTGACCGGCGGGTGGACCAACTACCTGCACGGCCACGCGCCGTTCGTGGTGGCGAACATGAGGTGATCCCGGCCGCCCCTTGACCGCTATTGGTCGAATCGAGACTGCTGATGTCGGGGTGTCCAGGCCGGCGGGGCACCCCGACATCGCCGACTCCGTGTCGATGATGCGCGTCGCTGAGCAGCCCGGACAGAACGGGCGCGTCACCTTAACGCGCCGGAAACACCCCCGGTACCAACCCTGGGAACGCTCGTCGGACAGTCGAGACCACCGACACGCGAACCGGGGTGACCATGGCCGACAACACCACGAACGCGCCGACGTACGACGAGCCGGTGGGCCGGTCCGGCAACGGCCGGACGCTGCCCACCCCCCGTACGAACCCGGTCCTGTCGCTGAACGACGGCGACCCGGCGGACCTGGCCACGATCGGGGTGGAGGAGGAGTTCCACGTCGTCGACCTGCACACCAGGGAGTTGGTGCCCCGCGCCGGGGAGTTGCTCGACCGGCTGCCGCCCGCCTCGTTCACCGCCGAGTTGCATCGCAGCGTGGTGGAGACCAACACCGCGGTCTGCCGCACCCTGGACGAGATCCGCGCCGAGCTGACCCGGCTGCGTCAGGCGGCCGTCCAGGTCGCCGACCGGGCCGGTCTGGGCATCGTGGCGGCCGGTACGGTGCCGCTGCGCGCCGACGGCGACCCCAGCGTCACCCCCACCTCCCGCTACCGGCGGATGCTCGACGAGTACCAGCTGCTCGCCCGGGAGCAGTTGATCTGCGGCGCGCAGGTTCACGTCGGCGTCTCCGACCGGGACCTGGCGGTGGCGGTCACCCGTCGGGTCCAGCCGTGGCTGCCGGTGCTGCTCGCCCTCTCCACCAGCTCGCCGTACTGGATGGGCCAGGACAGCGGCTACGCCAGCGTCCGCTCGCTGGTCTGGCAGCGCTGGCCCACCGCCGGCGACCCGGGCGAGGTGACCAGCGCCGCGGACCACGAGGCGTTGGTCGCCGAGCTGATCTCCTCCGAGACCATCACCGACCCCGCCATGATCTATTTCGACGTCCGACCGTCGGCGCATGTGCCCACAGTGGAGCTGCGGATCACCGACGCCAACGCCGACGTGGAGACCATCGTCCTGCTCACCGGCCTGTTCCGGGCGCTCGTCCGGCGGGAGGTCGCGGCCCTGCGCGCCGGGGTGGAGCGTACGGCCGTACGACCACCGGTGCTGCGCGCCGCCGTGTGGCGGGCCGCCCGCTCCGGGTTGGAAGGTGACCTGCTCGACCTGCCCCGGTCGGCTCGACCGGTGCCGGCCGCCCAGGCGGTCCGCCGCCTGGTGACCGACCTGCGCCCACAGCTGGAGGCGACCGGGGACTGGGAGCAGGTCAGCGAGCTGACCCGCTACGCGCTGCAACGCGGCAGCTCCGCCGCCCGGCAGCGGCGGGCGTACGAGCGACGGGGCCGGTTGGCCGACGTGGTCGATCTGCTGCTCGACGAGACCCGGGGCCGGGTCCGCGGTCCGTTGCCGGGCGCGCCGACACCGCCAGAGCTGCCCACGTACGCCGACGCCGGCGACGAGGTCTTCGGAGCGGCCGGACCGCAACCGGCGTACGCCCCGATGCTCGCGGCCCTGCGTCAGCTCGGCGCCGGCGCCCTGCGGCAACGCGAACACGACCGGGACGAGGAGCAGCGCGCCCGAGGTGTGACGTTCAGCGTGGCCGGCGAGGCGAGCACCCGGCTCTTCCCGGTCGACCTGGTGCCCCGGGTGGTGCCCGCCGCCGACTGGCGGACCCTGCGTACCGGCCTGGTGCAGCGCGCCCGCGCCCTCGACGCGTTCCTGCGCGACGTCTACGCCGACCGGGCCGTGGTGGCCGACGGCGTGGTGCCGGCGTGGGTGGTGGAGTCCTCACCCGGGCTGCGCCCGACCGGGGCGCTGATGGGCCGGCGGGGCACCCGCGCCCAGGTGTCCGGCACCGACCTCGTCCGGGACCCGGACGGCGGCTGGTACGTGCTGGAGGACAACCTGCGGGTGCCCTCCGGGATCGGCTACGCGGTGCAGAACCGTCGGCTGACCCGGGCGGTGCTGCCGGAGCTGCCGGTGCCGGAGGGTCTGCTGCCCGCCGACGAGACGCCGGCGATGCTGTACCGGGCGCTGGTCGCCGCCGCGCCCGCCGCGGCCGACGACCCCGCCGTGGTGGTGCTCAGCAGCGGCCCCGGTGATCCGGCGTGGTTCGAGCACCGGCTGCTCGCCGACGAGATGGGGGTGCCGCTGACCGAGACCAGCGACCTGCTGGTGGAGGAGGGCCGGGTCCGGCTGGTCCGCGAGGGCTGCCGCCGCGAGGTCGACGTGATCTACCTGCGGATGGACGAGGAGGCGCTGCTGCACGCGCCGGGCGCGGACGGCGTGCCGCTGGGGTGGCCGCTGCTCGCCGCGGTACACGCCGGGCGGCTCACGCTGGCCAACGCGCTGGGCAACGGTGTCGGTGACGACAAGGCGCTGTACGCGTACGTGCCCCGGCTGATCGAGTACTACCTGGGCGAGAAACCGCTGCTCGGGGACGTGCCGACGTACCTGTGTGGGCTGCCCGAGCAGCGGGCCGAGGTGCTGGGCCGGCTCGACGAGCTGGTGCTCAAGCCGGTCGACGGGTACGGCGGTGACCGGGTGGTGATCGGCCCCCGCGCCGAGGCGGAGGAGTTGGACGCCGTCCGGGAGCAGATCCTCGCGGCCCCGCACCGGTGGATCGCCCAGGAGATGATCGCGCTGACCACGCACCCGGTCTTCGACGGCACGGCGCTGGCTCCCCGCCACGTCGACCTGCGGGCGTTCGTGTTCCTCGGTGACACCGCCGAGGTCGCGCCGGTGGCGCTGACCCGGGTGGCGCCGGCCGGCAGCATGATCGTCAACTCGTCGCGCGGCGGCGGGTCGAAGGACACCTGGCTGCTCGGTGGAGCCGACGAACCGTCGGCGTAACCGACGCTTGACCCACCCGTCATCCGGACGCAACCCGGCCCGCCAAGCCTGGACCGGTCAGCGGCCCCCAGCGGAATTAGCCGATGAGAGGTGTGTGCCATGTGCGGTATCGGAGGCGAGTTCCGCCTCGACGGGGCGCCACCGGACCTGTCCGCCGTCGAGCGGATGCTCCCCGCCCTGGCCTCCCGGGGCCCGGACGGCGAGGGTCGGTGGCAGCAGGGGCCGGTGGCCCTGGTGCACCGCCGGCTGCGCATCATCGACCTGTCCGACGCGGGCGCCCAACCGATGGTCGACAGCGAGCTGGGTCTGGCCATGGTCTTCAACGGCTGCATCTACAACTACCGGGAGCTGCGCGACGAGCTGACCGCCGCCGGTTACTCCTTCCGGTCCACCTCGGACACCGAGGTGATCCTCAAGGCGTACCACAGGTGGGGAACGGCCTGCGTCGAGCGGTTCTACGGGATGTTCGCGTTCGCCCTGATCGAGCTGGCCACGCACACCCTGGTGCTGGCCCGGGACCGGCTCGGCATCAAACCGCTCTACCTGGCCGAGGGGCGGGGCCGCGTGCGCTTCGCCTCGACAGTGCCGGCGTTGCTCGCCGCCGGTGGCGTGGACACCGACCTCGACCCGGTGGCGCTGCACCACTACATGAGCTTCCACTCGGTGGTGCCACCGCCGCGCACGATCCTCGCCGGGGTCCGCAAGCTGCCACCGGCCACCGTGCGGGTGATCACCGCGGACGGCCGGAGCACCGACACCCTTTACTGGCGGCCGGAGTTCAACCGGGCCGCCGCCCCCGCCATGTCCGCCGACGAGTGGCAGGAACGGCTCATGGCGGCGTTGCGCACCGCCGTACGACGGCGGATGGTCGCCGACGTACCGGTTGGCGTGCTGCTCTCCGGCGGTCTCGACTCCAGCCTGATCGTCGCCCTGCTGGCCGAGCAGGGCCAGACCGGCCTGGCCACCTTCAGCATCGGTTTCGAGGCGGCGGCGGGGGAGAGCGGCGACGAGTTCCACTACTCCGACCTGATGGCCCGCCACTTCGACACCGACCACCAGCAGATCCGCATCGGCGCGAAGCGGTTCGTCCCAGCCGTGCACCAGGCCATCGCGGCGATGAGCGAGCCGATGGTCAGCCACGACTGCGTCGCGTTCCATTTGCTCTCCGAGGAGGTCTCGCAGCGGATCACCGTGGTGCAGTCCGGGCAGGGCGCCGACGAGATCCTGGCCGGCTACGACTGGTACCCGCCGATGGCCAACGTGGCCCGAGCGGACGCCGTCGAGGCGTACGCCCGGGTGTTCTTCGATCGTCGTCACGACGCGCTCGGCGGGCACCTGGCGCCCGAGTGGATGCTCGACCACGACGCCAGCCTGGAGTTCGTCGCCGCGCATTTCGGTGCGCCCGGCGCGGACACCGCACTGGACGCGGCGCTGCGCCTGGACAGCCTGGTGATGCTCGTCGACGACCCGGTCAAGCGGGTCGACAACATGACGATGGCCTGGGGGCTGGAGGCCCGCGTGCCGTTCCTCGACCACGAGGTGGTCGAGCTGGCCGCCGCCTGCCCACCGTCCATGAAGCTGGCGCAGGGCGGCAAGGGGGTGCTGAAGGCGGCGAGCCGGGGCATCGTCCCGGACGAGGTGATCGACCGGCCGAAGGGCTACTTCCCGGTGCCCGCCATCCGACACCTCTCCGGTCCGCTGCTCGACGACGTGCGGGACGCGCTGACCGCCCGACCGGCGCGTGAGCGGGGTCTGTTCCGCAAGGACTACCTGGAGGAGTTGCTGGACGCGCCGAACGCCCGGCGGACCACGCTGGGCTCCAACGCGCTCTGGCAGCTCGGGCTGCTGGAGCTCTGGTTGCAGCGGATCGGGGTTTAGATGAGCGTACGGATTGAGCCGCCGCGCACCACCCGGCGGGCCCGACCCGCGAGCCACCGGCCGGCGTCGCCGCCGGTGCCCATCAGCGAGGACTTCGCCCCCGCGCCGTCCCCCGACGGCCGCCGGGTGGCGTTCCTCTCCGACCGGGCCGGCACGCCCGGCGTCTGGGTCGGCGAGGTCGGCGCGGGAGCGCCCGTCGCGCTGCCCGTCGGTGACGAGCCGGTCCTCGCGCTGAGCTGGTCTCCGGACGGCCAGTGGCTGGCCTGTGTCGTCGCCCCCGGTGGCGCGCCCCGCACCGAGCTGTGGGTGCTGCGCCCGGACGGCACGCGACGCCACCAGGTCGCCGGGTTCGGCCGCCGCAGCGCGGCGCTGGCCGGCTGGTTGCCCGACGGCGCGGTGCTGGCGGTCACCGAGACCGACGAGCACGGGCAGGCGCTCCTGGTCGACGCGGACACCGGGCACCGGCGGGTGCTCGCCCAGGGCGAGCTGCTCACCCTCCTGGACGTGACAGCGGACGCCGGTGTGGCGCTGCTGCGTCGCGGCCCGCGCAACGCCCGCTGGCTGGAGCTGCTCGACGTGGCCACCGGTGCTCGGCGGCGGCTGTTTCCGGACACCGCGCGGGGCAGCACCGACCAGGGTTGGTTCGGCCCGGACGGCACGAGCGTGCTGGCCCGCACCGACGCGTACTCCGAACTCGCCGCGCTGGTGCGGGTCGACCTGACTCGACCGGAGCAGCCGCCGACCCGGCTCGCCGGGCGACCGGACGCCGAGTTGGAACACGTCACGCCCAGCGCTGACGGGCAGCGCGGCGCGTTGCTGTGGAACACCTACGGCGGGCGCAGCGAGCTGAGCCTGCTCGACTTCGCCAGCGGTGTGCAGCGGGCCGTCACCGCTCCCGGCGAGGTGCTCGGCGACGCCGTCTTCGCCGCCGCCGGCGGCCTGCTCTGCCTCACCGCGCAGGGGCCTGTGCAGCCCCGGGAGGTGTGGCTGGTCGACCCGTCGACCGGGGCGCCGCGCCCGCTGCGGCCGGACACCGGCGTCCCACGTACTGACGATGCCGGTGTCGCGCCGCAACTTCTCGACCTGCGGGCCCGGGACGGGATGCCGCTCTCCGGCTGGCTGTACCGCCCGGCCGGGCCGGGCCCCTGGCCGACCGCGATCAGCCTGCACGGTGGCCCGGAGGCGCAGGAGCGTCCCGGTTACAACCCGCTGTTCCAGGCCCTCGTGGCCCAGGGCATAGCGGTCTTCGCGCCCAACGTCCGGGGGTCGTCCGGGTTCGGCCGCTCGTTCGTCGCCGCCGACAACCTCGCCGGCCGCTACGGTGCGATCGCCGACGTGGCGGCCTGTGCCGACTTCCTCGTCGACGCAGGCGTCGCCCGGCCCGGCCAGCTCGGCGTTCTGGGCCGCTCCTACGGCGGTTACCTGGTCCTCGCGGTGCTGGTGAACTTCCCCGGTGTGTTCGCCGCCGGGGTCGCGGAGTGCGGCATCTCCGACTTCCGGACCTTCTTCGCCGGCACCGAGCCGTGGATCGCCGCCGCCGCCGTCAGCAAGTACGGCGACCCGCAGCGGGACGCCGACCTACTGCGCGACCTCTCCCCGCTGACCCACATCGACCGGCTGGACGTGCCGGTGCTGCTGATCCACGGCGCCAACGACACCAACGTCCCGGCGGGTGAGTCGGCGCAGGTAGCCCAGGCCCTCGCCGACCGGGGTGTGCCGCACGGGCACCTGGTGCTCGCCGGGGAGGGGCACGACTTCCTGGCGCGGACCAACGCCGAGGCGGCCCGTACGGCCACCACTGGCTGGCTGACCCGGCACCTCGCCGCGACCGCGACCGTCGTCGCCTGAGGCGATATCCTGCGCCGGTGGAGGTCGCGGCGCAGGACGAGCGGTTGGCCGCGGACCTGGGTCGCTGGCTGACCGAGGTGACCTTCGTCGACCTGGACACCGACGAGGTCACCGCGCGGGTGATCGACTCGGTGGTGCGGTGGGCCGAGGCCCAGGGCTGGCGGGTCTACCGGCGCGCGCCCAGCGTGCTGCCGTTGCCACCGCCGCTGGAGCAGCGGCACTCGGTGCTCGACGTGGCGTGTGCCCGCCCCGACGGTCCGCCCGTCGTGGTGGAGGTCGACCACACCGACCGGGCCCGTACGGTGCAGAAGCTGCGCGCCGAGGCGGACGCCGGCCGGATCCCGATCTGGGTGCGGTGGGGCGTCGGGCGTTTCACCGCCCCGCCACCGCCGGTGCGGATGGTGACCGTCGAGGTGACCCGGCGGGCCGGTCCGGCTGGGCGCGGGCGTCTGCACAGCCGCGGCGGCGACCGCCCCGCCCCGGCCCACTCGACCGGCGGCGGCACTGTCACCCCGCAGGCGCTGCCGATCCCGTCGCCAGGCCCGCTTTCGAACCCCCGCAAGGACACCTGAAGCGAATCGTAAGCGGCTGCCGGCAGAGTTCTGGGTGTCACCGGAGAGCACGACAGACACCCAGGAGATCCCGATGCGCAAGCTCGTCAACTCGACCTACATCACCCTCGACGGCGTCATCGACAACCCGATGTGGACCATGCCGTACTTCGACGAGGAGGCCGCCAGCCTCGCCGGGGCGCAGACCGAGGAGGCAGACGCGATGCTGATGGGCCGGGCCACCTACGACGGCATGTCCGCCGCCTGGCCGACCAGGGACGAGAGCGACCCGACCACCGGCGCCGCATACTTCAACAACGTCAAGAAGTACGTCGCCTCGACCACCCTGACCAACCCCACCTGGAAGAACACGGAGGTGCTCCAGGGCGATCTGGTCGAGGCGGTCACCGCGCTCAAGGCCCAGCCGGGCAAGAACATCATCCAGTACGGCTTCGGCTCGGTCACCGCGCAGCTGATCCGGGCGGGCCTGGTGGACGAGGTCCGGTTCTGGATCCACCCGGTCCTGGAGGGCGGCCCCAGCCTCACCGCGCCGCTGGCCAACGTCAAGGCGTCGTTCGACCTGGTCGACACCCGGGTGCACAAGAGCGGCGTGATCGTCGCCTCCTACCAGCCGAAGGTGACCCCCTGAGCACCGATCAGAGCTGGGCCCGGGCCTCGCCCGGGCTCAGCTGCGCGCCCTCGGCGAGCAACGCGTCGAAGCGTTCCGGCCCGAGTTCGGCTCGCAGCCGTGCGGTCACCCGGTCGGTGTCGTCGCGTTCGGCCGGTGCGGCGGGGGACTGCGTGGCGAGCCGGGCGGCGGCCGCGGCGCCCAGCAGCCGGGCGGCGACCTCGGGGGAGCGCACCGCCGCCGCCATCCCCTCCAGCGGGCCGACCGCGTCCCGCATCGTCGCCATCGCCTCGGCGACCTCGAACGCCTCGATGTGCAGGGCCAGCGCGGCGTCCGGGTCACCGCCCTGCTCGACCGCGTAGCCCAGCTCCACCAACACCATCGGCAGGTAGAGCGCGGTTTGGCTCTCTCCCCGACCCAGGTCGGCGAGGTGGCTGAGGTGGGTGACGGCCAGGTCGAGCTTGCCGTCGCGGCGGGCGGCCAGCCCGAGGCTCATCTCCGCGAAGATCAACGCACCGGGCGAGCCCTGCTCCACCGCCAGGTCGTACGCACGTTCGGCCAGCTCCCGACCCTGGGCGTAGTCACGGGTCTGCACGGCGAGCCAGGCCAGCCAGGACAGCTCGGCGCAGACCTGCGGCCACAGCGCCAACTCCTCGGCCCAGCGCAACCCCTCCCGGTGCAGCGCGGCGGCGCGCTCGTGCTCGCCGCGCATGTCGGCGAGCCCGCCCACCCAGTCGGTCGCCCGGAGTCGACCCCACCGGTCGCCGAGGTCGGCGAAGAGCGCGGCGCTGCGGGTAGCGGTGCGCTCCAGGGTGCTCTGGTCGCCGTTGGCGTGTGCGATGTGGGCCAGGGAGGTGAGCACCGCGGCCTCGGTCCACGGGTCGGCGGTGGTGGGCAGCAGCTCCGACACCAGGGCCAGATCGCCGTGTTCGATCGCCGCGTTGGCCGCGAACCATGCGGCGGGGCTGTCCGGGTCGACGGCCACGGCGGCCCGCACGTCGTCGGGTGCGATCACCTCGCCCTGCGACAGGGCGAAACCGACCCGCCAGGGTGCCGCGCGGGCCTCCTGCTCCGGGTCGCCGGGCACGGCCAGCGCCCGCCGTGCCTCGGTGAGCCGGCCGCGCAGGAACCAGTACCAGCTCAGTGCGACCGCCAGGCGCAGCCCGCCACCGTTCGCCAGCGCCGACCGCAGGTTCGCCAACTCGGTGTCGAGCAGCGCCAGCCACCGCTGCTGGTCGGCCCCGCGCAGCCCAGGGTCGGCGCGCTCGGCCAGCTCGGTGTAGTAGGTGGCGTGCCGCCCGCGTACCCCGTCGGCGTCGGTGAGGCGTTCCAGGCAGAACGCGGCCACCGATTCGAGCAGCCGGTAGCGGGGGGCCGCGCCGGAGTCGTCGAGCACCACCAGCGACCGGTCCACCAGCCGGGCGAGGGCGTCCAGGTCGGTGCGGCAGACCTCTTCGGCGGCCTCCGGGGTGCAGCCGTCCGGGAACACCGCCAGTTGGGCGAGCACCACCCGGTCGGACTCGTCCAGGAGGTCCCAGCTCCAGCCGATCACCGCGGTGAGCGTCCGCTGCCGGGGTGGCACGTCCCGCTGCGCGGTGGTGAGCAGCCGGAACCGGTCGTCGAGCCGATCCACCACCCCGCGGACGCCCAGCGCGCGAACCCGGGTCGCGGCCAGCTCCAACGCCAGCGGCAGACCGTCGAGGCGGCGGCAGAGCTGGGCCACCACCGTCGCGGTCTGCCCGTCGAGGCGGAAACCGCGCTGCTGCGCGGCGGCGCGGGCGACGAACAACCGGGCCGCCGCCGAGCGCCGGACCGCGTCCAGGTCACCGTCGTCGGGCACCGGCAGCGGGGGTACCTCCCAGAGCAGCTCACCGGTCAGCCCGAGTGGCTCTCTGCTGGTGGCCAACACGCTCACCCCGGGCACGTCGCGCAGCAGCCGGGCGACCAGCTCGGCGACCGGTTCGATGACGTGTTCGCAGTTGTCCAGCACGAGCAGCAGCTGCCGGTGTCGCAGGGCCGTGACCACCCGGTCGGCGGGGGACACTGTCGTTCCGGCGGCCTCGTGGGCGCCCAGAGCGCCGAGCACCTGCTCGGCGACGCGCTCGTCGCCGGCCGGGAGCGGGGCCAGCTCGACCAGCCGGACACCGTCCGGACAGGACGCCGCGCGGGCCGTCTCGGTGGCCAGCCGCGTCTTGCCGACGCCACCCGGCCCGACCAGCGTGACCAGCCGCTGCCGGGGCAGCAGCGCGCCCAGCTCGGCCAGCGCCTCGGCCCGCCCGATCAACTCGTCGAGCGGGGCCGGCAGATTGTTCCGGATGACCGCCGCCCTCGGCGGGGCATTCAGGCCGGCGTCCTGTTCGAGGATCCTGCGGTGCAGGGCGACCAGCTCCGGGCCGGGGTCGAGGCCCAACTCCTCGGCGAGCCGGGCTCGCAGCTCGGCGTAGCTCTCCAACGCCTCGGACTGGCGGCCGGCCGCGTACAACGCGCGCAGCTGCACCGCCCGCAGGCCCTCGCGCAGCGGATGCTTGGCGACCAGCTCGGCCAGGTCCGCGGCCACCAGGTCATGCTCACCCCGGGCCAGCCGGGCCTGCGCCAGCCGCTCCTGGACGACGAGGCGCTGCTCGGCGAGGCGGGCCGCCTCGGCACGCACGAACTCGGCGTCGGCCACGTCGGCGTACGCCTCGCCGCGCCACAACGCGAGGGCCTCGGTCAACCTTTCGACGTCGGCGCAGCGGGCCAGCTCGTCGAAGCGGCCGACGTCGACCGCGTCGACCCGCAGCAGATAGCCGGGTGGCCGCGACTCGACCAGCTCGCGGGCGCCGGGCTCGGCGTCGTTGAGCGCCTTGCGCAGCTGCGACACCCGCACCTGGAGGGCGCCGGCCGGGTTGGCGGGGGCGTCGTCACCCCACAGGTCGTCGATGAGGCGGTCCGCCGAGACCACCTGGTTGCGGTTGGCCAACAGGTCGGCCAGCAACGCCCGCACCTTCGTGCCGGGCACCACCACCGGCTCGCCGGCGTCCGTGGTCACGGCGAGCGGCCCGAGCACCCCGAACTGCACGGCGATCATCCTAGTGCCGGTGAGGCGACCCGCCTCGGCCCGTTCTCGCCCCTCGCCCCTGTTGGCCTCCCACGCGATCTTGCACTTTCTGTGGCGACATACGTCGTGAAAGCCGCAAGGCGGCAGCACAAAGCGCAAGATCGCGTTGGGGTTGGAGTCGGGGGGCTGTGGGGATGTTTCGCAGTTAGTTGCTTGGGGCAATCAGGCGTCGACGACACACCTCTTTCGAAGGACGGCTCCCGTGGAAATTCCCGGCTTCTTCGCCGCCATCATCATCGGCCTGGTCATCGGCGCGCTGGGCCGGCTGGTCGTACCGGGCAAGCAGAACATTCCGATCTGGCTGACACTGCTCATCGGTGTGGTCGCGGCGATCCTCGGCACTCTCGTCGCCGGTGCCCTCGGCGTCGACGAGACCGACGGGATCGACTGGATCGAGCTGATCCTGCAGGTCGCCTTCGCCGCTATCGGCGTGGCGATCGTCGCCGGTGCCCACGGGCGCCGTCGGGTGCGCTGACCTTCCGCACCATCGCGCCTCTCGCATCATCGCGCCGGCCCGCCCTCCGCAGGAGGGTGGGCCGCGCTGCGTTCTCATCCGGATCGGGCCGACCGGCGACACGTCGACAGGGCACTGCTGACGACGACTCGGGCCGCATCACCGTATGACCGTTCATTTCCACCCGCCGGCTTGAAGTTCGCCCGTCCGTGGTCATGGCGCGCGACCGGCTCAGGAGGTAGAAACATGTCAACCCTTCGGTGTAACCCCGTCTTCGGCCGCAGGGATCAGAGAGCGCTCTCACCGCCCCCAGCTGCGCCGGAAGTACGCCCGGCCAGCGGAGAGGACGAACCACGTGACAACCCCGTCCCGAGGTGTACGCCGGAGATCCGGTCGTACCCTCCTGCTCGCAGTGGTGTTGACCACCGCCACCACGATGACCAGCACGGCGGCCAGCGCCGACCGCCCGACGCACGGCGCACCCGACTTCGGCCCGAACGTGACGATCTTCGACCCGTCCATGCCGGGCGCTGAGATCCAGCAGACCCTCGACGCGGCGCACGCCCGGCAGGTCGACAACGAGATGGGCACCGAGCGGCACGCCTACCTGTTCAAGCCGGGCACGTACGGCACGGCCGCGCAGCCGTTGCAGGCCAAGGTCGGCTACTACACCGAGGTGTCCGGCCTGGGCGCCTCGCCCACCGACGTCACCGTCAACGGCAAGCTGGAGGTCTACAACCGCTGCCTCGCCGACGGCGGCACCGGCAACTGCCTCGCGCTGGTGAACTTCTGGCGCACCCTGTCCAACCTCTCGCTCACCATCAACGCGGCCGGTCAGGACGACTGCCGGTCGTCGGCGAACTTCTGGGCGGTCTCCCAGGCGGTGTCGATGCGCCGACTGAACATCGGCGGCGGTGGTCTGTCGCTGATGGACTACTGCACCGCCGGCCCGCAGTACGCCAGCGGCGGGTTCATCGCCGACTCACGGCTGCCGGCCACGACCAACGGTTCGCAGCAACAGTGGCTGACCCGCAACAGCGAGGTCGGCGGCTGGTCCAACGCGGTGTGGAACCAGGTGTTCGCCGGGGTCGAGGGCGCGCCGGACGACGCCACGTTCCCCGACCCGCCGTACACCACACTGCAGACCACCCCGCTCAGCCGGGAGAAGCCCTACCTCTTCGTCGACGGCAGGGGTCGCTACCAGGTGCGGGTGCCCGCCGCGCAGCGCGACAGCCGGGGCGTCTCCTGGGCTGACGGCATCACGCCGGGGCGGACCATCGGGATCGGCGACTTCTTCATCGCCAAGCCGTCCGACTCGGTGCGCGTCATCAACAGCCAGTTGGCGCGTGGCAAGCACCTGCTCCTCACCCCCGGCACGTACGACATCGCGCGCAGCATCGAGGTCCGGCGTGCGAACACCGTGGTGCTGGGGATCGGGCACGCCACGCTGACCGCCGTGAACGGCGCGATCCCGCTGGACGTGGCCGGTGTTCCCGGGGTGATCGTCGCCGGTGTCACGATCGACGCCGGCCTCGTCGAGTCGCCGGTCCTGCTGCGGGTCGGACGTGAGCACGGCCGCAACGCGAGCAGCCCGCACAACCCGACAACGCTCTCCGACGTGTACTTCCGGGTCGGTGGCCCGCACATCGGACGGACGAACACCGCGCTGGAGGTCAACAGCGACAACGTGCTCATCGACCACACCTGGGTGTGGCGCGGCGATCACGGCGTCGAGGGCTTCACCGAGGGCGTCAACGGTGACACCGACCGCTGGCGTACCAACACCGGTCGCTACGGGGCCGTCATCAACGGCGACCACGTGACCGCGACCGGCCTCTTCGTCGAGCACTTCCAGCGCCACAACACCGTCTGGAACGGCGAGCACGGCACCACGATCCTCTACCAGAACGAGCTGCCGTACGACCCGCCGACGCAGGCCGACTGGATGAACGGCGCGGTCGAGGGCTGGGCCGGGTACAAGGTCGGTGACCGGGTGCGTCACCACACCCTTTACGGCGGCGGGGTGTACGTGTTCAACCAGAACAACCCGTCGATCCACACCGAGAACGGCTTCGAGGTCCCGAACCGGCCCGGGGTGCGGCTGCACCACATCATGACCGTCAACCTCAGCGCCGGCACGATCGACCACGTGGTCAACGGCGTCGGGGACGCGGCCGACATGACCAAGGTCGGCGCTCCGGTCTACCTGACCCAGTACCCGGCCCCGTAGCGGGTATCGGGCGTACCGACGGGGCCGGAGCCGGCGACGGCTCCGGCCCCGTCGTCCGTGGCGGGGGCGGCGCGGCAGAGCGAGAATCCGCGTGGACAGTCTTGAATTCCTATCGAGTCGGTAGGAAAATAGGTGAATGCCGGTTGGTCCGCTCCTCACCTCGCGTCGGGTCGTCGACCTGATGCGAACCGCCAGCGAACTCTGTCCGGGCGCACCGGGCACCGACTGAGCACCGCAGCACCGCACTCCTCTTTCAGCCGCATCGTCGGCTCGCGCGTCGAGTCGTGACCCGACGCGGCTCCGCACGCTCGTCACCGCGCTTCTTAACCGATCCGGCACGGCCGGATCGGTTCACCACCATGGAGGTACGCCATGACATCCGACCAGCCACCGCCCACCCCACCGACGGCCGGTGCGTCCCGGCTCGCGTTCAACGAGGACTGGGCGGCGACCATCCTCGGCCTGGCCCTGCTCGCCCTGGTCCTGCTCGGTGCCATCCCCGCCGGGCTGGTGCCCTGATGACCGCCGACGCGACCCGCACGGGCAACGAGCCGGCCACCTCCGCCGACGACCCGACCGCCGCCGACGTGGTCGAGCGAGACACCTCGTCGACCACCGCCGATCCCGTCGAGCCGACCAGCGTGGCGCGCGACGGGGCGTTCTGGGCCTGGACGGCGCTCGGCCTGCTGATCGTGGTCGGTCTCGCCGCGCTCTCCCGCTACCTGGAGCAGAACGTCCCGGCCTGGGCCGAGGGCAGCGCCGTCGAGGACATCGGAGCGGCGGTCGAGTACCCGGTCTACGCGATCCTGCTCGGCCTGCTCGGCAACGTCGCCGTCACACTGCTCGGCTGGCGGGACCGGATCGCCGCCGCGTTCCGGACCGAGTTCTTCATCAAGACCGGTCTGGTGCTGCTCGGGGCGTCGATCAACCTGGCCGTCATCGCCAGCGCCGCCGGCCCGGCGATCGCCCAGGCGATCCTGCTGATCAGCGGGGTTTTCTTCTTCACCTGGTGGTTGGCCGGAAGGTTCGGCCTCGACGACAAGCTGCGGGCGCTGCTCGCGTCGGCGGTGTCGATCTGCGGGGTCAGCGCCGCGATCGCCGCCGCCGGCGCGGTACGGGCGCGCCGTGAGCAGTTGGCGTACACGGCGACTCTGGTCATCATCTTCGCGCTGCCGTCCATCTTCATCCTGCCCTGGTTGGCCGACGTGTTCGGGCTCTCCGACGCGGTTGCCGGCGCCTGGATCGGTGGCAACATCGACACCACCGCAGCGGTCACCGCCGCGGGAGCGCTCGCCGGTGAGGAGGCGCTCCAGATCGCCAGCATCGTCAAGGTCACCCAGAATGCCCTGATGGGTGTGGTGGCGGTCGCGCTCACCGCGTACTTCACCCTGCGGGTGGAACGACGGCCCGGCGCGGCCCGACCGGGCCTCGGTGAGCTGTGGACGCGGTTTCCGAAGTTCGTCCTCGGCTTCATCGCGGCCTCGGTCATCGCCACCTGGTACCTCGACGGGGCGGGAGCGGACGGCAAGGCCACCATCGCCATCGTCAACGACCTGCGTGTGTGGTTCCTGATCCTGGCCTTCGTCAGCATCGGCCTGGAGGTCCGGGTCGCGTCGCTGCGGGAGGCGGGTTGGCGACCGGTGGCGGTGTTCGCCAGCGCCACAGTGTTCAACCTGGCGTTGGCGCTCGCCCTGGCATCCCTGCTGTTCCGCAACTTCTCGGCCTGAGTCGGCCGGCCGCCCTCGCGGACGGTGGTGGGGCCGGAGCCACGCTGGCTCCGGCCCCATCGCGATCAGCGGGGTGGTGTCGTCGAGGTGGTCGGCGCGCGGTGTGACCGACCCGATCGGGTGTGCGAGGCGGGCGTCCTCACCGGGTCGAACGGAAGGTCCTTCCTGGTCCGTTCCGGCACCGCCAGGAACGACGCCGCCGTCTCGGTGGCCCGCTCGGCGCGGCGCGGTGTGGCTGCCGCGGCCGGGATGTTCTTCGCCGACCGGCTGTGCCGGGCGCCGGCCTTGTGTCGGCCGGTGCGCGCCTCGGCTCCGGCCACGCTCACCGGGCTGGGGATCAGCACGGGGCGAGGGCTGGCGGTGCCGCCCGCGCGCCGGTGCCGTGCGCGCCCGCTGCCGGTCTTGAACCCGAGGGCGGGCCGTTCGACCAGGTGCCAGGAGAGGACGGCGAACAGGAGGGCGCCGAGCAGGCTCAGCACGATGTAGCCGAGCATCCCGAACCGGGCCCCGCCGAGCAGGGCGATCATCTGCTGTACCGGGAAGCCGTAGATGTAGATGCCGTACGTGTAGTCGTGCCGGCGGCTGATTGCGGACAGCCGCTTCGGCAGCGCGACGGCCGCGAAGAGCACCAGGTAGGCGAACGCCGGCAGGCCCACCGCGAAGAACCCGCCCAGCCACAACGAACCGACCAACGCGACGCCGGCCAGAACGGCCAGCTCTCTGGTCACCGGGATCCGTTGCGCGTACAGGCGGGCGGCGGCGCCGAGCAGGAACAGGAAGCCGAGCATCAGCGTCCAGTCGGCGGCGAACGCGCCGAGTAGCGGGAACGGCCCGATCGCGCCGTGCTGCGGCGGGCGGGAACTCCAGGTCGGTGCCGTGAAGAAGTCCCGCAGGACCAGGGCGTAACAGACGGCGGTGAGGACGAGCACCGCGCGAGGTGCCCGGTGCAGCACCGAGGTCACCACCAGGATGCCGACGATCCCGTAGAAGGCCAGGTCGTACCGGAGGGTCCACAGTGAACCGTCGAACGCGCTCGGCCCGCCGACGATCTGGCCGTACGGGGTGTCGGCCAGCAACCCGGAGATGGGGAACTGCTCCATCGAGGCGAGGAAGTTCGTCGTGACGTAGTCGAAGGGCCCCTGCGAGTGCCCCCAGAACCCGTCGAGGTTGCCGTTCTCGTACAGCGCAGCCAGCGGCGCGAAGACGAACGCGGTGACCAGTAGGCAGGCCCACAGCCCGGGGAAGACCCGCAACACACGGGCGCGGACGTACTGGCGCAGCGTGGAACGCAGCGCGCTGTCGGTGATGAGGAATCCCGAGATCAGGAAGAATCCGTACAGGCAGAGGGTTCCGAGGTCGCTCTGCCGGCCGAAGGTGGCCGCGCCGAGGTTGTGCTGGCCGAAGCCGAGCGGGCCGGCGTGCGCGATGATCACACCACACGCCATCGCCAGGCGAAGGACGCCGAAGGCGTTGTGCTGGGCGGAGTATCTGCCCTGCAGCGTCGCGGAACGCTGCCCGTTCAACTTCGCCTGCACCTGACGACTCCTCTGATCACTGAACTGATTGGACCCACGGATCGGAGCGCTGCCGATCGATGTGCCAATTATCAGTGGGTAAAGGAGGTTTGTCCGGAAATTTGGATGATTGTCCAGATTGGCCGACGTCAGCCGATGGCGGCGGCGGTGCGCCGCCGCTGCACGACCCGACGGGCCGGTACGTTCAGGAGCCCCGCCAGGGCAACGACGGAGCGGTCGCTCGCCCGCCCGTCGCCGAACGGCGAGCCCACGACGGCGGCCCGCCCGCTGGCAAGGTGGCGGAGCCCCGCCGACAGGAGCCGTTCGGGGTCGGTGCCCACCAGCTCGCCGCGGCCCGGCGTCAGGGCCTCCGGACGTTCGGTGGTGTCCCTGGTGACCAGCAACGGCACCCCCAGGGTGGCGGCCTCCTCCTGGAGCCCGCCCGAGTCGGTGACGACCAGGTCGGCTTCCCGCAGCAGCCCGACCATCTGTGGATAGGGCAGTGGTGGCGTGACCCGGGCGTTGGCGACGCCCGCGAGGCCCGCGGTGACCTCCGCGCTGAGCTGTGGGTTCGGGTGGGTGACCATCACGACCTGGGCGTCGGGGCACGCTCGCGCCAGGCGACGGAGTCCGTCGACAGTGGCAGCCACTCCGTGGCCCCAGTTCTCCCGCCGGTGCACGGTGGCCACCACCAGCTTGCGGGCCCTGTCGACCCAGTCCGGCGCCTGGGCCATGCCGCGCTCGATGAGGTCGTGAAGGGCGTCCACAACGGTGTTGCCGGTCACCACGATCGCGCTGGAGCGAATGCCCTCACCGATGAGGTTCGTCCGGGCCGCCTGGGTCGGCGCCAGGTGCAGCGCGGCGATCCGGGCGAGCATGGCCCGGTTGGCCTCCTCCGGAAACGGCCGGTCCAGGTCGTTGGTCCGCAGCCCGGCCTCCAGGTGGACGACCGGGACGTGCCGCCAGAACGCGGCCGTCCCGCCGGCCAGGGCGGTCGTGGTGTCCCCCTGCACCACGACCGCCGCTGGACGGTGGTGTGTGAGCAACTCGTCGATGCCCGTGATCAGTGCCGCCGCCAGTTCGGCAAGCGAGCCGGTACGCCGTTGCGGGCGCAGACTCACCTCCGGGCGGAGACCGAACGGGGCGAGTGCCTCGGCGACGCGTCCCGGCTGTTGACCGGTATCCGCCACCCGTACCGTGAACCTCGGATCATTGAGGAGACGGCGGATCAGAGGCGCGGTCTTCACTCCCTCCGGCCTGGTGCCGGCCAGGATCAGGACCTCTCGCGGTGTCGAGCTGCTCGCACACATGTGGGGTCAGCTCCTGGCAGCCGCGCGGCGACGCCGGTAGAGCGAGAACCCGCCGGTGGTGCCGGCCACGAGCGCGCCGAGACCGAGCGCGAGCGGTGCCCCGGCGAGCGGGATCACCGGAATGGGCGGTGCGATCGCGTTCGCGCCGCAGCTCGATGTGCCGATGGTCACCCCCGCCAGCGCTCCGCCGAGCGCCGTCAGGTTCAGCGCCGTGACGGTCAGCTGACCGACGCCCGAGCTGGACTGGCCGTTGAGGGTCAGGTTGATCAGCCCCGGGATGTTGAGCCCGGTGTTCGGCGCCGGGTTGGCCGGCAGACTGAGCAGGGTGGTCTCGATGCCCAGCAGGGTCGAGGTGATCCGGGCGTTGACCAGGCTCGTCGTGCCCGTCGCCGACGGGCTGCTGGTGGCGGTGCAGGACGAGTAGATGGCGTCGGCGACCAGGGCGATAGTGGCGAGGCCGCTGGTCCCGAGGGTCAGCGTCACCGCCGCGCCGGGCGTGACGAGGCAGGACCCGCCGGGACCGATGAGCACCGTGCCGCCGGTGCCGAGCACACCGGCGCAGGCCGCCGAGGTGCCGTCGTTGAAGGCCCGGACGTTCTGAGCCAGCACCCCTGCCGTGATGACGGTCTGCCCACCCAGCACGGCCAGCGGGGGAGTCTGGTTACCGGAGATCGACTCGGTGGTGCCGTCGTTGGTGGCCGACGCCGTGCCGGAGCTGGCGAGGCCACCACCGAGCAGGCTGATCTGAAGCGCCGAGGCGGAGGACTGGGAGGTGTCGGCCATCGCCGGAGAGGCCGCCAGGACGACCATGGCGAGACCACCGGCCAGCACCGCGGCGGTGCGGGCGAGACCGGATCTAACTCGTGGCATAGATGTCTACTTTCTGGTGTGGGCGATTGTGGGGCGGTCAGTGGTGGGGGTGGTGAGGTGCGTGAGGTGAGTGAGGTGCCGGGGCGGTCGGATCGACCGTGGCCCGTCGTTGCGGCCCGACCGGCGTGCCGGTTGGGCCCGGCGCGGCTGGGCCGGCACGGCGGCCCTACCCACTGCCGCCTGGCCGACGGCCACCCGGCCCACGGCCCGAGCCGGGGCCGGCTGGGGCTGCGGATCGGCGGCACGGGCGGTCTTCTGCCAGTCCGTGCGGGCCGTCACCATGCGGGCGAAGGCCAACCAGACCGCCAGCGACTGGGCGTAGCTGTACAGCCAGTGGCAGACGCCGAGCAGCAGCGCCTTGGGGATCGACAGCTGCGGCTCACAACGGATCCGGTAGACGATGCCCCACAGGGCGAACGGTCCGATGCCGAAGACGAGCACCAGCGGGGGTACGCCCCAGCCGCCACTGCTCCACCAGCCGCGCAGTCCACCCATCGTGTTGTCGATGTAGTAGGACATCACCACCAGGCAGGCGACGTAGATCGGTGTGCCGAGCAGTTGGGTCCACGGTGCGGCCAGGAAGTGGGCGATCTCCAGGGTGGCCGAGTTGCCGATTCGCGGCGAGCGCAGCACCTTGCCGAGATAGCGGCCACACTGCATCGACCCCTGGGCCCAGCGGGTGCGCTGCCGCACCAGCGGGCGGATCCGGGTCAACGCCTCCTGGGCCACCCAGCTCTCCGGGCAGTACTCGGTGCGCCCGCCGGCCAGCAGGATGTGCAGGCCCAGCTCGAAGTCCTCCAGGAGGGCGCCGTGCCACGGTGTGCCGTGCTGGTCGGCGATCTCGTTGAGCAGGGACAGCCGGGTGAACTGCCCGTTGCCGCCCATCGCCACGCTGCCGGTGCGTCGCCGCAGCGACTGCATGGCGGCGATCGGGGCGCGGAACTCCATGTCCTGCAGCCGGATCAGCAGCCGTCCCCAGCGACCGACCTCGGTCGGCTGCGCGTACCGGCGCGGCGCGCACTGGAGCATCCGCACCTCCACCTGCACCGCGCCGACCTGCGCCGAGCCGAAGTACTGACGGCCGGAGAGGGCGACCGGACCCTGGGGGTCGAGTCGACTGTCCGCGTCCAGCACGCCGACGATCACCCGGGTGCGGTCCGCGTTGGTGGGCAACGACTGCTCGATGCGGCGCCAGGCGGCGTTGAGTGCGGCGCCCTTGCCCTGTCGCGCGTCAGGCAGTTGACGCTGGACCACGTGCACCCGCGGTTGGTCGGTGAAGGCCGCCAGCTCGGCGAGGGTGCCGTCGTCGGACGCGTCGTCGACGCACCAGACGGTCGCCTGCGGGAAGTCGCAGAGCAGACGCCGCACGGTGTCGCCGATGACCGACGCCTCGTTGCGGCACGGCACGATGATGTGCCAGTCGAAGCCGTCCGGGCTGCCGCCTCGGCTACGCCCGCTCTTCAGGTGGAACACCAGGATGCTCAGCACGTACGCGCAGAAGCTGACGCACAGGAGGAACGCCGCGGTGTTGAGCAGGGCGAGCGACTGCGTCTCAGTGGACACCGGCGACCGTCCCGGAGATCCGCTTGGTCCGGCTGACCAGGACCACGAAGAGGATCGTGACGGCGATCAGACCGGCGGTCGTGATCACCGAGCCGATCAGCACGTGGCTGCGTTCGTAGCCCAGCTTGAAGCCCCAGGTCTGCATCGAGACCACCACCGCGCCGAGTCGGATCTGGTTCACGGTGACCAGCAGCACGACGGCCAACGCCAGGGCGTTCAGTCCACGCGTCAGTGAGATGCGGCGGAACCCGATCAACGTCGACGCGAGCACGATCGGCGGGATCAGCAACATGGCGACCGAGCAGCCGCTGGAGACCATGAAGCCCACCCAGCGCTCGTCCAGTGGGAAGATCACGGCCGCGCCGATGGACCTGCTGTCCGCCAACCCGACGGCGTTGACGAGATGAGCGTTCAGCCACGCCTCCGCGCTGGCGATGTCGTGCCACCGCCAGAGCATGGCGACGGCGGCGGCGACTCCGATCAGGCCCCCTGCGCTGGCGCGCAGCCACGACCCGCGTCGGGAACCTGTCATCGTTCGCGGCCCAGCATGGCGACGAGCCACAGTGCCAGACCCAGCACGACCAGCCCGACGCCGACCAGCAACCAGGACTGGACGGCAACCCCGGTGGCGGCAAGGCCACCTCCGATGTGTGGCCCCTTGGTGGGTACTCCGTACATGCCAACTCCCTCGCTAACTTGAAGGCCAGAATGGCACCGCCGAATCGGGCAAAGAGGATAAAGCGGCATAGAGACCCTAAAGAGTGATTAAATGCTTCATGAGTGGGGCGAGCGGGTGACCCGAACGGCTGCATCCCTTGCCCCGCAACAGGTTCAGCGTCCCGAGAGTTCGTGCAGAGGTGGTCAAGATGGTGACCGGTATCCCCGGCCGCACGGTCACGCCGGCGCCGTCGAGGTGGCGGGCGATGGCCGGCTGGAAGAAGGCAAGCCTCGCCCTGCTCCTGATGTTCGGCGTGCTCTGCGCGGGCCTCGTCACCGTCGGCTTCGGGCTGAAGCACCGGTACGAGAGCAGGGTGCAGCGCGAGGACATCCTCGGCGAGGGCACTCACGACGATCGCCGGTGGGAGTCGGGGCCGCTCAACCTCCTGCTGCTCGGGTCGGACTCCCGTGACGGCGAGCCGGACCAGGCCCTCTACCCCGGGCAGCGGTCGGACACCATCATGCTGGTGCACGTCAACGCCGCGCGGGAGGCGGCCACTGTCGTCTCCATCCCCCGGGACAGCTACGTCGACGTACCCGCGGCGGGGCAGACCTGGGCCGGCGGCCCCAACAAGATCAACGCCGCGTTCGCGTTCGGCGGGGCCGCGCTGGCCGCCGAGACGGTCGCCAAGCTCACCGGGCTACCACTCGACGGCGTGCTGGTGGCCAACTTCGCCGCCGTCCGCAAGCTGGTGGACGCGGTGGAGGGAATCAACGTCTGCCTGCCGTACACCGTCAAGTCCTCGGACACCGGCGTCACCTGGCCCGCCGGCTGCCACGACCTCGACGGCAAGGCGGCCGACGACCTGATGCGGCAGCGGCACGGCGTGCCCGGCGGCGACTTCGGCCGCATCTACGACCAGCAGCTCGTGGTACGCGCCCTGGCCGAGCGGGTCACCGCGACGAGTCTGCTCACCAGCCCGGCCCGACTCGACCGGGTGCTCACCACAGCGGCCGAATCGCTCATCGTCGACCGCGACCTGAACCTGACCGACCTCGCCCTCGTGCTGCGCAAGGTGAAGCCGGAGACGGTCCAGTTCGTCACCGTGCCGTTCAGTGACGCGAACCTCCAGACCCCGGCCGGGTCCTCGGTGCGGTTGGACGAGGTCCGGGCCCCGGCGCTCTTCGCCGCCCTGCGCGAGGACCGGGTGGCGCAGTGGCTCGCGGCCAATCCGCAGACACCGCCGGCCAACTGAGCGCCGACCACGGGCACGAAGACGGCGGGTGGGAGGTCGCAGGACCTTTCACCCGCCGTCTGTGTCGAAACGCGCCCTAGCGCGACCGCCGCCAGTAGCGGCAGGTCCAGTCCACCTGGTGCAGCTCGTCCTCGATGCCGTGCTCGGCGCGGAAGTCGTCGACGGCCTGCTTGCAGCCGCGTACCGCGTGGTAGTCGTCGATGATCACGTAGCCTCCGACGGAGAGCTTCGGGTAGAGCGAGCGCAGCGCCACCATCGTCGAGTCGTACAGGTCCCCGTCGAGACGCATCACCGAGATCTGCTCCACCGGCGCGGTCGGCAGGGTGTCCGAGAACCAGCCCTTGAGGAACCGGACCTGGTCGTCGAGCAGCCCGTACCGCTCGAAGTTCGCCTTCACCTGCTCCAACGACACCGCCAGGAAGGGCACCTGCCAGAGCGCGTCCTCGACGTCCTCGACCCGGTGGGCAGCCGGCTTCGGCAGGCCGCGGAACGAGTCCGCGACCCACACCGTCCGGTCCCGGTCGCCGTAGGCGCGCAGCATCCCGCGCATGAAGATGACCGCCCCACCCCGCCACACGCCGGTCTCGATGAGGTCGCCGGGCACGCCCCGCTCCAACACGTCCTTGACGCACCGCTCCAGGTTGTCCAACCGACGCAGCCCGATCATGGTCTCGGCCTCCGGCGGCCAGTCCCGGCCGGTGGCCCGCGCCTCCTCGTCGAAGGGGAACTGGAGCACCAGCTCCAGGCCCTTGCGTTGCAGCAGGTGCCGGCCGCGCTGGAGGATCCGGCCGTGCAGGGACCCCTGGCGTGGGTGGTAGGGCATCCACGTCTCGCGGAAGACGTAGCGGGTCAACGCCTTCTTGAGCAGATCGCAGTAGAGGGCGCGGGGGTCGTCCAGCGACGGCTCGGACGTCTGTGTCGGTAGCAACATCTCACTCATCGGCCTATCTCCTTGTCAGTGTCGTTTGTAGCCAGCTGGGCGGCCCGCCTGTCGTGGGTGGGCCGCCGACCGTTGCTTCGGCCGTCGTCAGCCCCAGCGATCGGCGTCGCCGACGGCTACCGCCCGCCGCAGGACGACGGGCCCGGTGGAGGGTTGTTGCCCGCTCGGCCGCCCGGCGGCCATCAGCTCCTGCCCGAAGACCGGCCAGCGGTCCGCGAGGTCGGCCATCGGGGCGTCCGGGGACGGCTCCGGCAGCGCTGCCTCCGCCACCGGCGGCCGCCAGGCCGTCTCGGGCCGGGCCAACGGTCGGCCGAGAACACCCACCACGGCGGGACTGCCGCCCCAGGCCGGAGCCGCGGGCTCGGGCTCGGGCTGGGCGGTGGGCGTCGGCACCGGCTCGGGCTCGGTCCGGTCCGGGACATCCGTCACCACCGGGTTCGGCTGGGTGACCGCATCCTCGATCCGGGTCGGCCCGGCCGGCGCCTCCGGGGCCGCCACGGTGCCGACCGGAGTACGTCCGGCCGCCGTGCTCTCGACCGGCTGACGGTCGACCGGCTTGCGTTCGACGGGCTTGTGGTCGACCGTCGTGCCGTCGACCGTCCTGCCCTCGACGGTCCTGCCGGCCGCGGCCGGCTCACCCGAGCTCTGTCGACGGTGCCGTCCGGGTGGTCCGGACTTGTCCTCGACCAGGGCGCTGACCAGCTCACGGATGACCGCGCCCTGGGCGCCCGCCTTCGTCGCCGGCAGCGCCAGGGCATCCTGGGCCGCACCCGGCACCAGGGCCGGTTGCTCGCTGCTCGGCCGGTGATCCGTGCGGGACACCGCCCCGATCACCACGACACCGGCCAGCGGAAGCCCGAGCTGTTGCACGAGCCGGGCCGCCCGGGTGCTGTCGTCCAGGTTCGTCCGGCCGGAGCGGACGACCAGCAGCACGCCGTCCGCGTGCTGGGCGAACGCCGAGATCTCCCGTCCGGCCAGGATCGGCGGCGCGTGGACGATCACGCAGTCCTCGTCCTCGCCCAGCGCGTTGAGCAGCCCGCCCAGCTCGTGCAGGGCCTCCGTGTCGGCGCCCTCGCGGGGCTCGGCCGGCAGCACGGTCAGGGTGGGGAAGTCGACCAGGCGCACCGGCGGGCACTTCTGGGCCAGCACCTGCTGCCAGGTGTGCGGCGCCTCCGGGAAGTGGCCCGACAGCACCGGGTCCCGTACCGCCCCGTCCACCAGCGTGGCTCGACAGTGCTCGTCGGCCATGCCGAGACCGAGCAGGGCTGTCACCAACGCCTTGCCGTCGTCGTCGTGGGCGCTGGTGACCAGCAGCCGTCGACGGGGCAGGGGAGCGGTGAGCACACTGAGCGTCGAGATCGTGGCGCGTACCGCGTCGGCGACGTCGGTGCGGGCGTACAGCGCGGCGGCGTGATGGCGGGCGAAGCGGCGCGGCAGCTTCGGCAGCACCCCGATTACCGGCAGGCCCAGGCGCGCCTCGATCTGGCCGATGTCGCGCAGCCGGCTGTCGAACCTGTCGCGCAGGATGGTCGCGCCCCAGCCGGCCAGCAGCCCGGCCAGGGCCCCGAGCACGCCGTTGAGCAGCGGCTTCGGGAAGGCCGGCCGGGCCGGCGGGCTGGCGGTGTCCAGCACCCGCGCGTTGATGCTGGTGGAGCCGCCCATGTCCAGCCGGCCCAGCTGTTGGCTGACGGCGCGGGAGGCGGCGTTCGCGATCGCGGCGGCCTGCGTACCGGTGCCGGCGCTCGCGTGCACGGTGATGATCTGGAGACCGAGTTCGTACTCGCCGCTGACGTGACCGAGCACCGCCCGCTCGGGCAGTTGCAGCGAACGCGCCGCTTCCAGCGCGACCTCCCGGGAACCGACCAGTCGGGCGATGGTGGGCGTGAGGTTCTGCGCGAGGGCCAGGTCCACCGGTCGGTCCTCGTCGGTCTGCTCGGCGCTGACCAGCACGGAGGCCTCCGCCTCGTAGCGCGCCGGGAGGAGCTGGGTCACTCCCTGGGCGGCGGCCAGGCCCGCGCACAGGCCGAGCAGTGGTACGCCCACCCGGCGCCAGGAGGCACCGAGCAGACCCTTGACATCTATCGACGCGCTCATCAGGCGATCGCCTCTCTGGTTGGGTGCCCGGCCTCGGCGGGCGATGTGCGCAGCGACCGGGCCGGGGACCGCAGTCCGCGCCAGGTCGTGCAGAGGGTGTCGGCGATGCGGTCCCAGCCGAACTCGGCGCCGGCGCGGGCCAGCCCACGGTTGGCCAACTGGCCGGCGAGTGCGGGATCGTCGCGCAGCCGCGCGAGGCGGGCGGCGAGCGCGGAGACGTCGCCGGCCGGAAAGACGAGACCGGCGTCGCCCACCACGTAGGGGATCTCGCCGACGTCGCTGCCCACGACGGGTACGCCACACGCCATCGCCTCGACCAGCACCCGGCCGAACTGCTCGCGCAGCGGAATGCCGATCCACGGCAGGGTGTTGCGCTGCACCACCTCGACCGACGGCATCGCCAACACGTCCATGTCGTTCAGCAGCGTGGGCAGCTCGGCGTGGCCGGCCCAGCCGTGCCGGTGCACCCGGCCCGGTCGGCGCGCGGCCGCCCGCGCGATGTCGTCGCCGAGGCTGCCGTCCCCGACCAGCGACACGTCGCAGTCGATCAGCTCGGCGGCGCGCAGCAGGTCGACCACCCCCTTGTGCGGCTCGAACCGCCCGACGAACCCGACAGTGAACGGGCGGGCGGCCGGATCGGTGGGCAGTGGCCGGAACATCCGGGTGTCCACGCCGAGCGGCACGATCGTGGCCGGGCCCCGGTAGCCCTTGATCCGCAGCACGTTCAGCGCCGCGGGCGTGATCGGGAACGCGTGGTCGACGGACAGGTAGGACTGTCGCTCGATCCGGGGGAACGGCACCGGAAACCGGGTGACCACGTTCTGCGCGGCGTACAGCGTGGTGGGCACTCCGGCCCAGCAGCGTTGACGCAGCCGCAGGGCCTGCCAGGTGGTGAGGTACGCGGCCTCGCCGATGACGTGCAGGATGTCCGGGCGGGCGGTGGTCACGTCGTGCTGGCCGGGCAGCCGGAACAGCACCGAGGCCATGTGCCCGGTCAACGACTCACCGAGCAGGTGCGGAACGATGTGGTACCGCAGCCTTCGGTGTCGGCGGGCCAACCGGGCCAGTTCGCGTCGGGTCGCCGGGGACACGTCCGCGGCGAGCACGGTGAGGGTGACGTCCGGCTGTTCGCACAGGACGTCGAACAGGTCCGTCCAGTGTTCGGTGCGCTTGCCGACGACAGTTGTCAGGACGTGCATCACGCTCCTCCTCTCGTCTCAGGTCGGGTGACAGCGATTCGGCCGACGCGGGTCCAGGCCCGCAGCCGGGCCGTCCCGGCTCGGGGTTGCACCGGCATCCGCGCCCCGGCCAGTCCGATACCGATCAGCGCGCGCAGCAGCACCACGCCGCGTACCGCGCGTAGGGTGCCGGAGCGGTGGCGGGCGAAGAACCGCAGCATGCTGCGGTACAGGTGGGGCCAGATCCAGGCCGGGTCGGAGCTGCTCGCCCCGCCGGTGTGCACGGCGGTCACCGAGGGCACGTACAGCACCTCGGCGCCGCGCCGGGCCGCCTGGAGGCACAGCTCCTCGTCCTCGTAGTACAGGAAGTAGCCCTCGTCGAGGCCGCCGATCGCCACGAACAGCTCGCGACGCACCGCCAGGCAGGCACCGGAGAGCCAGTCCACGGCCACCGGCTGCGCCCCGCGCACACAGGCGTCGTACGCGGCGCGGCGCTGCCGGCCGCTGAGCAGCCGCCGTAGCGAGACCGGCACCAGCGACCCACCGAACCGGCTGGCCAGCACCGTGGCGAGGGATTCGAACCGGTGGGCGCTGATCGCGACCCGGCCGTGCGCGTCGGTGAGCCGTGGTCCCGCGATGCCCACCGACGGTCGGTCGCGCAGGACCCGGACCAGTTCCGCCACCGCGCCGGGGGTGACCACGCAGTCCGGGTTGACCAGGAGCACGACGTCGGTGTCGACCCCGGCCGCGGCCCGGTTCACGGCGGTGGCGAACCCGGTGTTGGTGGGGCTGGCGAGGACCGTCACCTCCGGGAAGCGGCTTCGGACGAGGTCGAGCGTGCCGTCGGTGGAGGCGTTGTCCGCCAGTCGCACCGGCACCTGCGCCTGCCGTAGCGCGGTCAGGGCGGCGACGATCTGTCCCGCCGAGTTGTGGGTGACCACCACGGCGGTGGCGTCGGCCGCGCTCATGCCGCCACACCCGTTCGGGTCAGAGCGCCGCGCAGCAGCGGAGGCCGGGCGGGTCGCCGCAGCCGCGCCCCCTCGTGATGTGCCGTGAGGAGGGTCAGCGCCGGCAGCAGACCCAGCTCCCAGTGCCCGTCGGTCGGCGCCGCGAAGAGGGCGGCGGCCAGGAAACCGCAGGACAGCGCCGCGAAGGGCAGCGCGATCCCGTCCCGACTGCGCAGGCCGACGCGGATGCTGCGCAGGATCGGCCAGAGGACCAGCAGGAGCCCGACCAGCCCGAGGTTGGCAAGCACTGTGACGTAGAAGGCGTGGTACACCGGCCCCACGTCGGTGAAGGTGAAGCCGGACAGGTAGATGTCCGGCGTGGTCTGTCCGAGGCCGGCCCCGACCAGCGGTTGGTCGGCGAAGACGCCCAGGCCGACCTCGGACTCCACCCCCCGGTAACCGGCGGACTGCTCGAACCCCTTGGTGATCTCCGTGGCCCGCTCCCGTACCCCTGGTTGCAGGGCGAGGATCGCGGCCACCGCGACCGCCGCCGCGGCGGTCGCCGCCAGGCCGGTCCGGACCGTGCGCCCGCCGCGAACCAGCATGATCAGCCCGGTCAGCGCCGCGGCGAGCCAGATCCCCCGGTACGACGCGAGGAGCACGTCGACGGCGAAGAACCCGCCAAGCAGGAGGGCGCCGGCCCGACGCCAACCCCGCACCCGGCCGGCGATCCAGATCAGCGCGGGGATGGCCATGAGGGTGATGAGCCCGCCGTGCCGCCCCGGTGCCGCCACCGAGATGGCGGTGAAGAGCCCCGCCAGCACCACGTACAGGATGCCTGCGGCCAGGATCCGACGGGGCGTGGTGAGGGTGTGGGTGGCGACGAAGAAGTACACCGGGATCGTGGCCACCTGGTACGCGGCGACCAGCACCTCCGCCGGGAGGTTGCCGACGGCCAGACCGTAGGTGGCCGCCACGACTGTCAATGCGACCAGGACCAGCATCCCCACGTCGGCGGCGGTGCGCCGGGTGCCCCGCTCCGCCCCGAGCCAGTGACGGGCGGCCAGCGCGGCGCCGCCGGCGGCCAGCAGCAGGACCTTCACCGCGATGTAGCCGCGCACGTCGCCGCCGCTGAGCAGTGCGCCGACCACGGCGCCGCCGATGATGCCGACCGGCAGTACGGCCCAGGGCCAGAGCAGGAACGCGCCGAAACACAGCACTCCGATGGCGGCGGCCAGGCCGACCGGCCCGGGCAGCAGGGTTACCACTGTCACGACTCCGCCCAGCGCGGCTCCGGCGAGCACCACACCGGGCGCGACGATCGGCACTCTCATCGCGGCAACCCCGCCAACAGGGAACGCAGCTGGACGCCCCGTACCGACCAGCTGTTGCGGGTGGCGACCTCCCGGCGTCGGGCGGCGTCCTCGGGCGTGCCGGCGCGGTCCAGCGCGTCGGCCAGGGCCGCGGCGAAGCTCGGCGGGTCGGCGGCGAGGGCGATGGTGTCGCCCAGTGCCCGCAGCGCCGGCAGCGGCGTCGCGACGACGGGCTTGCCCAGCGCCAGGTATTCGTAGCACTTCTTCGGGTGCACGTAGTCGATCAGCCCACCGACCCGGTAGGGAATGATGGTGACGTCGCAGGCCCGCAGGATGCCCGGCACGTCCGCGAAGCGGACGGCGTCGACCAGCACCACGTTGGACAGCCCGGCGAGCGGGGCACGACCGGCTCGGGTGGACGGGCCGATCAGCACGAACGTCCACTCCGGGTGGGCGCGCGCCACCGCGGCCACCAGGTCCGCGTCGAAGGCCCGTGTGTCGACCGCCCCGCTGTAGCCGATCAGTGGTCGGCGCAGGCTGAGCAACCAGGGCGCGACAGGGCCGTCCGGCGAGAAGCGGTCCGGGTCGCATCCGTTGGCCAGCACCACAGGTGCCGGGTGGGAGGCGGGCATCCGGTCGGGTAGCGCGCTGGAGGAGGCGAGGACGAGGTCGGCGGCGCCGACGGCGCTGCGCAGCGCTCGGCGCAGGTGCCGACGGTTCCAGGGCCGGGTGAACGTCCAGTCCAGGTCGGTGGCGTCGTAGACGACGGCGGACGCGTCCAGCCGGGCGGCGACCGGCGCGGCCAGGTCCTCGTCCAGCCACAGCAGTCGTACGGATGCCTCCCGCCGCTGGAACCAGCGGCGCAGCACCCGCGCGGCGAGCCAGCGGTTGACCCGGTTGACCGGAGGCAGGTGCCGGCCGAACGGCAGCAGCGCCGGCGCGGCGCACTGCCACAGACCGTCGGCCACCTGCCGGGCCTGGACCCGCCAGCGCGGGAGGTGCCCGGCCGGGTCGACGAAGAGCACCCGATGGTCGACGGTCAGCTCGCGGGCCAGCGCGTGCTGCCGGTGGGCCCCGTTCGCCCACTGAGTGCCGCTGAAGATGACCACCCAGCCGCGGTCGTCGGTGGGCGACACGACCGCTGCGGCCGCCGGTCGCAGGGTGGTGGTGTGCTCAGCCACGGCCCGACCGCTCCATCGGACGTGGCGCTGCGGCGGGCAGCAACTCGTCCTCGCCGAGGCGGCCGAGCACCGGGCGGGCACGCTCGTCGTCGAGCCGCAGCAGACGGGCGCCGGCGTGCCGGTCCAGCCAACCACGCAGCGCACCGGCCGCGATCCGCCGGTTGATCCAGTTGACCAGCGGCACCGCATTACCCAGCGGCAGCGCTGTCGGTGCGACGGCGTGCCAGGCCGCCGAGCCGATCGGGGTCACCTCGCACCGCCAGCGCGGCCGGCGTCCCGGCGGGTCGACGAAGAGCAACCGTTGTCCGGGAGCCAACTGCCCCAGCACCGTCGAATGCCCGTCAACGGACCATCGGGTCCGGCTGAACAGCACCACCCAGTCGCGGGTGTCACCGTCGGGCAGCGGACCGACGTCGCCGCGCAGCGCGGCGAGCAGGTCGCCCAGACCCAGCTGTACGGATCGACCGAAGAGCCGCTTGACCAGGTGGTCGACGAGCAGCACGGCCCGGAACACCGGCAACCGGGAACGGGGCTGGGTCAGCCGCAGATACCCGACCAGGCTGCCCAGCAGGTGTCGGAAGCGGATGGTCGGCCCGAGCAGGCGGCAGGACGCGCCCCGGCTGTGCGTCACCACCGCGTCCGGGAGCATCCACAGCTGGTGCCCGGCCTGGTCGAGTTGCCGCGCGAGGACCGCGTCGTTCCAGTAGACGGGGAACGTCTCGTCGAAGATGGTCTGCTGTCCGAGCACCGCGCGGCGCAGCAGCATGCAGCTGCCCGAGGCGAGTTGCCGGGGGCGGCTGAAGTCCTCGCCGCGCATCTGGAAGTGGTGCAGCGCCTGGCGGAACCCGGGCAGTCGGCGCAGCGCGGTCACCAGCGCGATGGTGGCGACGAAGCTGGGCTGTTGGACGTAGTGCTGCTGGAAGGTGCCGTCCGGGTTGAGGTACAGCGGGCTGACCCCGGCCACGTCCGGACGCTCCCGCAGGTGGTCGACCATGCGGGTCAGCGCGCCCGGGTGGAACCGGATGTCGCTGTTGAGCAGCAGGATCAGCTGCCCGTTGGCCCGGCGGTACGCCTGGTTGACGGCGGCGGCGAACCCGGTGTTGTGGTTGTTGCGGATCAGCCGGACCCGGGGTTGGTCGGCGAGCAGGTCGGCCGAGCCGTCGGACGAGCCGTTGTCGACGGCCACCACCTCGTAGTCCAGGTCGGGGTCGGCGGTCGACGCCAGCGACTCCAGGCACTGCCGGGTCTGCTCGCGGGTGTTCCAGCTGACCAGCAGCACCGACAGCAGCGGGGCTCCCATCACGACACCGCCCGGTCGTCGCGGCGGGCGAAGATCCGCAGCAGGTCGCCGAGTTGTGGGTGCGTCACCCGGGGCGAGCGGCTGGCGGCGACGTCGGCGACCAGCAGATTGCGGGCGTTGCGCAGCCGCGCCGCCGGCTGCCAGTAGAACCGGGAGAAGACCGTGTCGTGGGAGATCACGCGGAACCCGGACTCCACAAGCATCCGGCTCAGCGTGTCCGGGGTGAAGTGCCAGCGGTGGTACGCGGGAGCGATAGCGGGCCAGTCGGTGCCGAGTCGGTGGGCGGCGGCGGAGGCGATGTTGGGTACTTCGAGGGCGAGCCAGCCGCCGGGGGTGAGGGCGGTGTGCGCGGCGCGGAGGAAGGCGCGGGGGTCTTCGACGTGTTCGAGGACGTGGAAGGCGCAGACGACGTCGGCGGTGACTGTGGGTGCGATGGTTTCGAAGTAGCCCTGGCGTACGGGCATGTGGAGGTGGTCGCGGGCGAAGCTGGCGGCGGCGTGGCTGACCTCGATGCCGCTGGCGGTGATCCCGGCGCGGTGGGCGGCTTCGAGGAAGTAACCGCCGGCGCAGCCGGCTTCGAGCAGGACTGTGGGGTGGACGCCGGACAGCAGCCAGCGCAAGCGTCGGCTCGCCTCGAACCGGCGCTGAGCGGCGGAGGCGAAGTAGTCCTGGTACCCGTCCGTCGTGTAGTAGGCCTCGTCGTACAGCTCCTCCGGTGCCGGGGCGCTGCCAGCGGTCCACACGAAGCCGCAGTCCGGGCAGCTCCACAGCAGCTCGCCGAGGGTCGGCGAGTGCCCACCGGCGCGGCCGCAGAGCTGGCAGCGGACCAGCTCGATCCCATCCAGTTTCATCAGGTGCTCCGTCCGGTTCGTGGCGCCCGGGCGATCACCCGGAGTAGGTCGCCGAGGCGTGGGTGGGTCAGCCGCGGTGAGCGGAGCCCGAGTACGTCGGCGGGGAGTAGATGTCGTGCGTGCCGCAGGCGGTAGGCGAGCGGCATGTAGTAGCGGAAGACAGTGGTGTCCTGCCGGACCACCTCGAAGCCGAGGTCGGTCACCAGCCGGACCAGGGTGTCGGGGGTGAAGTGCCAGCGGTGGTAGCGCGGTTGCAGGCCCGGCCATTCGGTGCCGAGTCGGTGGGCGGCGGCGGAGGCGATGTTGGGTACTTCGAGGGCGAGCCAGCCGCCGGGGGTGAGGGCGGTGTGCGCGGCGTGCAGGAAGGCGCGGGGGTCTTCGACGTGTTCGAGGACGTGGAAGGCGCAGACGACGTCGGCGGTGACTGTGGGTGCGATGGTTTCGAAGTAGCCCTGGCGTACGGGCATGTGGAGGTGGTCGCGGGCGAAGCTGGCGGCGGCGTGGCTGACCTCGATGCCGCTGGCGGTGATCCCGGCGCGGTGGGCGGCTTCGAGGAAGTACCCGCCGGCGGGACCGGCTTCGAGCAGCACCGTGGGGCGGACGGTGGAGAGCAGCCAGCGCAGCCGCCGCCGTGCCTCGAACCGACGTGGCGCGGCCCGGAAGTAGTCGTCGTAACCGCCCTCGGCGAAGTAGTCCTCGTCGTAGCGCCCGTCCTCGGTGGCCTGCTCCTGCGCGGTCCAGCTGAAGCCGCAGCCTTCGCAGCGGCGCAGCAGCCCACCGAGTTGGGGCAGGTGGGCCTGCCGTGGCCCACACAGCACGCACCGCGCGGTGCGGTGGTCGACGCTCATCGCGGACCACCGGTGCTCGGCGACAACACGGCCGTCGGCGCGCGCAGCAGCCGGTGCAGTCGCATCCGGTCGCTCGCGCCGACGTGTCCGCCGGCGATCAGCAGCGTGCCGGCGACGAGCACTGTCAGACCCGCCCGGGTGGACACCGCGAGGGCGGCGTCGAGTCGTCCCGGACCGTCCGGCAGGAACTGACTGGCCGCCGCCGTGACCAACCCGGCCGCGACGGCCGCGGCGAGCGGCGGCCAGATCGCCCGCGCCAGCGGGGCCAGCGGCCGGGCCGTGGCGGTGTGGAAGTAGACCAGGAAGTACCCGGTGCTGAGCACCACCGCCAGCGCTGTCGACAGCGGTACGCCGAGCGGCCCGCACAGCAGCAGCATCGGCACGGTCAGGGCCAGGTTGAGGACGACGGAGAGCAGCACGTACCGCGTCTCCAACCCGGGCCGGCCCTCGGCGCGGGCGGCGATCGTCGCCGCCCCGGTGATCAGGTTGAGGGCGTACGCGGGCGCGAGGATCATGATGTTCGCCGCGGCCCAGGGAACGTCGTGGCCCAGCCAGAGCCGGACCAGCGGATCGGCGCTGACCATCAGCGCCGCGGTGGCCGGGGCCAGGAACAGCGCGAGGTAGCGGGTGGCGGCCAGGTAGAACCGGTCCAGCCAGCCGGTGCCCCGGGCCACGGTGCGGGCGACCGCCGCGGGGAACAGCACGATGAGGGCGAAACCCGGGGGCAGGCGGAGCAGGTTGAGCAGGCGACTGCCCAGGTCGAAACCGCCGGCCACGGCGGGGCCGAAGGCGCCACCGAGCACGAGGCGGTCGAGCTCCACATTGACCATGCCGGCGCCACTGGAAACCTGCACCCGCAGGCCGTAGCCGCCGATCCGGCGGATGTCGGCCAGGTCCGTTGGTCCCCACCGTGGGGACAGGTCCGGGCATTGGCGGTGGGTCGTCGCGGCGAGCAGGAGTGTGCGGATCACCCCGGTCGCGGCGGCCGAGGCGGCCAACGCCACCAGGCCGCCGCCGAGGCGTACCACCAGAATGGCAAGGACGGCCGCGAGGATCGCGGTGCCGGCGCTGATCGCGGCGAGCGAACCGTACCGTTGGCCGCCTTCGAGCACGGCCCGCCACGGCAGCTCCACGGCGCCGGCCACCAGGCCGACGACCAGCCAGAGGGTGGCCTGCCACGCCTCGTCGGCCAGGTCACCGAGGCGCAGCAGCCCGACGAGCCACGGCCAGCAGGCACCGAGCGCCCCCACTGTGAGCACGCCCAGCAGCACGGCCCAGCCCAGCCCCAGCCCGAGCAGCCGGCGTACCAGGTCCCGGTCGGCCGCGCTCTCGGCTCGGGCCACCTCGCGGACCAGTGCGGAGCCGAGCCCGAGGTCGATCAGGGCGGCCATCGCCAGCAGGCCGGCGAGCACGACCCAGATCCCGAACTCCCGCGGCCCGAGCCGCTGGTAGATGACTGGCACCGAGACCAGCCCGGACACCGCCATGATCACCCGCGCGGCCAGCATGCTGGCCGTGTTGCGGGTGACCCGGGTTTCGACAGCGTGGGTCGCGTCAGCCACGGGGGAACCCCCGGAACAGCTCGACCACTGTCAGCAGGAGCAGGGTCAGGTCGACCCGCATGGAGCGGCAGTTGAGGTAGAGCAGGTCACAGCGGAGCTTGTCCTCGACGGTGGCCGCGTATCCGCCGGTGAGCTGCGCGATGCCGGTCAGCCCCGGTCGGATCAGGTGCCGCAGGTCGTAGTCGGGCAGCCGGCCGAAGCCGGCGATGAACTCCGGTCGTTCCGGGCGGGGCCCGACGAGGCTCATCTCGCCGCGCAGCACGTTCCAGAGCTGGGGCAACTCGTCCAGCCGGGACCGTCGTAGCCAGCGACCCAATCGGGTGATCCGGACGTCGTCCGGCAGGGCCAGGACCGGGCCGGTGGTCTGCTCGGCGCCGACCCGCATGGTCCGGAACTTGACCACCCGGAACAGCCGGCCACCGGTGCCGACGCGTTGCTGGAGGTAGAACGGCGGGCCGGTGAACGACACCACGGCGGCGATCACCGCGATCAGCGGGATCACCACGGCGGCGCTGAGCAGGATCACGCTGAGGTCGAAGAACCGCTTCAGCCGCTCGCCACGGGGGCGGCCGGCGCCACCGGACCCCAGCCGAATCCAGGGCAGCCCACCGAAGCGCGCCATCGCGGGTGCCCGTAGCAGACCGTAGACGGGGCGGGCCAGCACCATGATCTCGACGCCGGCACTCATGCACCTGGTGATGATGCGGTCGTCGACGCTCTCCAGGGAGTGCTTGAGCAACAGGAGTCGAGGGCGGACGCTGGCCAGCACCCTGGCGAGTTCCTCGGCGCAGGCCGGCACCGGGAGTCGGACGGCCACGTCGAACTCCTCGTCGAGGCGGTCGGGCGTGGTGGCCGCGTCGTTCGCCTCGAGCACCACCACGCGGGCCCGCCGTCGGTGCTGGTCGGACCGGGTGGTGGCCTGCTCGTGTCGGTCGAACAACTCGTGGAGCTGGAGCGGGATTTCCGGGCGCTGTCGCGTGTCGGACCTCGGTGTCGTGGCGAGGTCGTGCGGTGTCGCGCTGTCGTTGCCCGGCATCGGAGCTGAGTCCGCGGTCACGGGTCCCGGGATCTTTCTCAACGCGCCGACCTCCTTCTCCGTCAGGTCCTTCGAGGGCATGCGGGGGAGCACCCCGGGAGTAAGCTACTAGTCACAAATGCCCCAATAGTCCCGGATAGGTAAAAACGGGACGTCTTGCTCTGAAGCTCGCATATCGGCCCAGAACGTTGGGTGAAACGTACCTTTGGGGAGTATTTGGTGGGTTACGGTCGTGCCCGGTCGTCCGGTTGCCGCTGAGGGCCGAGAACCCCGTCGTTGCAAGGAGTTCCACATGGACCTGCCAGTTGTTGCCGTCGGCGTCGACCCGCCGACGGACCTGATCCCCGGGCGCGTGCTGGTGACCGGAGGCGCCGGCTTCATCGGCAGCCACGTGGTCGCCCGGCTGATGCTGATGGGCAGCCAGGTCCGGGTGCTCGACAACTTCTCCACCGGCCGGATCGAGAACCTGGCCGACGCCGCGTACGGCGGGCTGACCGAGGCCGACGTCGTGCCGGGTGACATCCGTACGCCGGAGGGTGTCGAGATCATCCATCAGTGGCAGCCGGACGTGGTGGTGCACCTCGCCGCGCAGCCGAGCGTTCCCGCGGCCCGTCGTTCACCCCTGTACGACGCCGACGTGAACGTGTTCGGCACCGTCAACGTTCTGGACGCCTGTGCCCGCGGCGGCGTACGGCTGGTGATCAACGCGGCCAGCAGCGCCATCTTCGGCAGCGTCGCCGCCCACGACCTGCCGGTCCGGGAGGACCATCCGATCGCTCCGGTGAGCCCGTACGGCGTCAGCAAGGCCGCCGGGGTGCACTACCTCGACTGGTACGGCCGTCAGCACGGCCTGCCGTACACCTCGATGGTGTTCGGCAATGTCTACGGGCCCCGGCAGGAGGGCAGCGACTGCGGCGTGGTGTCCCTGATGGCCGACGCGCTGCTCGGGGGCCGGCAGGTGGTGATCTACGACGACGGCACGCAGACGCGGGACTTCATCCATGTCAGCGACGTCGCCGAGGCGATCGCCGTCGCCTGCCACCACCCCGGGGTGGGTCTGGTCAACATCTCCTCGGGTCGGCAGACGAGCGTCAACGAGGTGTACGACACGGTCCGGGAGGCGTCCGGCGTCGGCAATGCGGCCCGTTACGAGCCGCTGCCCTGGCCGGGGGAGGTGCGCAACATGGCTCTGGACACCAGGAAGGCGCGCGAGCTGCTCGGGTGGTACCCGAAGATCGGCTTCACCGAGGGCGTACGGATGACGGTGCGCGACGCCCGTCGCCGCCAGGCCGGCGGCCAGATCCTGTCCCCGGTGCGAGCGTTGGAGAGGGCCATCAGCCACTGACGATCCAGCGCGTAATTCCCGTCATCTGATCCGGTTTTTCATCGATCAGTCTAACTCTTGCGGGTCGGCATCCAGTGCTGCCACGATGGCCGTCAATGCCTTCCGTCCCGAAGGAGTGGTCGTCATGGCGGTCTCCCGCCGCAGGTTCGTCACATCGGTGCTGGCCGGGTCCGCCCTCGCCACCGCCTCCACCACCGAGCTGCTCACCAGCATGTCCAGCCCCGCGCAGGCCGCCAGTCCCCCCGGGGACGTGGTCGGCAAGGTGACGGTCGGCTACCAGGGCTGGTTCAGCGCACCCGGCGACGGGGCGCCGATCGGCGGATGGTGGCACTGGGGCCGCGACCGGTTCCAGCCGCCCTCACCCGCCAACACCACGATCGTGTCCTGGCCGGACATGCGCGAATACACCCGCACCTATCCCACCGCGTACCCCAACCTGGGCAACGGCCAGCCGGCCACCCTCTTCTCCTCCTACGACCAGCAGACGGTGGATACCCACTTCCGCTGGATGCAGGAGAACGGCTGCGACACCGCCGCGCTGCAACGGTTCAACCCGATGGGCGACGAGGGCCCCACCCGCGACGCGATGACACAGAAGGTTCGCTCCGCCGCCGAACGGAACAACCGCAAGTTCTACATCATGTACGACGTCACCGACTGGCTGACCTTTCAATCGGAGATCAAGACCGACTGGACGACGAAGATGGCCGCGCACACCGCGTCCTCCGCGTACGCCCGACAGAACGGCAAACCGGTCGTCTGCATCTGGGGCTTCGGCTTCAGCGAGCCCAGCCGACCGTTCACCCCCGGGCCCTGCCTGGAGGTCATCAACTGGTTCAAGGCCCAGGGCTGCTACGTCATCGGTGGTGTGCCCACCTGGTGGCGGCAGGGCATTGAGGACTCCCGCCCCGGCTTCCTCGACGTCTACCACGCGTTCCACGCGATCTCGCCGTGGATGGTCTACCGGGCCAGGACCGTTGAGGAACTGGACTCCTACTACAACAACGTCAACGTCGGCGACATGGCCGACTGTGCGGCGCGCGGCATCGACTACCTGCCCTGCGTGATGCCCGGCGACCTCGCCGGGGGGCACCGCAAGCACGGCGACTTCTACTGGCGGCACATCTACAACATGGTCCGGCTCGGCTCCCAGGGCCTGTACGTGTCCATGTTCGACGAGTACAACGAGGGCAACCAGATCGCCAAGACCTCCGAGACCCAGGCCACCACCCCGGCCGGCGCGAACATCCGGGCCCTCGACGAGGACGGCGTGGCCTGCTCCTCCGACTACTACCTGCGGATCACCGCCGACGGCGGCCGGATGCTCAAGGGGCAACTCGCGCTCACCGCCGTACGCCCCACCCCACCGATGGTCGGCACTCCGCCCCCGACCGGCGGCGACCTCGCGGCCGGCCGGTCCACAGCGGCCAGCAGCCAGGGCGGCGGGTTCCCGGCGTCGAACGCTGTGGACTCGAACGCCGGCAGCTACTGGGAGAGCGGCGGCGGCTCCTTCCCGCACTGGTGGCAGGTCGACCTCGGCGCCAGCCACCAGGTCAACAAGCTGGTGGTGCGGCTGCCCGCCGGCTGGGGCGCGCGCACCCAGACCATCACCGTGCAGGGCAGCGTCAACGGCTCCTCCTTCACCACCATCGCCGGGGCCTCCGCGTTCGCCTTCGACCCGGCCACCGGCAACACCGTCACCCGCACGCTGACGGCCACCACGGCCCGCTACGTCCGCCTCAGCATCAGCGGCAACACCGGCTGGCCGGCGGGCCAGCTCGCCCAGGTCGAGGTGTACGCCGGCAGCACCGTCCCGGACAACCCGCCGACCACCCCGAGCGGCCTCACCGTGACCGGCAAGACGTCGACGAGCGTGTCCCTGGCGTGGACGGCGTCCACCGACGACACCGGGGTGACCGGTTACCAGGTACGCCAGGGCGGCACCGTCGTCGCCACCGTCACGGGCACCACGGCGACCGTGAGTGGGCTCAGCCCGTCCACCGCGTACACCTTCACTGTCACCGCCCGCGACGCCGCCGGCAACACCTCCGGCGCGTCCCCGGCGGTCACCGTCACCACGGACGCCGCGGCCAACGCGGACCTCGCCCGGGGCCGACCCACGTCGGAGAGCAGCCACGTCCAGAGCTACGGGTCGGGCAACGTGGTCGACGGTGACGCGAACAGCTACTGGGAGAGCAACAACAGCGCGTTCCCGCAGTGGGTGCAGGTCGACCTGGGTTCCTTGCGCACTGTCGGGCGGGTGGTGCTGAAGCTGCCCCCGGCCACCGCCTGGGCCAGCCGGACGCAGACCCTGTCCGTGCAGGGCAGCACCGATGGGGGAAGCTTCAGCACGCTGGTCGGATCGGCGGGGCGGACCTTCAACCCGGCCACCGGCAACCAGGTGACGCTGACGTTCACCGCAGCGCAGACCCGCTACGTGCGGATCACTGTCACCGGGAACACCGGCTGGCCGGCCGGGCAACTGTCGGCGCTGGAGGTCTACGCCAGCTGACCGAGGCGTGGGCGGCCGCCGGGGGAGCGGCGGCCGCCCATGGGGCGGGCAGCACACTCTTCATATCAGAACTCAACCTTCGGCCAGGAGGAAGATCCTCGCCGTCGACGTGAGTCGCCCGCCCCTGAGACCACTGCATTCGAAAACTCCCCAAACGGCCTCCTGGCATGTGTCGAGATCGGCCGAATCGAGCTGACGACCCCTTGACCCCCAGAGATCGACAACGCGGTCCGGCACGGCTCGCACCGCTGGTCGGCGGTCTGATGGCGGTCATCATGGTCCCGCATGGTGTGGTCGGTTGCTGTACCTCGCTGCTGTACCGCCTGGTTTCGCCGGCCGGCGGCTTCCGCTCCCCAGCGGCTTCCGGCCACTCCCTCATCAGGCGGGCGGGTGGTTACTTGAAGACGCCAATGTCCCCAGTCACGGTACCGACGATGCCACTGACGGCCGCCGGCTTCGCGGAGGACCCAGCCCAAATGCCTCTGCCAAGCCAAGCGTTCTGGTGCTTGTGGACGATGCCGCGTAGATTACCGTCAGATCCCGCGAAGCCGCACTCCGACTGCGAAGTGGCGTACTACCTCATGGCAGAGTTTAGCGAACAGTTCCGACAGTACATTACCCCCAGCGAACAAAGCGTGCGCGACGGAATTACCGCAGGCCTTATCGTTCTTGACACAAACGTTATCCTGAGCGCTTACCGGTTCGCACCGAAAGCGCGCGAGGAACTACTAAGCATCCTAACTCTCGTTAAAGATCGCCTCTGGATTCCCTACCAAGTAGGGCTAGAGTTTCACCGAAACCGGTTTAGTGTAATAATGGAACACGACGCGGCCTACAAAGCAGTGATCGAAGCTCTGGACACCCACCGCAGCACGTATGAGGAGGATCTCGAAAAAAAGATTCGGGAGTTAGTGAACCGTGCGGCGCTGTCTGACAACGAGCAAACCGACCTCCTGAATCTGCTGCGGAACAGCCTCACGCCCCTTGCGTCTGCCGTTGGGAACCTACGTAAGCAACACGGAGTGGGTCGCCCCGCAGCGCACGATGCAATCCTGGCGAGGCTACAAGAAATCTTCTCCGGTAAAGTTGGAAAGCCATACGAGAAAGAGGAGGAAGAGGCGGAGAAGGTTGAAGCCGCCAAACGAGTACAGGACCAGATTCCCCCTGGCTACAAGGACACGAGTAAGCAGGAGAGCCACGGCGACTACTTCCTCTGGTCCCAGACGTTGAAAGAGGTACGGGAGCGCGGCGCGCAGTCGCTCGTCTTTGTTACCGGCGACGTGAAGGAGGATTGGTACCTTCGCATGAAGGGCCAAACCGTCATGGCCAGACCCGAGCTGTCGTTAGAGTGTCGAGAGAAAACCGCAGCTAACCTCGTGATGCTACCGACTAGATCCTTCCTAGCGCATGCAGAGACCTACCTACACGCGCAAGTTAGCGATGACACCCTTCGCCAAGCGGAGAAGATCGCCACGACTGCGAGTGTCGATCGAGCCACCCACCTTCGGGTACTACTGGAGCGTGACCGCGCAGAACTCGTGGCGGCTACGATGGCACTTGATGAGGCTCGCGTTAAAGTTGACTCCACCGAGGCGGACCTCGCAATGCTTATGCAACTCGAGCACGAAGCCGGGTCCCGGCTCGAAGTTATTACTAAGTACATCGAAGCCACGCAATCAATCAAGGGCCAACCTGCCCTAGAAAAAGCTCAGGCGAATCTCTCGAAACTGCACGAACACCTGGCGGTAGTTCAGACGGCTCGAAGAGACGCCCTTGTTCGTCGCGACCAACTCGCCGCCGAACTTGCCCGCGCCCACCAGCGGCGCGAATTTCACGCCGAGAAGTTCGATCAGACCTCTCGCTCCACCTGAGTGCAGTACCCCTACGTTCGCCATCCCGTCTGCCGTCGACCCACCCGCCGGGGAGCGGGCCAGGGCCAGGGCGCCAAGGTGGAGCGCGCTACCGGACGAACGACCTTGGCGCCCTGGCCCTGGTCTGCTCGGCTCTGCCTGGGTCGACGGTGGGCGGGATGGCTTTCCCCCATCCTGGAGCCAGAGGCCTGAAAGTCCTTCCTGCTCTTGGGACCGTCGACCTCGGCTCCGCGACTGCCACAGCACCCCCGTGATTCGCCTGGCACTCCCCTCGTCTCCCCGAAGCCCCGGAACCGCTCCCCTCATCGGCGGCCCGGGGCTTCTTACTATCTGCCGTCGCGCCGCCCGGCGGGGCTGGAACCGGCGACGCCGGGAGCGAAGCGGCAGGCGTCGGCGGCGGGCCGGCAGGCCCGGCCCCTGGTCGGCGGCGCGAGCGGCCTGCGGAGCGGGCCGCCTTGATCTCGTACAGAGAGTTCTCACATGTGGTGTAGACATTCGACAGTTCCTGCTGTTCGAGCAGATGGCGCAACAGGAGCGACGCCAGCGGTTCAGTCATTCCGCTGACGTCGCCTCAGCTAATGTCGAAAGCCGCACCGAAATCACGGATCGCCGGAGATTACCTTGCCTTCTTGATCCTTCCAAGGCTTTGAGCGCGACAGATTGCCGACAGGAGAGTTGCCAACGTCAACAACTTGGCGGGAATACCACGGTGTAGCGTCCACGCCATGCGCGTAGACCGACTGATGATCCGAAACTTTCGCAATCTTGCCGATATCGATATACCCCTGTTGCCAGGTACCGTCATCGTCGGCGAGAATCGGGCTGGGAAATCGAACCTGCTTTATGCGCTGCGCTTGGTGCTTGACCCCCGTCTCCCTAATAGCGATCGGGTTCTGGCTCGGGAAGATTTCTGGGATGGGCTGAGTGACGGAAGCACGACCTGGGACCCTATGGCGGCCGGCGAGGAAATCATAGTTTCAGTCGAGATGACCGACTTTGAGGACGACGATAATGTCGTCGCGGTGCTCTCCGACTGCATCGATCCGGCAAGCAGTCCAATGCGGGCAAAGATCACCTACCGTTTCGGGCCCGACGATTCGGATCCGCCGTCAGCGGCCACCTACTCCTGGGGTATTTGCGGTGGCCTTCTAGCTGATCAGCCCATGCCCGGCGACCTTCGGAAGTATCTTGGGTTGGCATACCTGGGTGCTCTGCGCGACGTCGAGAGCGACCTTCTGAACTGGCGGAAGTCCCCGCTTCGCCCTCTTTTAATTGCAACGGCCGAACAAGTGAAAGAGGAGGAACTGGAAAGAATCGGCAAGGCGGTCCAAACTGCCAACGAACAGGTGTCCGCGCTTGAACCCGTTCGGGATCTGGGCAACCGCATCAGCTCACGTACCGCCGAGATGGTTGGAGGGAGCCAAGCACTTGAGACTGAGTTGAGTATCGCCTCACAGGATCCCCTTCGCCTATTACGCACTCTCAGGATGTATGTCGACGGGGAGGCGCGGCGCCCCCTTGCAAGTGCCAGCCTTGGCAGCCTCAATGTTCTGTACCTGGCGCTCCTTGAGCTACTTCTTGACCAACGTGCGGCTTCTCTCGACGAGGCTCATACCGTTCTTGAGATCGAGGAGCCCGAGGCACACCTACACCCGCACCTCCAGCGGCTCATCTTCAAGCGTCTTCTTCACAGCGATGTCGCCAACAGGACAGTTCTCCTCACGACTCACTCGCCCCATATCGTGAGTGTGGCTCAACCAAGAAGTCTGGTTGTCCTCAGACCGGATGGCACCAAGACAAGGGCCTACGTCGCCTCTCACGCGCAATTGGATGAGGCTGACTGGCTCGATATTGAGCGTTACTTCGACGCGACGCGAGCGGAGTTGGCGTTTGCGAAGAGAGTCCTGCTCGTCGAAGGGTATGCGGAGCAGGTAATCATTCCTGCAATCGCACGGAGTTTAGGCCTCAACCTGGACAAGGTGGGTGTCACTGTCTGCGCGATCCACGGAACCCACTTCACACCCTACGTAAAGCTGTGCGAAGCGCTGGGTATCCCCTGGTCGGTCATCACTGACGGCGACCCCGGCGAGAAGGGCAAGAAGGCCGGCGACGATCGCAAGCAGGCGATCATTGATTGCTTGCCAACAGACAGAAAGAGTGACGCTTCGGCGCAGATCGCCGTCGGGGATTCGACTCTTGAATACGACGTGTACCGGGCCTCTTTGGACAACGTAGAGAGCTATAAGCGGGTTCTCGGTGAGCTGTGCGGTCCACAGGTGAGCAAGAGAGTAGCCGAGTGGGACAATCCGAGTTGCGATGATGTTCTGGCGGCGATCAAAAATGGCGGCGGAAAGGGCCGGTTTGCCCAGCGGCTCGCGCAGGAAAAGATTGCAGCGCCGGACTACGTGGCCGCCGTATTGCAGCTGCTTGCGCCATAATGGGGCGACTAGAGGACTCTATTGCTGAGCTGAGCACCAACACGGAGCAGTGGGAGGCCTTCAGCGCAGAAGGAAACTGCGTTGTTCAGGCTCCACCGGGAAGCGGAAAAACGAAGCTTCTTGCTGCCAGGATCGCCTATGACCTAAAGCATCGAATCACGGCTCCTCGGGGTGCGGCTTGCATTACCCTAACCAACGCGGCTGCTGAAGAACTGACGGAGCGCGTGCTATCTCTCGGGGTTGGGTGGTCTTCGACCCTTTTCCTAGGTACCGTGCATTCGTTCGCCCTCAATCGGATCCTGCTTCCGTTCAAGTCAGCCACCGGCGTTCTGCCGATCGGCGGCATTAAGATTGCTACGAAGCAGCAAATCAGCGACGCAATGCGCACAGCCATGGCAGTTTGGCCGGCCGGACTTGATGACAGATTGGTCGGAGCGACCGTCAGGCGTATGCGGAGGCTCATGCCCACTCAAGAAGAGTGGACGGGAGTCGGGCCCAATATTCGTGCAGTGGCTGATGCATTCGACCGAGCGCTGCGTGGCATGGGTGTAATCGACTTCGACGGAGTCATTGCAGAGTCCGTCGGGCTAGTGGAGACCTTCCCTAGTATCCGCAGGTCACTGGTTGCTCGCTACCATGGCCTCTACGTCGACGAGTACCAAGATCTCGCCCCCGGGCTTCACCGTCTCGTAGAGGCGCTGTGTTTTGGGGAAGAGCGCCGAAGCTCGCTGTTCGCGGTAGGGGACCCGGATCAAGCCATCTTTGGATGGACCGGCACCCGGCCAGAGCTGCTTAAAGAGTTGTCGGAACGGACTGGCGTTACGCCGGTGGATCTCAGGACCAACTATCGGAGCGGTAGCCAAATCATCGACATTGCTGGTTTGGCTATCGGAAGTGGCCGCCAGGTAGTGGGGACGCGGCCTGGAGGCGAGGTTCAAGCTCACCGGTGCCCCCGCGGCTTCTTGGAACAATCGGACTGGGCCGTTCGACGCGTACGGACCCTGGAAGACCAAGCTGTTCCACTCGAGGAGATAGCGATCGTCGTTCCGGCTAATGATGATGTCGCGACGGTTGCCGCCAGCCTAACGACAGCAGGAGTCCCCTTCTACGTTCGAAAGACTGAGTATCCAGAGACTAGGACGACACGCCTGGTCGCCGCTGCGGCTGCCTGGGTTGCATCGCCAGCAGATTCAGGCATCAGCTTAGGCGAAATTCTTCGTTCATGGCGAGCGTTGCTCGGCACGCGAGTGGCTAGGTCGCAAGATGTGGCTCTAGTTCGTACCTTGCGCGAACTACGGCAGGACTCGAAGGCTCGCGTAGTCGCTCTAATTGATGGCTTCCTCCTTGCTGGTCTAGGTGAGGCTCTGGCGGACGCCTCCAAGGCGGAGGAGCGCAATGCGGTTAGCGAGATGAGATCATACTTCTCCTCGGCGACCGCGCATGCGGGTGAGATAGTGACACTGGGTCAGAGGCTAAAGCCTCTCGGACGAGTTGAAGTGCTGACGATTCCGTCTTGCAAGGGTCTAGAGTTTGATTATGTGATAGCACTAGGGTTGGATCAAGAGAAGTTTCCTTTCTTCGCCAGCCTCCGAGATCCCGAGAAGCTTGCCGAGGAAAGGCGCAAATTCTACGTGGTTCTGACCAGGGCTCGAAGTCATGTCGACCTGCTTTACAGCGGTTTCGTCATGTGGAAGCGATCGTTTCGGCCAAATTATGCGGGCCCTAGCATGTTTCTGCGTGAAATTGGGTTGGCGTAGACAATGCTACCCGTCCTGCTTATCATGTCTTGATGAGCGCGCTCAGGGCCAAAGCGGCGGCGACCGCCCAGCAACATCTTGCCGCTGAGCTTCCGCGTCGTTGGCGACATGTGCAAGCAGTTGCAGCGAAGGCTGACCGGCTTGGGGGGCTAGTAGGGGAGGACGCTGAGTTCCTCACGGCGGCAGCGTGGCTCCACGATATCGGGTATGCAGTGGACATTAGGGATACCGGCTTCCACGCCCTCGACGGTGCGCGGTGGCTCCTAACTGTGGGGTTCAGTGCTCGGCTCGCTGCTCTGGTTGCCCATCACTCCTGCGCCTCATACGAGGCAGCAGAGCGGGGCTTGGGTCACGTTCTTGCTGCTGAATTCTCCCTGGAGATGTCGCCTGTGTCAGACACTCTCTGGTTTGTCGACATGACTACTGGCCCCGATGGCCAAGACATGACTGTCGGAGAGAGGCTCGCGGAAATCCGCGAGCGATACGGCCGGACCGACTTGGTCACGAGGTTCTGGATCAAGGGAGAGTTGCCGCTGCTCGACGCTGTGCAGCGAACACAGGAGCGGATCGCACTTCACCCGATGTAGGGCTCGACGAGGTGCTCGAAGCCATGGTCAATGCGGAGCCGCATCGAGGGGTGGATAGACAATCCATCCAACTCGTCACGCTCGACCCACGCGACTGCCGAAGACTCGCTGCTGGTGACTGTCCGGCCTCGGACGTATCTTCCTCGGAAGCAGATGGAGAACTGCTGCCGCACCTCGCCGTCGCTGTACTCGACCACGTGGTTCGGGTTGGTGTAGATCCCGACCACGCCGGTTACCTCGATCTCGACGCCGGTCTCCTCGCGCGTCTCTCGTACCGCTGTGTCGGCAACGTACTCGCCGAAGTCCTGGGCGCCACCGGGTAGCGCCCACAGGCCGTTGTCGGTGCGCTGGATGAGCAGCACCCGCCCTAGCTCGTCCTGAACAAACACGGTCACTGCGACGACGATGCCGTTCGGCTTCGGGGCGTTCGGGTTGTTGTAGTGCTCGATCCGGGCCATGTTCTCAGCCTCTCACCGCTTGCAGGTCAGTGCTCAGGCCAGACGGCCCGCTTCTTCCCGAGGACTCGGTTGAAGCTGGCGACGTAGCTGTCGAACAGGTCCCCGCCGCCGAGGCGTCGCAGGTGCAGCACTGGCGCGTAAGCGGCCGGCGTGCCGTAGAGATGGGTGTTGACCAGCATCTCGTCGTCGAAGCGGTAGATGGAGTTGTAGAGAATCGTGTCGTGGTAGTAGATCCCGACGTTGTCCAGGTCCCGTAGGTCTTTGTAGAACGCCAACGCATTCAGGATCTTGTTTGACATCGCTGCGCCGATGCCCTCGGCGTCGCCACGCTCGGTGATGTGTTCGCCCTCTGGGTCGCCGAATAGCAGCTCCACCTGCGCCCCGGCCAACGCCTTCTCGCGGAGCGTCGCGATCCACCGGTGGTTGAACTCGGGCAGGAACAGTCCTCCATATACCAAGACGCCGACCTGTCGGGTGGCCTGCTCCAGGAGCCGCTGCCAGAGGTCGGTGGGAACGGCTCCGCGGCGCGGGTAGATGTGGATGAGTTCCGACTGGCTGATCTGCACGGCCCGTTGCGTCGGAAGCGCGTCCGGCCAGAGGTACGACTCACTTTCGCTCAGCAGTTCGGCGATGGTGTGGCGGTAACGCGGGTACGGGTTGCGGGTCTGTGTCACCCACCGCTCGACGGTCTTCGGGTCGACACCGAGCTTTTCCGCCAGCGTCGATGCCGTCAGACCGTTCTTGAGCATGCCGTTGCGAAGACGGTCGTTCGGCATCGCATCTCCTGCGCACTGGGCTGGGGGACGGCATGGGGACAACTCAGCCTAACAAGGACGTCCCCAGTCGTCCGTGACTCGCGGTGAAGTCGTCATTACCAATCGGCGGAGCCTGGTTCCACAGGACAGGTCATCCAAACAGGACGCGAGAGGCACAGCCGAGGTTCGGTGAGTCCAAGCGTCGGCGCCGGCTGGCGGAGGTGGGCATGCAAGGGGACGAGCCGACGAGCAGGGCCGAGCAGTGTGAGGCGGCCGAGCGGGAGGCTGCCAAGCAGCGCCTTCTGGCGCAGGCGGAGGCGGAGCGCGTACCCGTAAACGACACGACCCGCGCGGTCCCGGACCGGCGGTGGCGGCGTGACCAGCGATGACGTCCCGATCGGCCGCCGTGTCGCCCGCTGGCGGGTGCGGCGGTCGATGACGCAGCAGATGCTGGCCGACCGGTTGCGCAGGTCGAAGAGTTGGGTGGACAAGGTGGAGCGGGGCGTACGCACCCTGGACCGTTATTCGGTTATCCAGGAGCTGGCTCACGTCCTGCGGGTCGACCCGGAGGTGCTGCTCGGTCAGCAGCGCAGCACCTCGGCGGGCCCGCCGGATGGGGTGGACGACATCCGCGCCGCGCTCGCCCGCTACGACACCCCACAGGCTCCAAGGCAGGCACCGGAAGAGCTGAGAAGGCAGGTCGGGTACGCCTGGCTGAGCTACCAGCACGCGCACTACGGGCAGTTGGTGCGGGTGTTGCCGGGTCTGCTCGACACCATCCAGGCCGTGCGGTCACCCGAGTTGCTGGTGCAGGCGTACCGGATCACGTCGTCGCTGCTGGTGAAGCTCGGCGAGGCCGACCTCGGCTGGTTGGCCGCCGACCGGGCAATGTCCGCCGCCGGCGACAACCCGATCCTGGCGGCAACGGCGGCCATCTCGGTAGCCCAGGCGCTTCGCGCGTCAAACCGCGACCGCCTAGCCCTGACAGCGGCCCTAACCGCAGCGAACCGCCTCCTCCTAACCCCTGTCTGCCCGGCTGATCATGAGGTTGGCGGGCTTCGTGGAGATCAAATCGCCCGTCAACCCCATGATCAACGAGGCGAGGGCGAGGGCGAGGGTGCGCCCGCGCGGCAGCGACCGCCGGGGGAGTGGGCGCTGGGCGGGACCCTGCTACTCCAGGCGGCCCTGGCCGCCGCTGGCTGCGGCGAGCACGGCCGCGCCGAGGAGCTGACCGATCGGGCCGCGGGGATCGCCGCCAGCCTTCGGGGGTACGACGATCCGCACCGCACCAGCTTCGGGCTGGTCGCCGTCGAACTGGCGCGGGTGCTGGTGGCGGCGCAACGGGGTGACGTCATCGGGGCGCTACGACGGCACTCGACCGTCATGCGGCGGGAGGGGTGGCGGCGGTTGCCGGCCGAGTACCGGGGTGCGTACCTGGTCGACGTCGCTCGGGCGTACGTCCAGGTGGGTGACCTGCGTGGGGCCGCCCGCGCCCTCGTGGACGCGGACAGCGTCGCGCCGGCTGAGGTTCGGTGCCGGCCGTTGGCGCGTACCGTGATCGCCGATGTTGCCCGCGCGCAGCCGGCGCCGGCCGGCGTGGCGCGACTGGCCACGGTGGTCGGCCTCACCCGCTGACGGACGTGCGCCGGCGCAGGTCGGAGGCCGGGTGGACGGTGCGTAACAGCAGCGTCAGTGCTCCCAGAGGTGCTCGGTGCGGAAGTACCTGGCGGTGAACGCCTCTTCCAGGGAACCGGTGTCCGTCTCATCCGTCCACCAACCCGGCCAGACGTCGACACCGGAGGGCGCGCTGATGGCCGTGAGGACGGTGGAGCACCGGTGGCAGCGCCGAGGTGCCGAATCCCGGAACCGCCCGCCGCAGTCGCATCGCCGTAGCCGTGCCTCCAGCGCCGCCATCAGCGCCGGGTAGGGCTCGTCACGGGACGGCAACGCGTCCGCGATGGCCGTACACGTGCTGTCGTAGTCACTGAGATCCACCCGCATTGGGCAGCTGTCGCAGTAGAGGAAATGGCAGTCCAGCAGCGGCGAGTGGTCGAGGCGGTAAAGGCGCTCGTGGCACTCCGGACAGGTGACTTCCTCGCCATTTAGCCAGTTGTCGTCGAATTCGTCCGGTTGGCTCACCGGTTGATCATCCCACGGGCGAGGTGCGTCGGCGATTCGCGTTTTGGCCCGGGTGGCGCCGGCCCGCTGTGAGACTGAGCGAGTGCCGATTCCGTCGGTGCATAGGCACTGGCCGACTCGACCTGGCGAGGTGGGGAAGATGTCCAACGACAACGAAATTCGTCCCTTCCGGCTCGACACCCCAGAGGACACGATCGCCGACCTGCGTCGCCGGATCGCGGCTACCCGCTGGCCCACCCGCGAGCTGGTCATCGACCGCTCGCAGGGGGTGCAGCTGGCGACGATCCAGGAGTTGGCCCGCTACTGGATGACCGATTACGACTGGCGCGCCTGCGAGACGAAGCTGAACTCGCTGCCGCAGTACACGACGACCATCGACGGCATCGAGATCCACTTCATCCACGTGCGGTCGCAGCATGAGAACGCCCTGCCGCTGGTCATGACGCACGGCTGGCCGGGCTCGGTCGTCGAGCTGCTCGGAGCCGTCGGCCCGCTGACCGACCCGACCGCGCACGGCGGCACGCCCGAGGACGCGTTCCACCTGGTGCTGCCGTCGTTGCCGGGCTACGGCTTCTCCGGCGAGCCAACCGAGCCTGGCTGGAATTCCGCGCGGATGGCGCAGGCGTGGGCGAAACTCATGGACCGCCTCGGTTATTCGCGCTACGTCGCGCAGGGCGGCGACGTCGGCGCCGCCGTCACGGACGCCATGGGGCGCCAAGGTCCCCAAGGGCTGCTCGGCATCCACGTGAACCTGCTCGCCGGGGCGATCGGCATCAAGGACACGTTGCCGGCCAATTCCGAGCATGAACGTGCCGCGCTCGACGCGCTGAACCTGTTCGCCAAGGACGGCTTCGGCTACTTCCTGGAGCAGTCCACCCGGCCGCAGACGATCGGCTATTCGGTGCTGGACTCACCTGTCGGTTTGGCGGCCTGGATGCTCGACCACGACACGGACAGCTACTACAAGATCTCCCGCGCGTTCCTCGACGGCGAGCCGGCCGGCGGCCTCACCCGGGCCAGCATCCTCGACAACATCACGCTGTACTGGTTGACGGGTACCGGCGCTTCGTCCGCCCGGTGGTACTGGGAGCAGGGGCGGTTTCAAGCGGCGGCCCAGGCCGCCGGTCAGGCTCCTCCGCCGGTCACAGTGCCGGTTGGCTTCACCACGTTCCCCGGCGAGATCTGGCCCGCTCCGCGTAGCTGGGCCGAGGCGGTCTACCCCGGCATCGCGTACTTCAACGAGGCTGACAGCGGCGGGCACTTCGCGGCCTGGGAGGAGCCGGAACTCTTCGCCGCCGAGGTGCGGGCCGCGTTCCGGCCGCTGCGGAAATCCTGACGGCGTCACCCCCTGACGGACGAGCGCCTGCGTACGTCGTCGGCCGGGTTGATGGTGCGGACCGGGTCGGGCACCGGACCTCGGGGCTGCCACTCGCGGGGGTAGCCAAGAGAAACCTCCTCGAAGCGCACCCCGTCGTGGAACGTGGTGCGGGGGATGTGCAGGTGCCCGTACACCACTGTGGCCGCGTCGAAGCGCAGGTGCCAGTCGCTGGTGCGGACGGTGCCGCACCACTGGGCGAAGACCGGGTACCGCAGGACGTCGGTCGGTTCCCGCACCAGCGGGTAGTGGTTGACCAGCACCGTCGGCAGCGCCGGGTCGCGCTCGGCCAACCGGCGTTCGGTCTCGGTGATCCGGGCCGCGCACCACGCCTCCCGACTCGGGTACGGGTCGGGGTGCAGCAGCGCCTCGTCGGTGCACACCACACCGGCCGCGTACGCCAGTGCCAGCGACTCCTCCTGGGTGTGCGCCTCCGGCACCCGGAACGTGTAGTCGTAGAGCACGAAGAGCGGGGCGATGGTCGCCGGGCCGCCGTCGCCGTCCCACACCGGGTACGGATCCTCCGGTGTGAACACCCCCAACCGCCGGCACATCCGCACCAGCTCGCGGTAGCGCTCCTCACCGCGCAACGTGACCGGGTCCCGTGGTGGTGTCCACAGCTCGTGGTTGCCGGGCGCCCAGACGACCCGCGCGAACCGGCTGCTCAGCAGCCCGAGCGCCCACTCGATGTCGGCGAACCGGTCGGCGACGTCACCGGCGACGAGCAGCCAGTCGCCGTCGTTGTCGGGGTGCAGTTCCTGAACGAACGCCCGGTTCTGCGGGTGCCCGACGTGCAGGTCGCTGACGGCCCGCAGCCGGGGCGGAAGGCTCACCACCCGAGGCTAGGCCGATCAGGACACCCCCGCCAGGGCGCAGTCAGCAGAACCAGCCGTCCTGCACCCAGCCGCGCCGGTTGATGTGCCCGTAGGCGAAGCCGTAGACGTAGCCGCCGCTGCGGGGACCCTCGACCAGGAACGTCTGACCCTGGTAGAGGGTGCCCATCCAGGCGCCGACGGGCTGGGTACGGACGAACAGGTCGCTGGCGCACACCCTTTCCCGTTCCCCGATGGTGCCGTTGGCGGCCTGCGCGGGGGACGGCAGGGCCACGGTGGCGGCGACGACCCCGGCGAGCAGGCCGGCGAGGGCGCGACGTCGGGTCACCATGAGTCGTACCCGCCGATGCACTCGGCGCGCAGGTAGCCCCAGTCGTTGGGGCCGAAGTCGAACGACGCCGCCCAGCCGTTGTAGACCGGGTGCGCCCCCGGCGTGTGACCGATCTTGTTGCCGTAGACCAGGGTGCGCTTGAGGCCGGTAGGCCCGCCGGCGGAGTCGTAGTTGGCGTAGAAGCTGGCGCTCTGGCAGACCACTATGGCGTGCCGTGGCACCACCGGGTCGGCCTCGGCCGGCGTGGCGCCCAGGGCGGCCACCGCCGCTCCGACGGCCAGTGCGGCGGCCCTCGTGCGGACTCGTCGAAGCATGCCCACCTCCCGTACGGCGAAACTTACTACCGGCGAGCCTACTGATTGCGTCGATAAATGTCGATGGGTGAGCTGGGTCCCGGAGGGGCTCCCGGTGGCCGGCATATCCATCGACCCGACGGGAAAGCGCGGGGCGTCCGACAGCCCGAGACCGGAGCAGGAGACAAACATGCCTTTCATCACCGTGGGGACGGAAAACTCCGCGCCCATCGACCTGTACTACGAGGATCACGGTTCCGGTAAGCCGGTGGTGCTGATCCACGGGTTCCCGTTCAACGGGGCGACCTGGGAGAAGGTGACCACACAGCTGCTCAACGCCGGATACCGGACGATCACCTACGATCGGCGCGGATACGGCAACTCTGCCCAGCCGACGTTCGGGTACGACTACAACACGTTCGCCGCGGATCTGGACGTGCTGATGACGGAGCTGAACCTGAGCGACGTGACCCTGGTGGGGCACTCGATGGGCACCGGCGAGGTGATCCGGTACCTGGGCAACTACGGCTCCCAGCGGGTCAGCCGGGCCGTGGTGCTCAGCCCGCTGCAGCCGATGCTGGCCAAGGCGAGCGACAACCCGGAGGGCGTCGACCGGAGCCTCTTCAAGGGTTTCCAGGACGCCATCATCAAGGACCGGTTCGCCTACCTGACGTCCTTCTGCGACGCGTTCTTCAACCCGGACCAGAACATGGGCAAGCGGGTCAGCGAGGAGGCGTACCGGGCGCACTGGCAGATCGGCGCGATGGCCTCCGCCAAGGGCACCCACGACAGTGTGGACGCCTGGCAGGAGGACTTCCGCCAGGACCTGCCGAAGGTCGACATCCCGGTGTTGATCGTGCAGGGTGACCAGGACCGGGTGCTGCCCTACCCGGTGACCGGGCAGCGGCTCGGGCCGATGATGCCGACCGGCCAGCTCGTCACGCTCAAGGGCGCGCCGCACGGCATCCCGTGGACCCACCCCGACGAGGTCAACAAGGCGATCATGGACTTCATGAAGCAGCCGGCGAAGGCTCGCGCCTGACCCGTACCGGTAGCCGATCGGACGCCCGCGCCGTGAGGCGCCGCGACACCCGGCCCACGGTTCGCACCGGGGCCGGGTGTCGTCGTCGGTCAGGGCCGGCGGGCTACCACCGCGCCGTTGGCGCCCGGCGCGTCGAACGGCACGGTACGCACGTCGACGAAACCGGCGTCGGTCAGCCAGGCCGTGTACTCGGCGCCCGAGTAGTTCCGGCCGCCCTCGGTCTCGACAAGCATGTTCATCCCCATCAGGGCCGCCTCCGGCGGTCCGGTGCGTTCGTCGTTGAGCAGCAGTTCACAGACGACGATCGCCCCGCCGGGCGGCAACGCCGCGTGGCACCGGGCCAGCAACGCCCTGTTCGTCGGCTCGTCCCAGTCGTGCAGGATCATGCTGAGCAGGATGACGTCGTGCCCGTCCGGCAGCGCCGGGTCGGCGAGGAAGTCACCGCCCACCGCGTCGATCCGCCCGGTCAGGCCCGCCTCCGCGATCCGCTCCCGGGCCCGGACGCAGACGTGCGGCAGATCCAGGACCGTCGCCCGTAGGTCGGGCAGGCGTCGGCAGAACTCGATCGGGAACGCGCCGGCACCGCCGCCCACGTCGAGCAGTCGACGATGCGCGGAGAAGTCGTACGCGTCGGCCAACGCGCTCGCGGTGAAGCTGGACGTCGAGAACATCGCGTCCCAGAACTGCGCCAGCATCTCCGGGTCCTCGGTGTCGAACATCGACTGTTGGGATTCCGGGTCCCAGGTCAACGGCCGGTCCGTGCGTAGAGCCTCGCCGATGCGGTGCCAGGGCAGGTAGGTGCGCAGGTCCGAGTAGCGGACCTGCGCCCCGAAGTAGTACGGGCGGCCCTCGACCAGGAACTGCTCGGCCAAATCGGAGTTGCGGTAACCGTCGCCGGCCTTCTCCAACAGGCCGAGCGACGCACTGGCGGCCAGCAACAGGTCAGCGGGCCGGTCGGGCAGCCCGAACTCGGCTGCGGCCTGCTCGACGGTCATCGTCCGCCCGCCGGCCAACCGGGTGAAGAGGCCGAGTTCGACGCCGGCCGCGAGGGTCTTGAACCCCCACACACCGGCCACCAGGCGCATGAGGGGAGTCGGAGTGATCACCACGACATGAGACCACACATCACACGTTTCCACGATGGATGGTCACGCTCGGATCAGCGTCACCAACCCGGCGGCCACCAGCACCCCGGCCCAGAGTCGGTCGACGTTGAACCAGGCCCGACGCAGCACACCGACCCCGAACACCCGGTAGACCAGCATCGCCACGGCCAGGGCGACGCCGAGCATGGCCACTGTGTGCACGCCGGCCGCCGCGAGGCCGGACAGCGCGCCCACCGGCGCGGCGGCCAGGTGCCCGGAGTGACCCCCTGGCACCGGCTCGGCCACCAGCACCGGCAACAGCATCAGCCCCGCGCCGTGCGCCGACGACATGAGGAACGACCAGGCGGCGAGCTGCGCCGCCGACAGCCGCATTCCCGCCCAGCGGAAGTGCCGCTCGGAGAGCAGCCGCCACAGCCCGAAGGCGACCAGCAGCACGCCGCCCACCACAGCGAGGGCGCTGCTCGTCGTCACCGACCGGGTCGCGGCGACTAACGCGGCGACGATGGCCACCGAGGCGAGATGCCCCGCCGCGATCGGCGGCAGGGCGCGCAGCAACGCCAGCCGGCTGCGCTCCTGAAGGCCCCGGGCCATCGCGAACAACCAACCCATCGCCGGGTTCAGACCATGGAACGCGCCGAGCGCGGCGAGCGTCGCCACTGTGGTGACGGTCATGGATAGCAGTACGAGTCGGAGGAAGCGTCCCCGCCCTGCAACCGGGTCTGGTGCACCCGCAGGCCCCGGAACTCGTCCCCGTGCGGAAAGAACCGCTCATCCGGGGTGAGCCCGCCAGCGTCCACGTCGACGTCGAGCTTGGCCAGCCAGGCACCCACCCCGTCGGGGTAGAACTGGTCGTCCCACGCGCCGTAGAGCGAGTTGCTGACGTAGACCCGCCGGCCGTCCCGGCTGACCTCCACCATCTGCGGGCCACCGGCCAACGCCTCGTCCGGCACCGACGGGTGCGCGGTCCGGCGGACGATCCCGCCGAGGTGCACCGACCCCGTCTGCACCGGGTGCAGCGGGTCACTGACGTCGTACTGGCGTAGCTCGCCGGTGCCCCAGCAGGAGACGTAGAGGAACCTGTCGTCGACCGACAGGTCGATGTCGGTCACCAGCGGCGGCACCGCCCCGAACGGCTTGAGCAGGTCGGGCAGGTCCGCCGGGTCGGCCGGTTCGGCCGGGATGTCGATCACCTTGGTGACCGCCCAGGCGTCCCCCTCACGGTGCCAGAGCCAGATCGAGGCGGACAGGTCCTCGACGCTGATCACCACCCCGACGAACCCGTACGACTTCGTCGGATCGTGCGCCGGACGCAGCTCCAGCGGCATCTGGTACTGGTCGCCGAGATCGACCCGTTGGACGTGCCGGCGTTTCGCCAGGTCCCAGAAGTGGATGGCGTGCCCGTAGCGTCGGCCCAGCAGCAACTCACCGATGATGCCGTCCTCGATCATCGACGGTGTGCCCCACTCGCTGGTGACCAGCACGTCCTGGGTCAGGTGCCACCACACGTCGTACGCCAGGAACTGTGGCCCCCGGTCGGCCTCCCACGCCCCGCGTACCTCGAACGTGGTGTGGTCGAGGATGGCGATGCCACCCGGGCCCTCCGCGCCGTCCGCGCCGCCGAGGGCGGAGAGGTAGATGCCGTCCGGGCCGCAGTGCACTGTGTGTGGCCGCGAGTAGCCGGCCCGCTTCGCCAGCTCCTCCGCCCCGATCACCTTGACGATCTGCGGCTGGCGCGGATCGGGCTGGGTGTCGAGGACGTGGATGCGCGACGACCGCAGGCCGGGCACGATCAGGTAGCGCCGCTCGACGTGCGGGTGCGGAGCGGTCGGGCAGAGCGCGCTGCTGCACGCGTTCCAGCCGAAGTGGTGCAGCTCGTCACCGACGTACGGCAGGTCGGTCCAGCCGACGACCCGGCCGTAGTCGGGGGAGTCGGGGTCGGTGTCGAGCACCACGATGGCGTCCGGACGGCTGGCCGTGGGGTCGAAGGCCGCCACGTAGGCGAGCTTCTCCGCCGGTGCGGTCACCGCCTCCCGGGGCGAGGGGTAGAACGTGGGGTCGGGGGTCCAGCGGGTCATCGCAGCTCCGCTCGTCAGGTGGTGGGAACGCCGAGTCGGTCGAGCAGGTGGCGGCGCAGCGCGCCGAAGGCCGGGTCGTCCGGCGTGCGGGTGGGGCCGAGATCGACGGGCAGCTCCGCGGCGATGCGGCCCTCGTCGAGGAGCAGGATCCGGTCGGCGAGCAGCAGCGCCTCCTCCACGTCGTGGGTGACCAGCAGGGCGGCGAAGCCGTGCTCGGCGCGCAGCCGGCGCAGCAGGATCTGCATCCGCAGTCGGGTCAGCGCGTCCAGGGCGCCGAACGGTTCGTCGAGCAGCAGCAGGGCCGGTTCGCGAACCAGGGCCCGTGCCACTGCCACCCGCTGCGCCTGCCCACCGGACAACTCGGCCGGCCAGGCGCGATCTCGCTCGGCCAGACCGACCTCGGCCAGCGCCCGCCGGATCCGCCCCGGGCCATCGGCGCCGGACAGGCCGAGCCCCACGTTCTCCGCCACGCGTTTCCACGGCAGCAACCGGTGCTCCTGAAAGACCACCGCGGCGGTGCCGTGCACGACGCTCGTCCCGCTGGCCTCGCCGTCCAACCCGGCGAGAATCCGCAGCAGCGTGCTCTTGCCGGAACCGCTGCCGCCCAGCAGAGCCACCACCTCACCGCGGGCGATGGTCAGGTCGACCCCGGCCAGCACGACCGTCGGCCCGAACGCCCGGCGCACCGCGTGGGCGGTGAGCACCGGCTCGGCGCCGTTCAGGTGGCCCGCAGTCCGCGACGCCATGTCAACATCCTCCTCTCCAGGACGCGCAGCGCACTGTCGGATAACAGCCCGAGCAGGGCGTAGACGAGCAGGCCGAGCACCACCACGTCGGTCTGGCTGAACTCCCGCGCCTCCATCATCAGAAAGCCGATTCCGGTCTGGGCGTTGACCTGTTCGCCGACGACCAGGCTGAGCCAGGCGGCCCCGATCGCCAGCCGAAGGCCGAGGAAGAGAGACGGCAGCGCCCCGGGCAGCACCACGTGCCGCAGTCGGGCGGCCTGGCCCAGACCACAGGTACGGGCCGCTTCCACCAGCCGCTCGTCGATGTCCCGGATGCCGGCGTAGGTGTTGAAGTAGATGGGGAAGAACGCGCCCAGAGCCACCAGGCTGATCTTGAGTGATTCGCCGATGCCGACCCAGATGATCAGCAACGGGACCAGCCCCAGGTGCGGCAGCATCCGGGCCATCTGCACCGGCGGATCGACCAGGTCGTCACCGAGCCGCAGCAGCCCGGCCACGGTGCCCAGGACCAGGGCCAGGAGGCCGCCGATCAGCAGGCCCGCCCCGGCCCGGGTGAGGGAGTCCAACAGGTGGATGCCGAGCGTCCCGTCCCGGCTCAGCCGCCAACCGGTGGCCAGGACGTCGCTGGGCGCGGGCAGCTTCTCGGCCGCCAGCAGGCCGGTCCGCGCGGCCAACTCCCACCCGAGGACCAGCACCACCGGGCTCACCACCCGCCGCCAGCGTCGGGCCGGCCGCTGACGACGGGGTACGACCGGCACCGCCGCCGTGACCTCGTCGGGCGCCTCGACGAGGCTCGTACGACTCACTGGAACACCGCGCTGAACCGGTCGTCGACCCGGGATCGGAGGTCGACCGGCCCCGGGATGAGTTCCAGGGCGATGAAGCTGTCGGTGATCGCCTGAAGCTCGTCGCCGATGGCCGGGGTGACCGGGGCCAGGGGCTTGGCGCTGCGGGCCAGGGCGCGGCTGGTGACGTCCTGCGGGATCTTCAGCTCCGGCGCGAGGGTGCTGGCTCGCTCCTCGGGGTGGGCGATGCCCCAGTCGGTCACCTCGCGGTAGCGCTGGAGGAACGCCTTGACGTCGTCCGACCGCTTGCTGACCGCATCGGGCGCGGCCAGGACGTACTCGCGGTTGCTGGCCAGGCCGGTCGCGTCGGCGAGCACCTGGACCCCCGGTTGCTCGGCCAGGGCGAAGTACGGGTCCCAGATCACCCAGGCGTCGATCTGGTTGCCGTCGAACGCGGGCCGCCCCTCGGCGGGCTTGAGGTACTTGACCTGGATGTCCTTCAGGGTCATGTTGTTCGCCTTCAACAGGCGGACCAGCAGCCAGTGCACGTTGGAGCCCTTGTTGAGGGCCACCGTCCTGCCCTTGAGGTCGGCGAAGCTGCGGAAGCCCCGGTCGGCCTTGACCAGCACTGCCTCACCCTGCGGGATCGGCGCCGAGGTGCCGATGATGGAGAACGGGATCTTCCCGGCGGCGGCGAAGACGGGCGGCGCCTCGCCGGTCTGCCCGATGTCGATGGAGCCGGCCTTGAGCGCCTCGGTGAGCGCCGGGCCGCTCTCGAACAGCGACCACTCCACGTCCGGTGTGGCGCCGCGCGCCTTGACCAGGCTCAGCCCGCCGAAGCGCTGGTAGCCGATCCGGAGCTTGTCCGCGCTGCCGCCCGTATCGGCGGACCCGCCGCACGCGCTGACCGCGACCGTGGCGAGCAGCGCCACGGTGGTGAGCGCGGCCGTCAGGAGGCGGCGATGCGGGGGACGGCTCGTCGACGGGCTGGGCATGGCGGCTCCTCGGGTCGGGGCAGGCGGACAGTGGCGCATCGACAGGTGTCGGCGCCGGCATTAGCCTACTAACCCGATAGGTTTTATGGGTAGGCTGTCGGCGGGATCGTCCCACCCCTCAGGAGGTGCCCGCCTCGCCGCGTGCGCCGACCGCCCCCGCTGGAGGAAAGAGCCCCGATGACCCTCACCTTCCACTGGTTCCTGCCCACCAACGGCGACAGCCGGGACATCGTCGGCGGCGGCCACGGCGTACCGACCGGCGCCGCCGGAGGCGCCCGCCCGGCCAGCGTGGCGTACCTCGGGCAGATCGCCCGCAGCGCCGAGCAGCTCGGCTTCGTCGGCGCGCTCACCCCGACCGGCGCCTGGTGCGAGGACGCCTGGCTCAGCACCGCGATGCTCACCGAGGTGACCGAGCGACTCAAGTTCCTGGTCGCCTTCCGGCCCGGGCTGCTGGCCCCCACGCTCGCCGCCCAGATGGCCTCGACCTTCCAGCGGCTGTCGGGGGGCCGGCTGCTGCTCAACGTGGTTACCGGTGGTGAGTCGCAGGAGCAGCGGGCCTACGGCGACTTCCTGGACAAGGACGCCCGGTACGCGCGGGCCGACGAGTTCCTGCACGTGGTGCGTGCGCTGTGGCGCGGCGAGACCGTGGACCACGAAGGCGCCCACGTCCGCGTCGAACAGGCGCGCCTGCACCGGCTGCCCGACCCGGTGCCGCCGGTCTACTTCGGTGGGTCCTCCTCCGCCGCCCTTCCGGTGGCGGTGCGGCACAGCGACGTCTACCTCACCTGGGGCGAGCCGCCGGCCCTGGTCGCCGACAAACTGGAGCGGGTCCGGGCGCTGGCCGCCGGCGCCGGAAGGGAGCTGCGCTTCGGCATCCGGTTGCACGTCATCGCGCGCGACACCACCGAGCAGGCCTGGGCGCAGGCTCAGCGTCTGCTCGACGGGGTCTCCGAGGCCGACATCCGGGCCGTGCAGGAGGGGCTGCGCCGCAGCGAGTCCGAGGGGCAGCGGCGCATGCTCGACCTGCACGGCGGCTCCCGCGACGGCCTGGAGATCGCCCCCAACCTGTGGGCAGGGGTCGGGCTGGTCCGCGGCGGGGCCGGCACCGCTCTCGTGGGAAGCCACGCCGAGGTCGCCGACCGGATCGCGGAATACCACGCGCTCGGCATCGACGAGTTCATCCTCTCCGGCTATCCGCACCTGGAGGAGGCGTACTGGTTCGGTGAGGGCGTGCTGCCGATCCTGCGCGACCGAGGGCTGTGGCGGCACCCCGACGGCCCGCAGGGCACGGCGGACCACGTCGACGTCCCGTTCGCCGGTGCTCCCGCGCCGCAGCCCGCCGGGGCCCGCTGACCGGCCCACCCGCGGCAACCGACGGCACGGCCGCTCACAGGTCCATCGCGTAGACCCGGACCTGGCGGCCGGTGTCCGGCTGCACGGTCTCGCGCTCCAGCGACATGCCCAGCTTGACCATCACCCGCGCGGACGCCTCGTTGCCGACGACGTGGATGCTGACCAGCCGCCGCAGGCCGAGCTTGGCACGAGTGTGGGCGACAACGGCTTGGGCCGCCTCGGTGGCCAGGCCCCGACCCCAGTACGCGCGGCCGAGCCGCCAGCCGATCTCCACGGCTGGCATGATCTCGGGCAGGAAGGTCGGCACCGCCAGTCCGGTGAAACCGGCCAGCTCGCCGGTCTCTCTGATCTCCACCGCGTACAGGCCGAAGCCGTGCTCGTCCCAGTGCCGCTGATAGGTGGCCAGACGCTCCGCGGTCGCGGCCCGGTCCAGGGTGCGGCCGTCATGGATGTAGCGCATCACCTCGGGCTGCGCGTTGACCGCGGCGAACCCGTCCAGATCATCGCTTCGCCAGCGGCGCAACAGCAGCCGCGGAGTCTTGAGGGACGTGGCATCAAGGGAGCTCGTCAGGTCAGGCACGTCCCCTTCGTAGCATTTCGGCGCCCACGAGGGCGATGGGTTATCTCTCGGCGGGTCGGCCGGTCATCCGCCGACCGATCCGCCGCCCGACGAGGCTCACCACGGTGCTGCCGACCGCCATGCCGACCAGCACCAGAATCCCGCCGACAGCCCACAACCCGCTGTCGTCGGTCGACGCGGCCCGCCACGACCAGGCCGCCGTGAACGCCACAGTCATCACCGGTGCCACCAGCCACGGGCTGAGCCGCGTCCCGGCGAGCGCGGCCAGCAGCACGAGCGTCAGCACGCAGCCGATCACCTGCCACGCCTCGTACGGGCCGCTGCTCGCGCCGGTCTGCGCGTCGACGGTGTAATCGTCGTCCCAGCCCAGCCAGAGGATCCACGCCCCGACCGTGGCCACCGCCAGGAACAGAACACCGAGCAGTGCGCGCGTACCCCTCGTCGCCGTCATCTGGTGATCATCCCCTGCCTGCCGCCGTACCGGTAGCCAGCGGCGAGCCGCCACGATCCCCAATGGACTGTTGCCTCGGTCGGTGGCGATCCTCTACGGTCTGCTCAGCGGTGGGCGGTGCGGTCCGCATCCGACCCGACACCGCCGGTCGCCCGTCGTGCGGGCCGGGATGGTGGAGTCCCGGGTCGCCCCGTCGGCGGTGACCCGGCGGTCGTGTGACTCCCAGCTCGTCCCCTCGGGTCCTGTGGCCCGGGTGGCTCCGTCTGGAGCCGACGGCGAGCCGGGGCACGCCGACCCACCGGGAGAGCCCCGTGTTCCTCAGCCCGCACGAGCAGGACCGCCTGCTCGTCCACGTCGCGGCCGATGTCGCCCGCGCCCGCCGCGAACGCGGCCTGCGCCTCAACTACACCGAAGCCGTCGCGGTGATCACCGCGTTCCTCCTCGAAGGGGCCCGCGACGGGCGGTCGGTGGTCGACCTGATGTCGGCCGGCCGGGCGGTGCTCGGCCGCGACGACGTCCAGGACGGCATCCCCGAGCTGCTGAGGGAGGTGCAGGTGGAGGCGACGTTCCCGGACGGCACCAAGCTCGTGACGGTGCACCACCCGATCCCGTGATCCCGGGGGAGATCCTGCCGGCGGCCGACCCGGTTCCGATCAACGTGGGCCGTCCGGTGACCACAATGCTCGTGGTCAACACCGCCGACCGCCCGGTGCAGGTCGGCTCGCACTACCACTTCGCCGAGTGCAACCCGGCGCTGTCGTTCGACCGGGCTGCCGCCTGGGGGCAGCGGCTCGCCGTTCCGGCGGGCACCTCGGTCCGCTTCGAGCCGGGCATCAGCCGCACCGTCGACCTCGTCCCGTTCGGCGGCGCGCGCGTCGTGCCGGGCCTGCGCGGAGAGTGCGCGGGACCGTTGGACCCGTCGCCGTACGCGGTCACGGAAGACGGGTCGTCGCGGTGAGCGCCGTGCGGCGGGACCGCTACATCGACCTGTACGGGCCGACGACCGGTGACCGGATCCGGCTGGCCGACACCAACCTGCTGATCGAGGTGGAGACCGACCACTGCGTGGGCGGCGACGAGGCGGTCTTCGGCGGCGGAAAGGTGATCCGTGAGTCGATGGGCCAGTCCCGTGCCACCCGCGCCGAGGGAGCACTGGACACCGTCATCACCGGTGCTGTGGTGCTCGACCACTGGGGCGTGGTCAAGGCCGACGTGGGGCTGCGCGACGGGCGCATCGTGGCGCTCGGCCGGGCTGGCAACCCGGACACCATGCCCGGCGTCCACCCCGACCTGGTCATCGGCCCGTCGACCGAGGTGATCGCGGGCAACGGGCGGATCCTCACCGCCGGCGCGGTGGACACCCACGTGCACTTCATCTGCCCGCAGATCGTCACCGAGGCGCTGGCCAGCGGCATCACCACGATGGTCGGCGGCGGCACCGGGCCGGCCGAGGGGACCCGCGCGACAACCGTCACACCGAACGCCTGGCACCTGGCCCGGATGCACGAGGCGCTGGACACCATGCCGGTCAACGTGCTGCTGCTCGGCAAGGGCAACACCGTCTCCAGCGAGGCGCTGTGGGAACAGCTGCGGGCCGGTGCGGGCGGTTTCAAGCTGCACGAGGACTGGGGCACCACACCGGCGGCGATCGACGCCTGCCTGCGGGTGGCGGACGCGTCCGGGGTCCAGGTGTCGATCCACACCGACACGCTCAACGAGGCCGGGTTCGTCGCCGACACCCTGCGGGCGATCGGTGGACGGGCGATCCACTCGTACCACACCGAGGGAGCCGGTGGCGGGCACGCACCGGACATCATCACCGTCGCCAGCGAACCGAACGTGCTGCCGTCGTCGACGAATCCGACCCGGCCGTACACCGCCAACACCCTGGCCGAGCACCTGGACATGTTGATGGTCTGCCACCACCTCAATCCGTCCGTGCCGGAGGACCTGGCCTTCGCCGAGAGTCGGATCCGACCGTCCACGATGGCCGCCGAGGACCTGCTGCACGACCTCGGCGCGATCTCGATCATCGGCTCCGACGCGCAGGCGATGGGCCGGGTCGGCGAGGTGATCATGCGGACCTGGCAGAGCGCCCACGTGATGAAGGACCGGGTCGGCGCGCTGCCGGGTGACGGGCCCGCCGACAACCACCGGGCTCGACGGTACGTGGCGAAGTACACCATCTGCGCGGCGATGGCCAACGGGCTGGAGCGGGAGGTCGGCTCGGTCGAACCGGGCAAGCTCGCCGACCTGGTGCTCTGGGATCCGGCGTTCTTCGGCGTCCGGCCGCACCTGGTCCTCAAGGGCGGCATGATCGCGTACGCCCAGATGGGCGACGCCAACGCCTCGATCCCGACCCCGCAGCCGATGCTGCCCAGGCCGATGTTCGGGGCGTACGGCGCGGCGGCGGCGGCCACCAGCCTGGCCTTCGTGGCCCCGGCGGCTTTGGACGCTGGGCTCCGCCTGGACGTGCGTCGCCGGGTGGTGCCGGTGAGCGACGTACGGTCGCGGGGCAAGGCCGACCTGCCGGAGAACAACGCGATGCCGCGCATCGAGGTGGACCCGGACACCTTCACGGTACGGATCGACGGGCAGGTGGTGGAGCCGGACCCGGTGACCCGGCTGCCGATGGCCCAGCGGTATTTCCTGTTCTGATGGCGACTCCGAGCCTGCTGTTGTTGTTGGCCGACGGGCGCTTCCCGGCCGGGGCGCACGCGCACTCCGGTGGTCTGGAGGCGGCCGTCGCCGCCGGTCGGGTCACCGACCTGCCGTCGTTGGAGGCCTTCCTGGCCGGCCGGTTGGCCACCGCCGGGCTGGTCGGCGCGGCGTTCGCGGCGGCCGCCCACCGAGCGGCGGTGCTGGCTGGGTCCGCCGCCCGGTCGGGCGCGCTGGCTCGGCTCGACGCGGAGCTGGACGCGCGTACCGCCGCCCCGGCGTTGCGGACGGTCTCGCGCCGGCAGGGCCGGGCGCTGCTGCGCGCCGGCCGGTCCATCTGGCCGGACGCCCCGTTCGCCGACCTGCCCGCGACGCCCGGCGGCCCACACCAACCGCTGGTACTCGGGCTGCTCTGCGCCGCGGCCGGGCTGTCGCGCCTCGAGACCGCGACGATCGCCGCGTACGGGACGCTGACCGGGGCGGCCAGCGCCGGCGTACGTCTGCTCGGCCTCGACCCGTACCAGGTCCAAGCGCTGCTGGTCGGCCTGGCCGACGCCTGCGACGGTACGGCCGCCGACGCGGCGCGGGCCGCCGATGATCCACCGGAGCGGCTGCCCGCGGCCGCCGCTCCACTCGCCGACATCCATGCCGAAATCCATGCCACCTGGGAGGTGCGTCTCTTTGCGTCCTGACACCGTTGTGCCGAGCGCTGTGCCCGCCGTCGAACCGATCACACCGCCGCCGGCCACCCCACCCCACGACGAGACCGTTGCGCACACCCATCCGGAGCCGGGGGTGGACCCCCATCCGCCGTTGGCGCGTGCCGGCCGTGCCCTGCGGGTCGGCATCGGCGGCCCGGTCGGTTCCGGCAAGACGGCCCTGGTGGCCGCGCTCTGCCGTGCCTTCGCCGACGAGCTGCGGCTCGGCGTGGTGACCAACGACATCTACACGACCGAGGACGCCGACTTCCTCCGGCGGGCCGGCGTGCTGGACCCGGCCCGGATCCGCGCTGTGGAGACCGGTTGCTGCCCGCACACCGCGATCCGCGACGACATCGGCGCCAACCTGGACGCCGTCGACGAACTGGCCGAGGCGGTCGGCCCGTTGGACCTGGTCCTCGTGGAGAGCGGTGGGGACAACCTGACGGCGACCTTCAGTCGGGGGCTGGTCGACCGGCAGATCTTCGTGGTCGACGTGGCGGGCGGGGACAAGGTGCCCCGCAAGGGCGGGCCGGGGGTCACCGCCGCCGACCTTCTCGTGATCAACAAGACCGACCTGGCGCCGATGGTGGGTGCCGACCTCGCCGTCATGGATCGTGACGCGCGGGCCCGACGGGGCGACCTCCCGACCCTCTTCCTGTCCATCGTGGGAGACCCCACGGCGACGTCGGTGGCGGACTGGATCCGGCACGAACTGGCCCACCACGCCGCCCTGCACCCACTGGCCGCGCCGGTCGGCCCGGCCTGATGCGAGCGCGCGCTCGGCTGGTCGCCAAGGCCGACGGTCGGGGCGGCACAGCCCTGGTCGAGCTGCACGGCGAAACGCCGTTGCTGCTGCGCCAGACCCCGACCGACGGCGGTGTCGCCACTGTGCACCTCGTCGGCGGGGCGGCCGGACCGCTCGCCGGGGACGATCTGCGCCTGGAGATCGACGTCGGGCCGGGCGCGGCCGTCCGGGTGCACAGCGTCGCCGCGTCGATCGCCCTACCGGGTCGCGCGGGTGCCGTTTCCCGGATGGTGGTGCGAGCGATGGTGCACGCCGGTGCCACGCTGCACTGGCTTCCGGAACAGTTGGTCGCTGCGGCCGGCTGCGCGCACCTCGCCGAGTCCCGGATCGCGCTGGCCGCCGGTGCGAGCCTGCGGTGGCGCGACGAGCTGATCTGCGGCCGGTACGGCGAGGCCCCCGGCGGCGCCGTCGTACACACCCGGGTCGACTACGCGGGTCGACCACTGCTGCGCCAGTCCCTTGCGGTGGGCCCGAACGCGCCCGGCTGGGCCGGACCGGCGGTGCTCGGCGGCGCCCCGGCCACCGGATCGCTGCTGGTGGTCGACCCGTCGCGACCCGCCGAACCTCCAAGGGCCGAGGGCAGCGTCGCCCGGTTACCGCTGGCCGGCGGTCCGGCGACACTGTGGACGGCGACAGCTCCCGACGCGCACACCCTGCGCGCCCACCTGACGGTCTAAGGAGCCGCTACCGGGCCGCGACGCCGTCCTGGCCCTGCGCGACGCCGCCATGGCCCGTGTCACCCGTGGCAGCCGAGACCGTTCCCGGGGCCAGGTTGGTCCAGAGCACGACGGTGCCGGCCGGCGGACACCCCAGAGAGCGTGATGTCTGTGAGTCATCACGATGACTCACAGACATCACGCTCCTTGGCATGTGGGGTGGGAGGTCGGGCCGCGCTCAAGGCCGTGCCGATTGCCCCGCAAGCCCGACCGCCCGCAAGCCCAACCGTCCGGAAGCCCGGAGCCCGGAGCGGGGGAGGGTCAGCGGTGTGGGCTGGTCGCGTCGGCGTGCACTCGTTGCCGGGCCGGGTCGAGGCGGCCGATCAGGTCGTCGAGCTGGCGTACGAGGTTGGCGGCCGGGGGCGTGCCCGGCTCGCTGGTCTGCGCGACGCCCATCTCCGTGATGCCCAGTTCGGCGATGCTGGCGCGGACCCGCTCATCCAGGCGGGCGTGCTCGTGGCGGCCCCGGGTGGTCAGGTACGCCCGGATCCGCCGGCGGTCGATCGGATCGATCCGGCGGAAGACGAGGTTGCGGTCGACCAGCTGGTCGACCAGCTTGGTGAGGGTGCCCGGCGGCAGCGACGCCTCGGCGGACACCTCGCTCATCGGGTGACCCTGGCCGTCGGCGAGCAGGCAGAGCACCCGCCACGCCTCGATGCTGATCGCGTCGTCGGCCAGTACGGCGCCCAGCCGGCGGGAGAGCAGCCGTTCGGCGCGGGTGAGCGAGCGCAGCAGGTCGGCTGGCGCCCCGGGCACGTCTGACATGAAACTCCCTGGTCCGGTGGCCCTGTCATGGTAGCGAGTCGTCCCGGTCAGTGGTGAGCGCTGGTCTTCCGTCGTGGGCCGGGCAATCATGTGCTCATGTCCGCGCCGGCACCGCCGTGGCTGACCGTCGACAGTGCCGTGGTCAGCATCGCGCTGGTCTACCCGATGCGCGGGCCGGCCGGCATGTTCGGCCCCACCTGTGAGCTGTGCGCGCAGCTCGCGGTGGAGGAGATCAATCGGTGCGGTGGCGTGCTGGGCCGGGAGGTCCGGCTGGTGCCGGTCGACGGTGGCGCACCGCCGGCCGAGGTGGCCGCCGAGGTCGAGGCGTTGGTGTCGGTGGGGGCCGTGCAGGGGGTGACGGGGTGGCACATCTCCTCGGTGCGCCAGGCGTTGGCGCCCCGCGTCGCGCACCGGGTCCCGTACGTCTACACCGCACTCTACGAGGGCGGCGAACGCACCGAAGGAGTCTTCCTGACCAGCGAGACACCCGATGCCCAACTGTGGCCCGCGATGCGGTTGCTCGCCGGGGAGCAGGGCGTGCGCCGCTGGTTCGTGGTCGGCAACGACTACGTGTGGCCGCGCCGTACGTCACGGGCCGCCCAGCGGTACGCGCTACGCGGCGGCGGGCAGGTGGTGGGCCGGCACTTCCTGCCGTTGGACGCGCACGACTTCACCGAGGTGTTGCGCCGCATCGAGCACAGTGACGCGGACGCGGTGGTGATGCTGCTGGTCGGTGCCGACGCGGTGCGGTTCAACCGCGCGTTCGCCCGGTCCGGCCTGGATCAGCGCTGCCTGCGGCTGAGCACTCTGATGGACGAGAACATGCTGCTGGCCAGCGGTGCCGGCGCGACCCGGGGGCTGTACAGCACGGCGGGCTTCTTCGCCGGGCTGGTGACACAGGAGAATCTCGACTTCCACGGCGAGTTCGCGCGGCGCTTCGGGGTGGAGGCGCCGCCGCTGGGCAGCCTGGGGGAGTCCTGCTACGAGGGCGTCATGCTGCTGGCCGCGCTGATCGGCCAGGCCCGCACCCTCGATGTGCGGGCCATCGAGACCGCCGCCGACACGGTCGCCTACCACGGGCCACGTGGGCGGCTGCGGCTGCGGCAGCGGCACGTCCGGCAGCGCATCTACCTGGCCGAGGCCGACGGGCTCGACTTCACGGTGCTCGCTCAGCTCTGAACCGCGCAGTGCAGTCGGCCCACCCGACCCTTGACAGCGCCACCCGATCCCGCCCTAAGATGCTTCCTGAGTGAAGTATCTGGCCACGGGTTCAGATCTCGCTATTGTGCCCACCTTCGACAGATTCTTCCGTCGACCATTGTGGTGGCACTTATCCTGCGTCTCTCCGAACGGCCGACACCGTTTCCTCCCCGACGGTGTCGGCCGTTTTCGTGCGCGCCTCGACGGCGGCTCGGAAACAGTCAATTAAGGACCGGGAAACACCCGCGCAATCATGCCGGTCGACGCTTTCCCTGCCCATATCCGATCCGGTGCCCTGCGCGGCGTCCACCCGTCGAGCTTGGCATCGCCCACGTCAGCTCCATCGGACCGCACCGACCGTCCTTCCGCCTTATGAGTGCACCGCAGGGAGAGTAGATGTCATTATTCCGGGGCCGCCGCATCCTGGCGGGTGCCATGACCCTGGTCGCCGCGGCCGCGATGACCGCGTGCGGCAGCAAGACCACCGACGAGGGCGGCGCGACCGGCGTCACCGCCGACGTCTCCGGCGACACCGTCAAGGTGGGCCTGCTCAACTCGCTCTCCGGGACCATGGCCATCAGCGAGGTCACCGTCCGCGACTCCATCATGCTCGCCGTCGAGGAGATCAACGCGGCCGGCGGTGTCCTCGGTAAGAAGATCCAGCCGGTCGGTGAGGACGGCGCCTCGGACTGGCCCACCTTCGCCGAGAAGGCCGAGAAGCTCATCTCCGAGGACCGGGTGGCCGCCGTCTTCGGCTGTTGGACGTCGGCCAGTCGCAAGGCGGTCAAGCCGGTGTTCGAGAAGAACAAGGCGTTGCTCTTCTACCCGGTGCAGTACGAGGGCCTGGAGCAGTCGCCCTACATCTTCTACACCGGAGCGACGACCAACCAGCAGATCGTTCCCGGGCTCGACTACCTCAAGGCGCAGGGCGCGAAGTCGGTCTATCTGGTCGGTAGCGACTACGTCTTTCCACGCACCGCCAACAAAATCATCAAGGCGTACGCGACCGCGAACGGAATGACGGTGCTGGGTGAGGATTACGCGCCTCTCGGCTCCACCGAGTTCGGCACCATCGTCAACAAGGTCAGATCATCCGGCGCGGACGCGGTGTTCAACACGCTCAACGGTGACAGCAACGTGGCCTTCTTCAAGGAGTACAAGTCCGCGGGTCTGACCGCCGCCGCGATGCCGGTGGTGTCGGTGTCGATCGCGGAGGAAGAGGTCAAGGGCATCGGCACCCAGTACCTGGAGGGGCAGCTGACGGCCTGGAACTACTACCAGACCACTCCGGGCGCGGCGAACTCGAAGTTCGTGGCCGCGTACAAGGCGAAGTACGGCGCGGACAAGCCGACCAGCGATCCGATGGAGGCCGCGTACGTCGGCGTGCACCTGTGGAAGGCGATGGTCGAGAAGGCCGGCGCCTTCGACGTGGAGAAGGTCCGCTCCGCCTCGGACGGGATCACCTTCGACGCGCCGGAGGGTCTGGTCACCGTCGACGGCAAGACCCAGCACATCGCCAAGACCGCCCGGATCGGCAAGATCGGCGCGGACGGCCTGATCACCGAGGTGTGGAACTCCGGCAAGCCCGTCGCGCCGGACCCGTACCTGAAGACCTACCCGTGGGCGAGCGGCCTGAGCTGACGACGCCGGCCCGGGCGGAGCGCGTTGCCGCGCGCTCCGCCCGGGCCACCCGACCAGCAGTTCGGAGTACCCACCGTGACAGTCCTTTTCGGTCAACTCTTCACCGGCATCAGCATCGGCGCGGTGCTGCTGCTCATCGCGCTCGGTCTGGCGCTGACCTTCGGCCAGATGAACGTGATCAACATGGCGCACGGTGAGTTCATCATGGCCGGCGCCTACACCACCTACGTTCTGCAGCAGAGCATCACCGGTGCGGGCCTGTCGCTGGTGGTCGCGCTGCCGGTGGCGTTCGTGGTCGCCGGCGCCATGGGCGTCCTGCTGGAGGTGCTGCTCATCCGCCGGCTCTACGCCCGGCCACTGGACACCCTGCTGGTCACCTGGGGTGTGTCACTGATGTTGCAGCAACTGGCCCGGGACATCTTCGGCAGCCCGAACGTGCAGACCCGCGCGCCCGAGCTGCTCACCGGCAACGTGGCGCTGCCCGGCGGGCTGACCATCGCCAACAACCGGCTGTTCATCCTCGCCTTGGCGCTGGCCGCCGTCGCGGCGCTCACCCTGGCGCTGCGACTCACCCCGCTCGGGCGTCGTATCCGCGCGGTGGTGCAGAACCGCGACCTCGCCGCCGTGTCCGGCATCGCCACCTCCCGGGTCGACCGGACGACCTTCTTCCTCGGCTCCGGCCTGGCCGGGCTCGCCGGGGTGGCCCTCACCCTGCTCGGCCCGATCGGCCCGACCATGGGCACCAACCTGATCATCGACGCCTTCCTGGTCGTCGTGGTCGGCGGGATCGGCCAGCTCAAGGGCAGCGTGATCGTCGCCTTCGCCCTCGGCGTGCTCCAGGCCACCGGGGAGTACCTCACCACCCTCAGCGTCGCCAAGGTGATCGTGTTCGTGGCGATCGTCGCGTTCCTCCAGTGGCGGCCACAGGGCCTGTTCACACTGCGGACCAGGAGCCTCGCATGACCGCCGTCACCCCCGCGCCACCCAGCACCGCCGTCCGCCCGGCGCCCGACGGCGCCGTACCACCGGGCCGCCCCGCCGGCCGCTCGCGGCTGCGGACCCTGGCCGGCTTCGCCTTCGGCGCGGCGCTGCTGTTCGCCGTCGCCCCGCTGGTGCTGTCGGACTTCCGGCTGGCGTTGCTCGCCAAGTACCTCTGCGTCGCCATGGTCGCGGTCGGCATCGGGATCGCCTGGGGCCGGGGCGGGATGCTCACCCTGGGCCAGGGCGTCTTCTTCGGCCTCGGCGGCTACGCGATGGCCATGCACCTCAAGCTCGCCGACGCGGGCCCGGGTGGGATGCCCGACTTCATGCAGCTGTACGGGCAACTCGACGAGCTGCCCCTGTGGTGGCGACCGTTCGCCAGCCCGTGGTTCGCGCTGCCCGCCACGGTGCTGCTGCCGATGGCGGTCGCCTTCGGGCTCGGCTCGCTGGTCTTCCGTCGCCGGGTCCGCGGCGCGTACTTCGCCATCCTCAGTCAGGCGCTCGCCGCCGCGATGGTGATCCTGCTGATCGGCCAGCAGGGCACCACCGGCGGCACCAACGGGCTCACCGACATCAAGGGCTTCTTCGGCTACGACCTGGACGACCCGGTCAACCAGCGGATGGTGTACTTCATCATCGCCGGGACGCTGCTGGCGTTGCTCGCGCTGACCCGTCAGCTCATCCACAGCCGCTACGGCGAGCTGCTGGTGGCGGTCCGCGACGGTGAGGAACGGGTCCGCTTCCTGGGCTACGACCCGGCCTCGGTCAAGCTGGTGGCGTACGTGGTCGCGGCGGGCATGGCCGGGCTTGCCGGTGCGCTGTTCGTGCCGGCGGTGGGCATCATCTCGCCGGCGCTGATCGGCATCGTCCCGTCGATCGAGTTCGTCATCGGCGTCGCGGTGGGCGGCCGGGCGACACTGCTCGGGCCGGTGCTCGGCGCGGTGGCGGTGGCCTGGGCGCGTACCGCCCTCTCCGAGCGGTTCCCGGGCACCTGGACGTACCTCCAGGGGTTGCTCTTCGTGGTCGTGGTGGCGTTCCTTCCCGGCGGCCTGGCGTCGTTGTGGGCGTTGGCCCGCCGCCGTGACGTCGCCGCGCAGCCGCTGCGGCGCGGCCGGTTGTCGCTGGGCCGACGACGCGCCGAGCGGACGGAGGTGCCGGCGGCATGAGCGAACGCACCGAGCGAAGCGAGGGCCGTGAGCGCATGCCCAGCCAGCACGGCATGAGCGGCGAGCGGTTGGACGGGTTGTCCGTCCGTGACGTGCGGGTCAGTTTCGACGGCTTCACCGCCGTGGACGGCGTCTCGTTGGAGGTGCCCGCCGGCGACATCCGGTTCCTGATCGGGCCGAACGGCGCCGGCAAGACCACACTGGTCGACGCGATCACCGGCCTGGTCCGGGCCACCGGCTCGGTCCGGTTCGGTGACGAGGAACTGCTCGGCCGACCGGTGCACCGGATCAGCCGGCTCGGCATCGGGCGGACCTTCCAGACCTCGACGGTCTTCGAGGAGCTGTCGGTGTTGCAGAACCTCGACATCGCGGCGGGCGCACGGCGCAGCTGGGCGACACTGGCCCGCCGCCGCCGCGGTGTCCCTGACGAGGTCGCCGCCGCGCTGGAGACCATCGGTCTCGCCGAGCGGGCCGCACACCTCGCCGGGACGCTCGCGCACGGCCAGAAGCAGTGGCTGGAGATCGGCATGCTGCTGGTGCAGGACGCGCGGCTGCTGCTGCTGGACGAGCCGGTCGCCGGGATGAGCCACGAGGAACGCGACGCCACCGGCGTCCTGTTGGAGACGGTGAGCCGGGATCGCACTGTCGTCGTGATCGAGCACGACATGGACTTCCTGCGTCGGTTCGCGCGCAGCGTCACAGTGCTGCACGCCGGCCGGGTGCTCAGCGAGGGCACAGTGGCGCAGGTTCAGGCGGACCCGCGCGTGCAGGAGGTCTACCTTGGCCACCCGGTCGACGCCGGGTCGGCCCGCTCTGGCCTGGAGGCATGATGCTGACGCTGCGCGGGGTGCACGCCGGGTACGGGCGTTCTCGGGTGCTGCACGGGGTCGATCTGGCCGTCCCGCCCGACGGGGTGGCCGCCGTGCTCGGGCACAACGGCGCGGGCAAGAGCACACTGCTGCGGGTCGCGGCCGGGCTGCTGCGCCCGAGCGCCGGCACCGTCGAGCTGGACGGCGAGGACGTCACCCGCGCCGGACCGCACGAGCGGGTGGCGCGGGGAATGGCGTACGTCCCGCAGGGTCAGCAGTGCTTCCCGCACCTGACCGCGGCGGAGAACCTGCGGCTGGTCGCCGACGGCCGGCGCGACGGGGCGGTGGCCACGGCGGAGGTGCTGGATCTGTTTCCGGCGTTGCGCCCGCTGCTGCGGCGTCGGGCCGGGCTGCTCTCCGGCGGTCAGCGCCAACAGTTGGCCATCGCCCGCGCCCTGATCACCCGACCGAGGCTGCTGATGCTCGACGAGCCGACCGAGGGCATCCAGCCGTCGGTGGTCGCGGAGATCCAGGAGCGGATCGTCGAGCTGACCCGGCAGTCCGGGTTCAGTGTGCTCCTCGTCGAGCAGCACCTGGGCTTCGCGCTGCGGGTGGCGGACCGCTACCACGTGCTGGAGTCCGGTCGGGTCACCTCGCACGGCGACGGGGGTGTCACGGCGGAGCGGGAGGTCCGGGCGGCGTTGGCGGTCTGACCGGCGCGGCGTCGGTCAGGTCCTCGGTGCGGGCCCGGTCGAGTCGCGGACGACCAGCAGGTGCCCGGTGGGGCGGCGGCGGGGGCGTGTCGTTCGCGGCTTGAGGGCGAGGGTGAGTGCCGTACGGCCCATCTCGGTCATCGGCAGGCGGATGGTGGTGAGGCTGGGTGCGAGGTCGGCCGCCACGGAGACGTCGTCGAAACCGACCACTGACATCCGCGCGGGCACCGGCACGCGGCGGGACCGCAGCGTCGACAGCACGCCCATGGCCATCGCGTCGTTGAGCGCGACGATCGCCGTCGTCTCCGGATGCTCGTTGAGAATCTGCTCGGCGGCGGCGCGCCCACCGCCGCGGGTGAAGTCGCTGTGCACGACGACGAGGTCGGCGGGGGAGCGCCCGCGCTGCCGCACTGCCGACGACACCCCGGCCAGCCGGTCGGCGACGGTGGTGAGGCCGGCGCTGCCCGCGGCGACAGCGATCCGCCGGTGGCCGAGATCCATCAGGTGCTGGGCGAGGGCGTGGCCGCCGGCCTCGTTGTCCGGCAGCACGGCGTCGACGCCGAGCGCGTGTCGTCCGATGGCGGCGGCCCGTCCGCCATGGTCCTGGAACGCGGCCAGTTCGGCGCGGGCCGCGCTCTCCATCCGGGGGTCGTCGTAGCCGGAACCGCTGATCAGGACGATGCCGACCCGCTGGGCGATCAGGTGGCGCAGCTGTTGCAGCTCGTAGCCGGGGTCACGGCCGGACTGGCAGATCTGCACCAGCAGCCCCTGCTCGGCGGCGAATTGGATGACCCCGGCGGCGATCTCGGCGAAGTACGGGTCGTCGACCTGATGGACGATCAGACCCACTGTGGAGGTGGCCCCGCTGGCCAGCGTGCGGGCGTACGGGTTGGCCACGTAGCCCAGCTCACTGGCGATCTGCCGGATCCGGTCGGCCACCTCGGCGCTGACCCCCTGGCGGCCGGCGAGGGCGCGGGAGGCGGTCGCCAGCGAGACGGCGGCGTGTTCGGCGACGTCCACGAGGCGCGGCCGGTGGCTGGCCCTGGGCATCGGCAACTCCCCGAAAACAGCCATGTTGCCCGATCTGTTGCGAGCGACATCGATCGAAGCCTAGGGTACGTAAGCGCTTTCGTAAGCGCTGACGTGACCGGCATCCGGCATGCCGCGAAACGAGGTGACAGCCATGTCCAGGGCCCGACGAGCGGCCGTCTCCCTCCTGGCGATCGGCGCGCTGACCGGCGCCAGCGCGCCACCGGCGCAGGCGGATCGCAGCCTCTCGCACGACGTCCATCCGGCGCTGCGCGCGCACCTGGTCGCCGCGTACGACTTCGACCACCCGGTGCCCGGCGATCCCGCCCTCGAACGCGACCAGGGGCGTTCCGGCACCGAGATCGAGCTGATCAACGGCGGCGCCGCCATGCGGGTGCCCGACCGTGCCTACCGGGGCAGCCGCAACGCGGTGCAGACCCGGCAGGTCGACCCCGCCGTCGCCGGCAACGACGACTGGAAGGCCGGCACCTGGTCGGCCAGCGGGGTGCGGACGTTGCGGGCCTTCAGCGCCACCGCGGGCACCACGGTCATGGGCTGGTTCAAGCTGAACATGGACAGCCCGTTGCCCAACTCCACCACCGCCGACCCGGACGACAGGTACAACGCGATCGGGCTGGCCGGAGTGCTGACCGGCGACTCCGACGGCCACGGCGTCCGCGCCCTGCTGGAGCTGATCGACGTCGACGGGGAGTTGCGTCTCGTCGCGCTCGGCCGGCGCCTCGACGGTGGCAACTCGCAGACCTTCGCCGCCGCCCGGGACTGGCGAGAGCTGCTGCCGGTGGGGGAGTGGGTGCACCTGGCCGCCACCTTCGACTTCGACACCGGCGCGCTCGCCCTCTACCGCAACGGCGAACCGGTGGACGGCTTCTACACCCGGGCCGACGACCCGTGGTTGGTGTCCGGGCCGGGCCCACACGTGACCACCGCGTCCGACCCCCGAGGCATCAAGATCGGCGGCAGCTTCCCCCAGGACACCGTTGAGCGCAACCCCTGCGACTGCCGGATGGACGGCCTGATGTTCCTCGACAGTGTGGTCTCCGCTCACGACGTGCGGAGGCAGTACCGCCACCTTGCCCGCTGACCACCCTCGGCACCGTCCCACCGAGAAGGAGACACGCGTGCGCACCCTGCACCGCCGCGCCGGCACCGTCCGCCGGCCCACAGTGAGGGCCGGCCTCACCGCCCTCATGCTGATCCTGTCCACACTGGTCGCCACGCCCGCGCGGGCCGCCGACGCTGTCGACGACCCGATCCCCGAGATGCCGGTCCAGTCCCGAATCGGGCTGGTCCTCAGCGAGTACGCCAGCTTCCCGCAGTCGTACCCGACGCCGGCGCCGACCGACGCGCGGCTCATGCGTACCGCGCGGATCAACACCATCATGGAGGTGCCCGACGGCTCCGGCCGGCGGGCGGTGCCCGACCTCAACGGCAGCCTCTACCTGGTCGAGGGCGGCGTGCCGCACGTCTACCTGGACGTGGCGGCGACGTTCGCGCCGCGGTTCTTCTCCGGTCGTGGGCTCGGCCAGGGCTTCGGGTACGTCGCGTTCCACCCGGAGTTCGGGGTGAACGGCCGGTTCTACACCATCCACACCGAGTTGGCGTCGACGACGACCGTCACACCGGACTACGCCCAGCCCAACGCGCTCTTCCACGGCGTCATCACCGAGTGGACGGCGACCGATCCGGCCGCCGCCACCTTCGCCGGTACGCACCGCGAGGTGCTGCGCATCGGCTTCGGCGGCCAGGTGCACGGCATCCAGGAGATCAACTTCAACCCCACCGCCAAGCGCCACGACCGCGACTACGGCCTGCTGTACCTCGCCGTGGGCGACGGTGGCCAGGGCGCGCGCAACACCGACCCGCAGAACCTGGCCCTACCCCACGGCAAGCTGCTACGGATCGACCCCCGGGGCACCAACTCCGCGAACGGGCACTACGGCATCCCGGCCGGGAACCCGTTCGTCGGCCGGGCCGGCGCGCTCGGCGAGCTCTACGCAGTGGGTTTCCGGGACCCGCACCGGTTCAGCTGGGACCGGGCGACCGGCCGGATGTACCTCGGGCACATCGGTGAACACGCCGTCGAGGCCATCTACGAGGTCCGCGCCGGGGACAACTTCGGCTGGAGCGAGCGCGAGGGCTCCTTCGTCTTCGACAAGACGGCCACGAACCCGTGCGACCGGCTGCTCCCGCTGCCCGCCGACGACGACACGTACGGCTACACCTACCCGGTCGCCGCGTACGACCACGACCCCGCCGCCGGTTGGAACTGCACCGACGACGTCGGTGTCGCGGTGGCCGGCGGCTTCGTCTACCGGGGGCGGGCGCTGCCCGCGCTGCGCGGCAAGTACGTCTTCGGCGACCTCGTCGACGGCCGGGTGCTCTACACCGAGGCCAACGAGATGCGCCGGGGCCGAGGGCTGGCCACGATCCACCAGCTCGCGCTCTTCGACGCGGCGGGCGCCCCGGTCCGGATGCGCGACCTGTCCGCCCCCGGAGCGCCCGGTGACCCCAACCGGGTGGACCTGCGCTTCGGCACCGACGCCGCCGGCGAGCTCTACGTCGTCGCGAAGGCCAACGGAAAGGTGTGGAAGGTGACCGGCACCCGGGAGTTCGCCAGCGGCGACGTCGGGGACGTCACACTGCGCCGCACCGCCGGGGCCGCGAACTGGGCGCCGGTGACGCCGGCGAAGTGGCAGTTCACAGGCGACCAGGTCATCCTGGCCGAGGCCGGGGAGAGCCGGCCGGGCCCGCGCCGGCCCTTCGAGTACGCCGTGCTGACCAACGGCCCGGCGTGGTCGTCGATGCGGGTCGACGCCCAGGTACGACTCGACACGCCGGTGGAGGTCACCAACCGGGACGTGATCATCGTCTTCGGCTGGCGCTCGGACAGCGAGTTCTACTACGCCCACCTCTCCACCGACAACACGATCTATCCGCACAACGGCATCTTCAAGGTGGACAACGCCGACCGGGAGCGCATCGACCACCAGTGGAACGGCCGGTCCCGAGGCGCCAACGCGGCGATCACCGATGCCCTGTGGCACCGCGTCCGGGTGGTGCACCTGCCGGCCACCGGCGAGATCGCCGTCTACGTCGACGGGCACCGCGACCCGCTGCTGACCGCGAAGGACACCACGTTCGGCTCAGGACGGGTCGGCTTCGGCTCGTTCGACAACGTGGGCCGAGTGCGCAACCTGACCGTCACCGGCACGCCGGCCTGAACCGGGGCGCAGTGGGGACGGCGACGCTCGCGCTGCCGTCCCCACCGGCTCATCCGTCGACCTGCCCCGGCCGGCCCGGTCCGGTTCGTAGAATTCCTGCCATGCCGGAGATCGTCGAGTTGCTGGCCTCGCCCGTGCACCGCTTCCTGGGCCGGCCCGCCGACGGCCCGGCCCCGGCCCCGCCCGGTGAGTTGGTCGGCGCCATCCGGATCCGGGCCGGCCTCGGCATCGTCGGCGACCGGTACTTCGGCCAGCAGGCACACCGCGACGCGAGCGTCACCGTCATCGCCCAGGAGTCGCTGCCGGTCGGCATCGGCCTGGCCGAGGTGCGGCGCAACATCCTCACGACCGGAATCGCCGTGGACGAGTTGATCGGCAGAGTGCTGGTGCTGGACTCCGGCGACGGCCCGGTCAGCCTGCGGGTCAACCGGGCGGCCCGGCCGTGCGCCTGGATGGATGTCACCGTCGGCCCGGGGACCTGGAAGGCGCTGCGCACCACCGGCGGCATCCGCTGTACGCCCCTCAACGACGGCACCCTGCGCGTCGGCCCGGTCGACGCCGTCGTGAGCTGAGGAAAGGGCTCGACGTCGGCACTCCCGGACCGGCATGGTGTGCACCGGACAAACGGCCGCCTGGGCGGTCGGCGCAACGCTCGGGGGAGGCGGCGGCAGTGGAGCACACACTGACGGATCAGCTCGTCGACGACCACACGATCTTGCAGGTGGTCGTCGGTTCCCGCGCGTTCGGGCTGTCCAGCGTGGCATCGGACACCGACCGACGTGGGGTTTACGCCCTGCCGGCCGCGGCGTTCTGGGGGCTACGGAAACCTGCGCGCCACCACGACGGGCCGCTCGACGAGCAGGTGCGGTGGGAGGTGGAGCGGGTCTGCACGCTCGGCTTGGCGGCGAATCCCACGGTCCTGGAAGTGCTGCACTCGCCGCTTGTCGAGACGTGCACCCCGCTGGGCGTGGAACTCCGGGCGCTCACGTCGGCCTTCCTGTCCCGGCGGGTGGCCGACACTTACCTGCGGTACGCCACCGCCCAGTTCGGAAAGGCCGAGCGTGGGATCGCCCGCGCCGGCGTTCCGGCGTGGCGGCACGTCATGCACCTGATCCGACTGCTGACCGCTGGGGGTGACCTGGTTCGCACCGGCCGACTGGTGCTGGACGTGGGCACCAACCGGGACCGTCTGCTGGCGGTCAAGGCGGGTGAGGTGCCCTGGGTGGAGATCGTCGCCTGGCGGGACCGGCTGGTGAGCCGAATGACCGCGGACCTGGCCACCAGCCCGTTACCCGACCAGCCCGACGAGGCAAGGGTCGAGCAGTGGCTGGTCTCGGTCCGGGAACGCTCCGTGCGGTGCTCCGCATGACGGCCTGGGAGGCCGCAGGTCTGCCGGTCGGCGTCGACCTGGCCGGCATCGTCGCCGAGCAGCCGCACCCGCTGGTGTTCGCCACCGTCTCCGGCGCCCACCTGTACGGGTTCCCGTCCACCGACTCCGACGTCGACCTGCGCGGCGCGCATCTGCTTCCCGTGCGCGATCTGATCAGCCTGGCGCAGCCGGTCGAGACCCACACGGTCATGACCGACCGCGAGGGCGTGGAGCTGGACCTGGTCACCCACGACCTGCGCAAGTTCGTGCGACTGATGCTGCGGCGAAACGGCTACGTGCTCGAACAGCTGCTGTCACCGCTGGTGGTGCACACCACCGCGGTGCACTCCGCGTTGGTCGAGCTGGCACCGCTGGTGCTGACCCGGCACCACGCGCACCACTACCGCGGGTTCGCCGCCACCCAGCGGCGGCTGTTCGACACGACCGGCGAGCTGAAACCACTGCTGTACGCCTTCCGGGCGCTGCTCACCGGCGTCCACCTGATGCGCGCCGGCCGGATGCTGGCGCACCTGCCGAGCCTGCTGCTCACCGAGGCGGCACCGGCATACCTGCCTGAGCTGATCGCGGCGAAACGGTCCGCCGAACACGGCGCGCTGAACGGCCTGGTCGCGGGCCCAATCCTCGGCCGGGACCTGGCCGAACTGGCGTCGCGACTGGACGAGGCGCAGCACGACAGCCGTCTGCCGGAACAACCGGCCGGATCGGCTCAGCTCGACGAGCTGGTGGTGACGGCCCGGCTGGCGGATTCGACGAGGTGACGCCGCGGCGGGTCGGTGCGTGGTAGAACCAAACCGCGCAACGGCTCGCAGGTCTCCGGGCAGCCGGGGGCATTGCCGGACGGGACCTCATCCGAACAGAGGTGATGCGGTGAACCTCGAGCTGCGACAGCTCATTGAGGAGCTGCGGGCTGAGCTGGCCGATCTGCCGGACAGCCCGGCCTACGCCGAGTTCGGCGAGGGGGCGGCCATCGACGCCGTACCGGCGGGACTCCCGGCCGACCTGCGGGACCTCCTGCTGGTGGCCGACGGGCTGAGGGCGGGTCGGGTCGAGCTGGCGTCCTCGTCGACCCTCGCGGGGATCCAGTACCACCTGGACTACGCCCCGGACTTCTCGTCCATCCCGCAGGACCGGGCGGGCTGGCTGGTGGTCGGCGTCCGCAGCGACGAGCCGATCTTCATGGATCGTGGCACGGGGGCGATCTGGTACTTCCCACCCACCGGCACCGAGTGGTTCATGTCCGACGCGTTCGAGGAGCTCGCCCCCGACGTGGAATCCTTCGTGGACTACTACCTGCTCGGGCCGGGCTACGCCGACCTGACCCCCGCCGACGACCGGTGGTTCGCGTTCCTCGACGAGCAGGGCCTCCTCGACGAGGACGACGAGGACGGCAGCTGAGTCAGACCGGGCTGATGTGTGCGGCCAGCACCCGCCAGCCGTGCCGGTCGTCGTGGACCCACGTCCGGGTGTAGCGCAGCCGCGCCGCGAACGGCGCCCCCTCGAAGACGCCGGACACCCGGCCCAGGAAGAACGTCACCCCCGTGGCCCCGACGACGAGCAGATCCAGCTCCTCCTCCACCAACTCCTCGACGACCGAGCGGCGGTCCCGGTGGGCGGCCAGGTCATCCTGCTTGGTCTGCACACGCCCGTCCGGGCCGATCGCGATCAGCTGCTCGACCAGCAGCTGATCGAGGGCGGCGATGTCGCCGGCCCGCTGGGCGGCCTGGAGGGTGCGCTCGGCGTCGAGCAGCTCAGCCTCGCGCGCGCTGTCCGGCATTGTGGCGTCCTCCCGTTCGGGTCCGACCCGGTGTCAGCGTCGGCCCGGGCTGACCGCATTGTGGCAGCCAACCTGGCCCGGGCGGGTAGGGATCGCCGCCGACGTTCACAGACTCAGGCGAATCCGTACGACGGTCTGCCCGGGGCCGGTTGACCTCTTGACCGTCTCGTCCGTTCGGCGGTTGATCACCTGCGGGCCGATCCGACCAGCCTCGCCGCTCCGGCAGCGGAGTCGGCTCAGGGAGTCGCGTCGAAGGCGATCGACTCGCTCAACTCCCGCCACCGCGCGTCCGAGGCGGCGAGGGCCTCGGCGGCTGCCTGGGCGGCAGCCACGGCGTCGGCGCCGAGCAACAACCGGAGTGGCGGGTCGTCGACCCGGGTGATCTGGATGATCGCCTGGGCGGCGCGGGCCGGGTCGCCCGGCTGGGCGCCGCTGGCCTGGCGTAGCCGCTGCACGGCCGGGTCGATGACCGGACGGTACGGCTCGCTGATCGGCAGGGCGCTCATCGACGAGCCGGCCCAGTCGGTGCGCAAGCCACCCGGCTCGACTGTGGTGATCCGGATCCCGAACGCCTCGACCTCTTTGGCGAGCACCCCGGAGAAGCCGCTGACCGCCCACTTGGCGGACTGGTACGCGCCCAGACCCGTGCTCGCGACCCGGCTGCCGACACTGGAGATCTGCACGATGTGCCCGCGTCCCTGCTCGCGCATCACCGGCAGGGAGGCCCGGGACAGGTTCACCACACCGAAGAAGTTGGCCTCGATCTGCGCCCGGAAGTCGTCCTCCGACATGTCCTCGATGGCGGCGACGTCGGCGTACCCGGCGTTGTTGACCAGGATGTCCAGTCGTCCGAACTCGTCCACAGCCGTGCGGACGGCGACACGGGCGGCGGCGGGGTCGTTGACGTTGAGAGCCACCGCGCGGACCTGGTCACCATGCCGGTCGACCAGGTCGTCGAGCTGTGCCGGGTTGCGGGCGGTGGCCACCAGGTGGTCGCCGTCGGCCACAACGGCCTCGGCGAGGGCGCGGCCGAGACCACGCGAACAGCCGGTGATGAGCCAGACTCGTGGCACGGCTCTCCCTTCGTGTCGCTGGACCAACCCGCCGTCAGGGGCGGATGTCCAGGGCGCCGATCAGCCCGTCGCGCAGCGTGAACCGGTACCGCAGCTCGATCGGGCTGCCGGGGAAGTCGCCGGACACCCGGGTGAGCGCCAGGTACGAGTCGCCCGCCTGCGACGTGACCCGGACCGGCTCGGCCGTGTACGAGTAGGCGTCCATCGTCTTCTGCCGCCAGGCGCGGATCGAGGCCCGCCCGTCGTACAGCCGGTCCTCGTCGGCGACGCTCGCGGTGTCCGCGAAGCAGGCGACGAAGGCGTCCAGGTCCCGGTCGTTGACGGCCCGGAAGTACCGGTCGATCACGTCGGGCAGGTCGAGGGCCATCTGCTCCTCCTGCGGCACGGGCCGCCGTCGGGCAGCCGTCGGGTTCCCGGTCCGACCTCACGGTACGAGAAGCGGAGGGCACCGCGCTGCGCAACCAGCAGAACCATCCCGCTGCGGCAGCCGGGTTTGCTGCCGGTGGGCCCGGGTAGCCACGCGTTTCCGAAAGCGAAGGGCGGGGGCATGGCCGAGCTGGCGTTCGTCGACAAGGTTGCGGCACGGGCGGGTCTCCCGCCGGAGCAGGCGCGCCCGCTCACCGAGGCGGTCCTGCGGACCCTCACCGAGCGGCTCAGCGGTGGGGAGGCGGGCGCGTTGGCCCCCCACCTGGCCGACGAGCTGAGCCCGCTGCTGGTCAAGGCCGCCGAGCCGCCGGAGACGTTCGGCTACGACGAGTTCCTGCGCCGGGTGGCCGACCGCGCCGGGATCGACCGTCCGGCCGCCGAGCGGGGCACCCGCGCGGTGCTCCAGACGATGCACCGCGTGGTCGGGCACCGGGAGTTCGAGGACGCTCTGGCCCAACTCCCGGCGGACCTGCGGGCACTGGCGCAGCCGCTGCCGCACGGCCCCTGACCGACGGCCGGCGCGCCGGCTGGGGCGCGGCCTGACCCGTCGGTCAGACCACGCCCCTTCGTCCGAGGTCAGCCGGTTACCCCGCTACTGACCACCCACTTCTGGTGTGCGCCGCCCGCGTACGTGCCGAGCTGGATCTGGGTGCGGTCGGCGCTGCTACCGCCGGCGGCCTCCAGGACCTTGCCGGACTGCGGGTTGCGGATCGACCCGTCGGCCTGCGGCTGCCAGACCTGCGCGCCGCTGCCGTTGCAGGTCCAGAGCTGAACCTTCGTGCCGTTGGCGGTGCCGCCGTTGTCCACATCCAGGCACTTGCCCAGCACCCGGTACGTGTCGCCGACCTTCGTCCACGACTGTGCCGTGGTGCCGTTGCAGGTCCAGAGCTGGATCTTCGTGCCATCGGCGGTGCCCGCGTTGTCGACGTCCAGACACTTGCCGCCGACGCCGGTGATGGTGCCGCCGGTCGGCGGCGGGGGACTGCCCGGGATCGAGTTGAGCGTGTACCACGCCTCGGTGCTCCACAGTGACTGGCCGCTGGTGGAGGTGAACGGGCGCGGCGAGCGCAGGTGCACCACCCGGCCGGCCTTGCGACCGGGCACCGTGAGGCTGACCTTCTTGCCGTCGGCCGAGAGGGTGGCCGAGGTGACGGTCAGGGTCTCCTCGTCGATCTTCGGACCGCCGTAGTTCGACGTCGCCACGTACCGCCACTGCTTGAGCTTGTAGCGCGCGGCCAGTTCGGCGGCGGTCGCCGTCGACACCGGCTGGGTGTACTCCACCTCGAAGCCGGTCGTGGTGGCCCGCATCGCGAGCATCTCGAACGTGGTGGCGGTGTTCGGGGTGAGCTTCTGCAGGCCGTACGACAGCTTGCCGGTCTGGCCCCAGTTGCCGCCCGCGCCGAGCCCACCGACGTAGATCGCGCCGTCCGGGCCGACGTTGACCTCGGAGACGCCCGCCTCCAGGCCCTGGGTGAGCCGGAACAGGGCGCCCTGGTACTCGCCGTTGACCTTCTCCACATTCGCCCGCTGCAGGCCGCCGTACGTCACGTCGCCGATGACGAACTGGCCGGCGTACCGGCCGGTGGTCAGGTACATCGGCGTGCTCGGCGAGTTGGCGATCTCGTTCTGCGGCATCCAGAGCACCGGCTGCGTGACCGCGGCGGTGTCGAACGGGCCGGCCGGGTTCGTGAAGTGGTTGAAGAACCGGCCCTGCTTGACGTGCACCAGCTTCGACGAGGGCAGCCAGCCGCCCTGGTTGTCGGTGACGAAGATGCCGCCCTCCGGGCCCCAGCCGATGCCGTGCGGCGTACGCAGGCCGCCGGCGACGTAGCTGACCGCGCCGGTGTCCTTGTTGACCTTGAGGGTGGTGCCCCGGTTGGTGGCGGGCTGCGGGTTGGTGGTGGCGCCGCCGGAGTTGATCGACACTGACAGGTTCAGATAGAAGAACCCGTCCTGGTAGAGCAGGCCGAACGCGAACTCGTGGAAGTTCCCGCCGTACGGCCAGGTGGCGACGGTCTCCAGGCGCTCGGCGACCTCGTCACCGCCGGTGTTCACCAGCCGGGTCAACCGCTGCTTCTCGGTCACGTAGACGACCCCGTCGACGACCTTGAGCCCCATCGGCTCCTTGAGGCCGCCGGCGATCTTCTTGGTGGTCACGTTGCCCGGGCTCGTCGACCCGCCGGTGTTGCCGAGGATCCAGACCTCGCCGTCCTGGGAGGTGCCGGACTGGTCGCTGCCGCCCCAGGTGCTGATGACCAGCCGGCCGTCGGCCAGCCAGTCCATGCCGGTGACCTTCGGCTGGAAGCCGCTGGGCCGCAGGTTGGTCAGGGTGTAGCCGGGGTGCACACCGGTCAGCGGGAGACCGTCGCCGGGGGTGTCGGAGACACCCTCGCACTCCTTGCGTCCGGGTGCGGTCACCCGGACCACACCGGCGTCGGTGCTCAGCGCCGAGTTCGGTACGACCACGAAGGTCGACGAACCGGGCGTCTTCCACTCCAGGGTGATCTGCTGCCCACCCCCACGCTCGAAGTGGTCGATGCGCAGCGCGTGCAGACCGGCGGTGAGGGTGACAGTGCCCTCCTTGGGCGGGGTCGCGCCGTGCAGCCCGTCGTGGTTGATCACCACGGCGTTGTCTATCGACAGCTTGGAGCCGTCGTCGCTGCTGAGCCGGAAGGTGTAGCTGCCGGCCTGGGTGGTGGTGATGTTGCCGAGCACCTGCGAGACGAAGTTGTCCTCGAAGCCGAAGTCGGCCGCCGAGGTCCAGTTGATGGTGGACATCAGCTTGTCCACGTTCGGGGTCTGGGCGGGCTTGAGGGTGCACAACTCGGACAACGGCACCTGCACGTCGAAGACGCGCAGCGTAACGCCCGGTTCCTGTGCGGGGGCCGCGTTGGCGGGGACGGCCCAGAGGCCGGCGGCGAGGACAAGTGCCAGCGCACCCAGGACGGGATGGTGGAGTCGGCGTAGCAGGCGTGTGCCCATCGTTCCTCCAGGAGGCAGTGGAGTGTCCGACGGCCGGCGTGGATCAGCGGTGAGGATGGCCGTCGGCCCGGCTCCGTAACGTCCTCGACGCCGACGAGTGACGTTGCGGAAACACCGGGTGGATGGCTCGGAACATTAAGGCGTTTCGATTGGACTGTCCATGGCTTCGCCTCGATGCATCAAAAGTTCTTGATGTCCGTGCGAAAGTTCGTATGGGTAAGCGAAGAATGCCCGGTTGCTGCGGCGGCCTACCGTCGTCCGCGTCGCTCCGAACCACCGGTCCGACTGCCGCTCTTCCGAGTCGGGTTGGCGGACTTGCGGGTCGCGCCGCCCCGGCCCGTGCCGCCGACGGGCCGGCGGTCCGCAGTGGAGGTTCCGCGCGTCGCGGGCCGCCGGCGGGCCGCCACCAGCACGATCGCCGAGACCACGACGACGATCAGGGCCGGGACCAACCAGGCCGGGAACCCGGTGTCGCGCTGCTCCTCGGCGGCGCCGGTTGGGTCGTCCGTCGCAGCGCCGGTGGGGGCGATCGGGCTGCCGGTGGCCCCGGGGTTGGTCGAGCCCTCGCCCTCGGCCTGGGCGAGCAGCGCCGGATCCGGCCCCGCCGTGGGCGCCGACCAGCCGGCCGGGGCCGGCGTGCCCGGGCCCTGGTAGTCGAAGGTCACCTCGCCCCGCACCGCCTCACCGTCCGAGGCGACGGAGAGGTAGCTCGCGGTGTAGCGGCCCTTCGCCGGCCAGTGCGCGACGGTCACCATGGCCGGGAAGCCGGTGTGGTAGAGCCGTGGCTCGAACACGCCGTTGACCATGAAGTATTCGGTGACCGGCTTGTCCAGCCGCTTCGGCTCACCGTAGGACCAACCGTTGTCCACCCGCGACCCGTCCGGACCGCTGATGGCGAAGTGGGCGTTGGACGCGGGCTTCTCGGTGAAGTACAACGCCAACTGGGTCAGCGGCTCGCGGACGACGGTGCCCTTCAGTGGCGTGGAGGTCGCCAGCTGGCCGTGCGCGGACGCCGGGGCGACCGGCAGCAGCAGCGACACCACCACGGTAGCCGCCAGCGCCGCCACGGCACGGCTCAGGACCTTACGCACAGTGACCAGCTTCGATCGCATCCGTTCATCATGGTCATTTCCCCGGCACCGAACAAGACGTAGAGTTCTCCTCCCCGCCGATCAACCCGACACCCGTCCCCCTCGCGTCGTTCGGAGTCCGCCCGTGTTCGTCAGTACCCCCGCCGCCCGGACCGCCGCCACCCTCGCCGCCGCCACCCTCGGCACCCTGCTCCTCGCCGGTTGCGGGCAGGACGACGACCCCTCCGTGGCCACCCCCTCGACGGCGCCCACGTCCGCCGCGCCGTCGAGCGTCACCCCCACCGCGCCGACCTCGACGGCCACCGGCACGCCCAGCGCCTCCGCCAGCACCGCCGCGGTCGACCAACAGATCACCGTCACGATCGCGAAGAAGCGGGTCGATCCGCCGACCGGACGGGTCACCGTCAGTAAGGGTCAGCTGGTCCGGATCACTGTCACCTCGGACGTCGCCGACGAACTGCACGTGCACGGCTACGACCTGGGCGCCCGGCTGCCGGCCGGCACGCCCGGCTCGGTGGAGTTCCGCGCCGACAAGACCGGGCTGTTCGAGGTGGAGACGCACGAGTCCGAGCTGGTGCTCTTCCAGCTCGTCGTCCGCTGAACGACATGACGGCCGCTCCCGAGGTGCTGGCACACGGCGTCGGTGGCCGCCAGGACCTGCCGATCACGCTGCCGCAGCTCGTCGTCGCCGCCGCGCTGACCCTCGTCGTCACGTTCGTGGCGCTGGGTCTGCTCTGGCGCGAACCCCGGCTCGACCGCGACGCCGTCGGCGGTCGCCCGGTGCCACGCTGGCTCGCTCGACTCGTCGACGCGCCTGCGTTCCGCTGGGCGCTGCGCGGGCTCGGCCTGCTCGCCGCCGCCTGGTTCTGCCTCGGTCTGCTGGGCGGGCCGGACACCGCGGACAACCCCACCGCCGGCGCGCTCTACGTGCTGCTCTGGGTCGGGCTGGCCCCGCTGTCGCTGCTGCTCGGCCCGATCTGGCGGGCGGTCAACCCGCTGCGTACGGTGCATCTGCTCGCGGCGCTGGCGGCGCGGCGCGACCCGAACCGTGGGCTCCGTGAGCTGCCCGACAGCGTCGGTTGGTGGCCTGCCGCCGCCACAGTGTTCGGCTTCGTCTGGCTGGAACTGGTAGCCCCCGACCGGGCCACCCTGCCGGTCATCACCGTCTGGCTGGCCGGGTACGCGGTGATCCTGCTGGCCGGCGCTGTGCTGTTCGGCGCCGGCTGGTTCGACCACGCCGACCCGTTCGAGGCGTACAGCACAGTGATCGGTCAGCTCGCCCCGCTCGGCCGGGCCGCCGACGGCGTGCTGGTGTGGCGCAACCCGCTCGACGGGATCGCCGGCCTGCGACCCCGCCCCGGGCTGGTCGCCGTGGTGATCGTGCTGCTCGGCTCGACCATGTACGACAGCCTCTCCAACGCGCCGGGCTGGTTGCGCTTCAGCCAGGAGAACGGCCTGCACCCGGCTGTCACCGGCAGCGCCGGTCTGAGCCTCGTCATCGCCGCCGTCGCGGTGGCGTACCTCGCCGCCACCGGCGCCGCGGCGCGCATCGGTCGCGCCGACGCCGCCGAGGCCCGTGGGGTGCCGGGCGAGATCGCCCACTCCATCGTGCCGATCGCTGTGGGGTACGTGGTGGCGCACTACTACTCGCTGCTGATCCTGGAGGGCCAGCGCACCGTCGCGTTGCTCTCCGACCCCCTGGGCACCGGCGCCAACTGGCTCGGCACCGCCGACTGGGAACCGCAGGCAGCGCTGATCACGCCCTCCGGGGTGGCGACCCTCCAGATCACCGTCATCATCCTCGGGCACCTGCTCGGCACGCTGCTCGCCCACGACCGCGCCCTGTACCTGTTTCCCCGGGCCCGGGCGGTGGCCGGCCAACTACCCCTGCTGGCGCTGATGGTCGCCTACACCGTCGCCGGTCTGCTGCTGCTCTACGCGGGGTAGTCCCGCCGGGCTCCGATTATGTGCGCCATGATGGCCCGTGGACTCCGATCTCCAGCGGTACCTCGACGACCTCGTCAGCATCGCCCGGGACGTGCTCGGCGCCGACCTGGTCGGCGCGTACGCGGCCGGCTCGGTGGGGCTCGGGGCGTACCAGCCTGGCCGCAGCGACGTGGACCTGGCGCTGCTCAGCGCCGGGCCGCTCACCGACACCGCCAAGCGGACATTGGTGGCCCGGCTGCGGCACGAGGCGCTGCCCTGCCCCGCGCGCGGACTGGAGTTGGTCGTCTACGACCGGGCGGTGGCCGCCTCCGGCACCCCGGAGCCCGGCTTCGAGGTCGAACTGAACACCGGGGCCGGCATGCCGTTCCGGCGCACCCTCGACCCCGCCGACCGCCCGGTCGCCGACGGCCGATTCTGGTACGGCCTCGATCGCAGCATCCTGCACCAGAGTGGACTCCCACTGCTCGGCCCGCCGGCGGGGGAGGCCTTCACCGACCTCGCCCCGGCCGACCTGCGCCGGCTGCTCATCGAGGCGCTGTCCTGGTGGCTCGCCCTGCCCACACCGCCGGGCGACCAACCCGCGCCCGGCACCGAGGACGCCGTACTCGGCGCCTGCCGGTCGCTGGTGCGCCACCGCGACGGCGTCTGGCTCGCGAAGGTGGCCGCTGGCCAGCGTCTGATCGATGCCGGCGACCGGGCCGAGGTGATCGGTCAGGCGGTCGCCGCACGGCACGGCGGGCCGCCGCCCACCGGGGCGCGGGCCCGCGCCTTCCAGAGACGGGTACGCGACGAGATCGCCGGCTAGCCGTCGCGCTGTTTGCGGGACCGGGCGGCGCTCAGCGGACCGGGCGGGACTCCAGCGAGGCGAAGAGCAGGTTGAGACCCTCGGTCATGGTCGGGTGGGTGATGACGGCGTCCCGCAGGGCGGTCCACGGCATTCCGGCGAGCATCGCCAGCTGCACCGAGGTGATCACCTCACCGGCCTCGGCGCCGAGCAACGCCGCGCCGAGGATCCGGTCGGTGCCGGTGTCGATGACCGCCTTCCACATGCCCTGGGTCTGGCGCAGGGTGCGTGCCCGGGGGATGGCGGCGACCGGCAGGTGGGCGACCTGGACGTCGTACCCGGCGCGGCGCGCCTCGGTCTCGGTCAGCCCGATCCGCGCCAGCTCCGGGGTGGTGAAGACGGTGTACGGGATCAGCCGGTCGGCGGTGCTGCGCTGGCCGCCCGCGAGGTTGGCCCGAATGATCCGGTAGTCGTCCAACGAGACGTGGGTGAACTGCGGGCTGCCGGCGACGTCCCCGGCCGCCCAGGTGCGCTCGGCGCTGGTGCGCAGGTGCTCGTCCACCTGCACGAAGCCCCGCTCGCTGAGCCGTACGCCGGCCACGTCCAGGCCGATTCCGTCGGTGACCGGCTCCCGGCCGGCTGCCACCAGCACGTCGTCGCCGACCACCACGCTGCCGTCGTCCAACGTCACCCGCAACGAGCCGTCGGCCTCCCGGTCGACCCGCGCTACCGCCACACCCACCCGTACGTCGATGCCATCATCGAGGAAGACGCGCATCACCGCGTCGCTGATGTCGGGGTCCTCGCGGGTGAGCAGCCGGGGACCGCCCTCGACCAGCGTCACCGCGCTGCCGAACAACGCGAACATCTGCGCGAACTCCACCCCGACGGTGCCGCCGCCGAGCACCACCAGCCGGGCCGGCAGCCGGTCCAGGCGCAGCAACTCGTCGCTGGTGAGCACCCCGGCCTCGGCCATCCCGGGCACCGACGGCAGGTGGGGGCGGGTGCCCGTGTTGATCACCACGTCGCTGCCGCGCAGCAGCCGCTCACCGCCGTCGGCGAGTGCCACCCGGACGGTCCGTGGGCCCACGAACTGGGCATCGCCGATCACCAGGTGCAGGCCGGAGTCGAGGAACTGCTGCCGGTTGGCGGCGACCATGCCCTCCACCACGTCCTGCTTGTGCGCGCGCAACAGGTCGATGTCGACCCGGCCGCCCTCCACCGCCAGGCCGAGCGCCGCCGCGTCCCGCAGTTGGCGGGCGGCCCGCGCGCTGGTCACCAGCGCCTTCGTCGGGATGCACGCGACGTTGATGCAGCTGCCGCCGATCATGCCGCGCTCGACCATGGCGACCCGCTGACCGGATCGGGCGACGTCCATGCTCAACGTCTTGCCGGCCTTGCCGCCACCGACGACGAGCAGGTCGAACTCCTCCGGTTGGTCGGTCACCGGGTGCTCCTCTCGGTCACCGCCACCGCTGGTGCGCGGCGGCCAGCCCAGCCTGCCAGCTCAACCGGGCATGGCGACCCGGTTCCGCGCAGAATCCGCCCGGGCCATCACCCGTTGCTTGATCAGGTGATGGAAAGTAGGTCTCCGAACCTCTTACGACCTACTTCTCATCACTTGATCACCGCTGGTCAGCCATCGTCCGTGAGCTTCGTCGGCGTACCCACGCTGCGAGCCCGGTGGGGGATCATTGTGGGATGCCTGACCTGCCGCTGCGGTTCCGTGCACGGGTTCGCCACGAGCCGGATCGGTCGTACGCGGTGCTGGTCGAAGGACCCGACGGGGAGGTGCTGGTCGGTGCCACCGGCAGCCTGAAGGAGGTGCGCACTGTGGCAAGCGAGGGTGCGGCCCGTCTCTTCGGGGTGACGACGGAACGGATCGCAGGGCAGTGCCTGGACGTGGTGATTCCTCAGCCGCCGTACGGGCGCGACGGGCAGTGGGTGCGAATCGTCTCGGCAGGTGAGTCCGCCGCGCCGGACGACGCCGTCGACCTCGGCGCGGCCGGACAGGCGCACTGGTTCGGCCACGGGGGCGCGTGGTTCGTCACGGTGGCCGGCTCCGGCGCAGCCATCTATCCCAGCGAGCACCTCGACTTCGCCCCCACCGTCACCGACGAGGAAATCGCCGACCTGCGGAGGTACCTCGCCCGATCATCCCCATCCTCATCGTGAGTGGCTCAGAATTGTCCTGCCCGCCGGTGCCGCTCCGGCCGAGGGACATCACGGCAGCACGGCCAGCTGGGTGGGCACTCACCGGAGCACCAGGAGGTCGAGAGCGTCGATGACCGGGCCCGACTGCATCCGCGCGGCATCGTTCATGCGGACGACGCCCGCCGCGTACTCCTCGTCGCTGATCAGCTGCAGCGGGGTGTGGGCTTCGCGATGTAATCCGGCGGCAGCCTCGGCGAGCGACAGGGCGGTCACCTGCGAAACCGGCTCGCAGGCCACGGTCGTGAACGCGGCGGTGGCGAAGGCCGCCTCGGCGTCGGAGATGCTCGGATAGCGGTCGAGCACGGCGACGGCCTCCGGGAACCAGCGAAACAGGCTGATCGCCTCGTGCCGGCCGGCGAATGCGGACCGGATCAGCACCGGCGCGCCCGGTTTCAGCACCCGTCGGATCTCTCGGGCAGCCGCAGCGAGGTCGGGAACATGGTGAATCACGGTGGAGAGCCACACCCCGTCGAGGCTCCCGTCCTCGCACGGAATGTCCTCGGCGGACCCCGGCACGACCGGCTGGAACACTATGCGTTCGCGCATCGCCGCCGAGGGTTCCACCGCCACGACGTCCAGCTCGGGCCACCACTCGCGAAACGCCCGTGCCCAGCTGCCGGTACCGCAACCGAGGTCGAGAAGGCGCATCTTAGACTGAGGCTCGAAGTGCCGGCCGATCGCCTCACGCCAGGTCGCAAGGTCGTCGTCGCGCAGGTGGCGGGTCATCTGGAACGCTGCCGCGTCCACGCTGTCGTACGCGATCAGAGCCATGGACCGACCCAACCCGGCAATCCGGAGGCGAGCAAGAGGAAGTGCACTGGTTCACATTGATCCACTCGCCGTCCACAGGTACAACTACCGCCGGCACGGCTTCATGGCCCTGCCGGCCGGAACTTCGTCCCCGGGTCCGTGCGGATCCGCTTCGGGCCCGGGGACGAGCGCTGCTGAGATCAGTGTCGGGCGGCGCCGTTCTCACTCGGCTGCCCGAATGCCAGGAACGGTACGGGCGTAGGCGCGTCGGTGCCGATGTGCCGAGGAAAGGTCGGCTCGGCGTCGTCGGCGCTCACCTCCCGTGCTGCCGTACGGTCGGGTGCGGTCGACTCGTCCGCCACCGTCGGCGCGCCACCGTGCTCGCCGGTGGCCTGCTCGAACGGGGCCCGGTCGCCGTTCGCCTGCTCGAACGGGGCCCGGTCGGCTGGGAAACTCTCGACCGGCGCGCGGTCGACAGGTGCGGGGTCGTGCCGTGCATGGTCGGAGGTGGAGCGGTCGGCGTCCGCATCGTCCACTGTGGGTCGCTCCGGTGAATGCCTGTCGACGCCGACGCGGTCGACGGTGAGCCGCTCGACGCCTACCCGCTCGGGGGCGGGTCGGTCGGCGCTGGAGCGGAAACCCACCATCGGATATTCGGCGGTCTCCGTACCGCCGGCTGCCGCGGCCATGACCGCGGCGGAGGCGAGGTCGGCCACCCGCTTCGCCTCCCGCTGTACGCGGGCGCGGACCTCCTTGGCGTGCCGCTCGGCGGAGTCCCCGGCGCGGCGGGCCTCGTCCAGCCGGGCGCTCTCGGCGGTCAGGTCCCGACGGACCTCACTGAGTCGCTGCTGCATCCGGGACAGCTCGTTCTCCAGCGTCTCGCCCTCCTGGCGGATCTCGGCGAGCTGCTGGCGGCCGGTGTCCAGCTCGGCGTTCAGCTCGGCGGCCTCCTGCCGGCGCTCCTCAAGCTCCTTCTGCAGGGTGGCGAGCTGCTGCTGATGGCTGGCGGCCTGCTCGTCGGCGCGGTTGCGCAGCTCGGTCACGTGCTGCTGCGCCTCGGCCAGCAGCGCGGCGATCTGCTGCTCGGTCGCGCTGCGCTGCTCGGCCAGCTCCTGCTCGGCGGCGGCCTGCTGCTCGGCGATGTCCTGCTCGGCGGCGGTACGCCGTTCGTTGACCTCTCGCTCCACGCTGGCCTGCCACTGGGCCATCTCCTGCTGGTTCTTGGCGCGGGCCGACTGGAGTTCCTGCTGGATCTGGGTACGGGCCGACTTCATCAGCGCGTCGGCGGCGACCCGGGTCTGGTTGAGCTGCTGTGCGCTCTGCTCGGTGATCCGCTTGGCCTCGTGCTGGGCGCGCTCGTGCGCGGCCTCACCGTCGGCCCGCAACTGCTCGGCGTGCTCGCGAATCGCTGTCAGTTCGGCTTCGGCGTGGGTGCGCCGTTCCTCGTGCGCCTGTTCCTGCTCGGACCGCCGGGCGGCCAACTCCTCGGCCAGATCCTGACGTGCCTGCGCGGCCCGCTCACGGGTGTCGGCGAGGATCCGCTCGGACTCGCTGCGCAGCTCGTTGGCCCGGTCGGTGGCCGACTCGGTGATGATGCCGGCCTGCTTCTCGGCGAGCGCCATGATCTCGCCGACCATCGGGCCCAGATCGTGGAAAGAGGCGCGGTCCACCTGCACGGGTTGCTCCTGAAGCTCGGCCAGCTCGGCGCGCAGCCGATGCACCTCGGCGGTCAGTTCACGGACGCGGACGGCGGAGCGCCCGTGCTCCCCGCTCAGCATTGCGATCTGGCCGTCGAGCTGCTCCAGGTGCCGGTCCACCTGGCGTTTGTCGTATCCGCGCAGGGCGAGCTCGAAGCTCGGCCGGGAGGCCGCATCGTCGCGTGCTGCGTGCGGCTCAGCGCCGATGGACATGCACCATCCTCCGTACGATCGGGGCGTCAGGGTCGGCGGTCGCCTGCCCCACGGGCCGTCAGTGTGGCGCAACGCTACCGCCGAGCGGACCTCATGCGAAGTCCTGCCCCACCTCCTCTCACGTTGCCGTCCCACGTTCCCCCGATCCCGCGCCGATCATGGACTTGTGGTGCCGGAAAGGTGGTGCTCCACCACCTTTGTCACCCAGCACAACTCCATGATCGACGCAGGTCACCGTGGAGCGGCGCGAGGTCAGCGTCGGCGGGCGACCAGGACCGCGTCGTGGTGGGTGATGTCCTCGCCGTTTTGGTTGGTGACGAGGCGGGAGCGTTCCTCCGCCGCCAGCACCTCCCACTGGGCCGGCTCCAGATCGGCGGCCACGTCCTGCGCGGTGTACATCATGTCCGGCATGTGCATCCGGTGCGCCGACCCCCACAGGTCCGACGGGTGGTGCCCGACGATCAGCAGGACACCGCCCGGTGCCACCGCCGCGGCCAGCCGGCCGAACAGCTCCCGCCGCTGCGCCGGGGGCAAATGCATGAACTGCGCGGACACCAGGTCGTACGCCTCCTCGGTGGGTGGCTTGTCCCGCAGGTCGGCGTGGGTGAACTCGATCCGGTCACCCACGCCGGCGGCCTCGGCGTGAGCGGCGGCCCGGCTCAGCGCCGTGCTGGAGATGTCCACCGCCGTCACCTGCCAGCCGCGCTCGGCCAACCACACCGCGTCGGCGCCCTCGCCGCTGCCCACGTCCAGGGCGCGCCCCGGGGCCAGGTCGGTGACCTCGGCGACCAGCTGCGGGTTCGGCCGGCCACTCCACACAGTGGGCCGGGACTGGTAGCGCTCCTCCCACGCCGGCTCCTCGAACGTCGTGGCCACCAACTGCCGGTACGCGGCCACCGCCTCCCGGGTCTCCTCGGCGATGAGGTCGGCGTTGATCGCCGCCGCCGCGTTCAGGCCGGCCCCGGCGGACGTGATCACCTGACCGCGGATGTCGGCCACGTTGCCCGCCACCCAGACACCGGCGACGGTGGTCGCACCGGTGGCATCGGCGGGGATCTGGGCACCGATGACGTGCTCACCCATCGTCACCTCCTCCGGGGCCAGACCCAGCCCCACCAGCACATCGGTGCGGGGAGTCAGCCGCGTCGCCACCACTATCGCGTCGAGCGCCACCACCCGGCCGTCGGCGAGCCGTACGCCGGTCAGCGCGTCGTCGGTCACCTCCACCGCGGCGACCGGGCCGGGCACCACAGCGATGCTGCGGGCGGCGAGCCGCTCGGCGGTCTCCGCGTCCGGCGCTGGGGCGTCGTGCAGCAGGAGCAGCACGCTGGGGCTCCACTGTCGCCACATCTCCGCCTGGTGCACGGCCAGCGGCCCGGTCGCCAGGATGCCGATCCGACGGTCCCGCACCTCCCAGCCGTGGCAGTACGGGCAGTGCAGCACGTCGCGCCCCCACCGCTCGGCCAGGCCGGGCACGTCGGGCAGCTCGTCGGTCAGACCCGTGGTCACCAGCAGCCGCCGGGCCCGCACCGACTCCCCGCCGTCCAGGCTCAGCCGGAACCCGTCGTCGTCCCGGGTCGCGGCCCGCACCCGCCCGGTGCGGAACTGCCCGCCGTACCCGGCGACCTCGGCCCGTCCGATCGCGAGCAGCTCGCCCGGCGGCGTCCCCTCCCGGCCCAGGTAGTTGTGCACCCGGTCGGCCGGCGCGTTGCGCGGCTCACCCGAGTCGATCACCAGCACCGACCGGCGGGCCCGGCTCAGCGCCAGGGCTCCGCTGAGCCCCGCCGCGCCGCCACCCACCACCACCACGTCGTATGTCTCGTCCACCGCTATCTCCCTCTTGCTCTGTCGGCTGCGCCCACCATCCGTCGCCGTCAGCAAGGTGGCAACTATCCTTGCCGTTATGGCAAACGAGGACAGCGCCGCGCTGGCGGCCGTCGGCCCCCGGCTGCGTGCCCTGCGTCACCAACGCGGGACCACGCTGACCCAGCTCGCCGACCTGACCGGCATCTCGGTGAGCACCCTGTCCCGGCTGGAGTCCGGCAGCCGTCGTCCCACCCTGGAGCTGCTGCTCCCGCTGGCGAGGGCCTACCAGGTGGCGCTGGACGAACTGGTCGACGCCCCCGCCACCGGCGACCCCCGGGTACGCCCCAAACCGATAGTCATCCATGGCGTGACCTACCTGCCGCTGACCCGCCGACCGGGCGGTGTCCAGGCGTTCAAGCAGATCTTCCCGCCGGACCCGTCCGCCGGGGGCCGAATCCCGCAGGCCCATGAGGGGTACGAGTGGCTCTACGTGCTCTCCGGCCGGCTACGCCTGCTGCTCGGTGACCGTGATCTGACGCTGACCCCGGGGGAAGTGGCCGAGTTCGACACCCGCATCCCGCACCTCTTCTTCAACCCCGGCCCCGGCACCGCCGAAGCCCTCAGTCTCTTCGGGCCGCAGGGGGAGCGACTGCACGTCCGCGCCCGCCCGGCCACGCCCGACAAGCAGCAGTGATCAACTCGGTTTCGGTGAACGGGTACGGCGGCACCGTCGGTGCGAGGATGGCGCGATGACCGATACGGGACACCGAGGCTGGAACGACCGGATCGAGCACCGCGACATCGTCGTCAACGAAGCGCCGGGCTTTCGCCCGCTGACGTTGGACCTTGTCGTGCCGGCCGGGGCTCTCGCACCAGCCCCGGTCCTGGTGTGGATCCACGGCGGCGCGTGGCTGTTCGGCTCGCCCAAACACCCGGCGGACTGGCTCATGGAAGCGGACCCGTTCACCGCTGCCATCCGCGCCGGATTCGCTGTCGCCTCCGCGCAGTACCGGCTCAGCGGCGAGGCGCACTTCCCCGCTCAACTCGACGATGTCACAGCGGCGGTGCGCTGGCTGCGCCGGCACGGCGACACGGTGGGCGTGGACCGCGAGCGGATCGGGGTGTGGGGCGAATCGGCCGGTGGGCACCTGGCTTCGATGGTTGCGCTGACCGGAAACGACCAGGACGACAGCGGCGTCGGGGCGGCGGTCTGCTGGTACGCGCCGTCGAACCTGTTGACCATGCAGTCGCAGGCACACCCCTCCGGGACGATCGACCACGACGCGGCGGACTCGCCCGAGTCGCTTCTGATCGGCGCCCCGTTGGCCGACAACCCGGAAGCGGCCCGGGCAGCCAGTCCGATCACCTACGTCACCGACCAGGCCCCACCCATGCTGCTGATCCACGGCGACCAGGACCTGGTCGTACCGGTGGGGCAGAGCGAAGAGCTTGCCGCAGCACTGACCGCTGTGGGGGCCGCTGTCGAGTTGTCGGTGGTGCCGGGGGCCGACCACTGCTTCGCCGGAGTGCCGCTGGAGCCTCTTGTCCGCGACAGCCTGGCGTTCTTCACCCGAGTCCTGACCGCTTAACAGCCTCCTCTGCCTTGTCCGCATCGTCCGACCGATGACGTGTCCACGTGTCCGTGTTGGTTGCCTGGGGGTCAAGGGGTCGGCGTCGGCTGACGCCTTGAGGGCAGGGGTTGGCGGGCTGCGGTCGAGCACACTGAGGTGCATGAGGACCATGGCGACGTTCCGCCTTCTTGGTGGCGGGGAGCGTACCGCTGCGCACGTGACGCAGCTCCTGGGCATCCAACCGAGTGACGCGTTTGAAGTGGGCACACCAGTCGGTGTCAGGAGTGCGGCGCGGCACGAGGGGTGCGGCTGGTTGCTCAGCAGTGCGGGGAGTCCTGAGAGTGAGGTCGAACTCGCCGAGCCGTTGGAGAGCCTGCTCGACAATCTTGAGCCAGTCGCGGACCGGTTGTGGCAGCTCGTCGAAGCGGGCTACTGGGCGAATTGGCTTTGTTTCCTGGGCTCCCACGCCGCTGAACATGCCGCCGAACTTGACCGCGACCTTCTCCATCGGTTGCTCAAGTTGCCGGGTGATCTGTGGCTCGATGTCTACGGGGACGACGAGGGTGAGGAGGGCGACCGCTGAACGCCGAGATGCGGGACGGCTAGAGCCCGACCTTGACGGGCAGCAAGGAGTCAACGACGGTCGAAGTTCAGGAGGTCGCTGAGCCGATAACCAGTGCCGGCGGCAGGTCATCCATCCGCACGGCCCGCTTGCCCCAGGACGTCAACCGTGTCTCTCGAGGAGCCGGCGACAGCAACGTCGGCAGCAGTCGGCTAGCGAGGACGCCTGGCGATGGAGACGTGCGGACAGTCGGTCGAGGTCGCGGGCGCGGACGGGTGATGCCGGATGACCCGCCCAGGACTTGAGGCGTGGAGTCCCGGGTTGCGGCGGCTGGCTCTGCGGAGGGATCTATTCGGCGACGAAGACGCCTACGCCGGGAAGTGTTTCGGTCATCCCTTTGATCCGTAGTACCTGCATCGCGCGGTCGATTACCGGCTCGGTGACCCCGTAGTGCTCGATCAGCTCTCGCCGACTGGGCAGCTTGGAGCCGGGCTGGAACTCGCCGGACTTGATGCGTTCAGCGAGGTCGTCGGCGATCTGCTCGTAGCGGTAACGCGGTGGCACGTGGCTCTCCTCGGTTGGCAACACGAGTAGACCACCTACGTCAGCCCTTGACTACCCAACGGTACCTATGGGAGGTTGCCGAGGAGGTCGATTCCCTCGGTTGGCGCTGTGGGCCGTCCTCGCCGGCGTGGATGTTCGGCGCGTCCCCCGCGTTCGAGCATCCACGCCTCCAGATCTCTCCAGCACAAGGAGGCGGCAGTGCTCCCTTCGACCTGGGCAGGGAAGCCCTTGACGCGAGCAGGCGAGACGAGCCGGTGAAGCGAGTCTCATACGACGAGTACGTGCTGGCGGTGGCCTTGACCTTTGCTCGCCGTCACCGGCCCGTCTGGTCCTGGCGACACTGGCGGCGCGTCTGCCGCTCGGAGCCGATCTGCCATGCCGAAGTCGCCACCGTATCCCGATCAACCGCGGCCACTGGCCCAACCAGGACGGCACGCGGTGACCACTCATCACCCCATCAAGCCGGCCTGGACGTGCGGCGGCTGTGCGGGGGAGTGGCCATGCCAGACCCGGCGCCGAGAGTTGCGAGCCGAGTACGAGGGCGCCCCGGTGTCACTCGCTCTCTACCTGGCCGCCCAATTCGTCGACGCCGCCCAGGACCTGGCCCACGCTCCCGCCGGCCACCTGCACTACCGATTCCTCGGCTGGACCCGGTGAGTATCCTGCGGCTCGGTGACGAGAAGTTCCACTACAGCGACGGCTCGCACAAGTGGATTCCACCTGACCCCGACTACGACCAGGAGGTCTGGGACGAGCAGGTCCGTCAGCACAAGCACGGGCACCTCAGGAACGAGCGCCCGAAGGTTCGCATCCAACGCCTCGTCTGACGCCGGCAGTACAGCCGCGAATTAAGGAACCGTGCCAGCCAAACCCGGCCGAGAAGCGCGACAGCAGGCCGTCTGACCTCGCATCGAGCCTGAGCCGAGCGGTGCGCCGACCGGTCACACCGAAGAGATGACTGGCCGTCGTCCAAGCCAACACCGTTGCGTTAACGATCGGATTGCTGGGCGCAAGGGCACGCTGAAGCTAGGTCCGTCACTCTAGAAACGCCCCGCCCGCGCCGATCTTGCATTTTCGGTCGCCGATATGCGCGGAATACTCCGTTATGTGGCGACAGTAAACGCAAGATCGCGGAAGAGGGGCAGCCCACCCTCGTCGATCATGGAGTTACGGTGCCTGGTTTGGCTCGATGCGGGCACTTTGCCACCCACCACAACTCCATGATCGACGGGACAGCGCGGGGTTGACGAACAGCCACTCCGTCTGACGCAACGGTGTTGTCGTCCAAGCAGTCACCGCCATCGACGCTGTTCACGCGAAGGTGCCGGGCCAGCTCGTTGCGCTGACGCTGAAGCGGATCGCCCGCCGTGTCATAGCCGTGGGGGGTGACGTGCCGCGAGGGCCGGACCGGTTCCCCTCCGGTCCGACCCCCGCGATCAGGTGCGCGTCAGGCGCGGATCCTGCGCTGCCGGACGACAAGCAGGAGCGCCGCGCCGAGGAGCACCGCCAGCACGCCGGCGCCCATCCAGAGCCCGGCCGGGAACGACGTTCCGGTCACCGGGAGCTTGCCCTTCACCGGGATGGCGATGGTGGACTCGGGTGAGACCGGCGCCGGGCCGTCCGGGGGGGTGCCGGTGGCCGTCGCGGTGTTGCGCAGCGAACCGTGGTGGTAGTCGGCCTTACTGACCGTGTACGTCGCGGCGCAGGTCACGGCGGCGCCGGCCGCGAGGGTGACGGCGCCGTTCGGGGTCCGTTCCGGACCGCAGGTGATCGGGCCGAGGTTGGCCGCCGAGGCCGGCGCGGTCAGGGCGTCGGTGATCGTCACGTCGGTCAACGGCACCTGACCGGTGTTGGTGACCACGAACTGGAACGGCACGTGCTGCCCGGGCCGGACGATCCTGTCGGTGCTGCTCGACTTCACCACAGTGATCGCCGCGCCCCGGGTGGCGGTGACCTCGGCCGAGGCCGGCGCGGAGCGTACCGGTGCGGGTGGTTCCTGGCCGGGAATGGTCGGCGGTGTGCCGGCCGCGACGGCCGTGTTGGTGATCCGACCGGCCTGGATGTCCGCGGCGGTGACCGCGTAGGTCGACGTGCAGGTGGTGCTCGCCCCGAGGGCGAGGGTGACCGCGCCGCAGGTGATCGCCCCGGGCGTTCCGGTGCCGGAGAAGTCGGTCTCGTCGACAGTCACCGCGCTCAGCGGCGTGGTACCGGTGTTGCTTACCACGAACCGGTACGTGACCACGTCCCCGGCCGCGGACACCACTGTGGGCGTCACCGATTTGGTGATGGCGATCGCCGGGTGCGGGATCGGGATGTCCACCGGCGACGGCGGTGAGACCGGCGGCGGCCCGAACGGCGGCGTACCGGTGGCCGTGGCGACGTTGCGCAGCGACGAGCCGGTGAAGTCCTCAGCGGTCACCGTGTAGGTCGTCCGGCACTGGATGGAGGCGCCCGGCGACAACGTCACAGCGCCGTTCGGGATGTTCTGCGGACCGCAGGTGATCGGCCCGAGCACACCGCGCTCGGAGGGCGGCAGCACTGTGTCGTTGACCGTCACGTCGGTCAGGGTGAAGCCGCCGCTGTTGACGACCAGGAAGGTGTAGGGCACCTGCTGGCCCGGCGCGGCGATCGCCACTGTGGTCGTCGACTTGATCACCTCGATGTTGGCGACGAGGCCGGACTCCGGGATGGTCAGTGTCGACGGCGGCGAGTCGACAGGCGCGCCCCCGCCCGGCGGTGTGCCGTGCGCGGTGGCGACGTCGGTGACCCCGTTGTTGTCGAGGTCGGCCTGCGTGACCGTGTACGTGGCGGTGCAGGTGGTGCTCGCGCCCGGGGCGAGGGTGGTGGCGGCGCAGGTGATCGGGCCGAGGTCGGCGTTGGACGACGGCGGTGTCTGCACGTCGGTCACGTTGACGTTGGTCAGCGTGAGCCCACCGTTGTTGACCACGTGGAACCGGTACGGCACCTGCTGTCCGACCGCGTTGATCAACACAGTGGTGGACGTCTTCACCACCTGGATGCTGGCGACGATCCCGGCGTCCGGGATGGTCAGCGTGGCCGGTGGCGAGTCGATGGGCGTCTCGCTGCCGGCCGGCGTGCCGTGTGCGGTGGCGACGTCGGTGACCCCGTTGTTGTCGAGGTCGGCCTGGGTGACGGTGTAGGTGGCGGTGCAGGTGGTGTTCGCGCCGGGGGCGAGGGTGGTGGCGGCGCAGGTGATCGGGCCGAGGTCGGCGTTGGACGATGGCGGCGTCTGCACGTCGGTCACGTTCACCGAGGACAGCGTCACGGTGCCGGTGTTGGCCACCAGGAACCGGTAGGGCACCTGCTGCCCGACCGTGTTGATCGAGACGGTGGTGGACGACTTCAGCAGCGAGATCGACCGGATCAGGTCGGCCGCCGGAATGGTCAGCGTCGAGGGTGCCGAGTCGATCGGGTCGTCACTGCCGGCGGGTGTGCCGTGTGCGGTGGCGACGTCGGTGACCTCGTCGTTGTCGAGGTCGGCCTGGGTGACGGTGTAGGTGGCGGTGCAGGTGGTGTTTGCGCCGGGGGCGAGGGTGGTGGCGGCGCAGGTGATCGGGCCGAGGTCGGCGTTGGACGACGGCGGGGTCTGCACGTCGGTCACGTTCACGCCGTTGAGCGTCACGCCGCCGGTGTTGGCCACCAGGAACCGGTACGGCACCTGCTGCCCGACCGCCGTGATCGACGTGGTGGTCGACGACTTCACCAGGGAGATGCCGGGGATGACCACGTCGCTCGGGATCGTCAGGGTGGCGGGCGGCGACTGTACGGGTGGCCGGCCGCCGGGTGGTGTGCCCTGCGCGGTCGCGCTGTCCCGGACCGAGCCGAAGTCCAGGTCGGCCTGGGTGACGGTGTAGGTGGCGGTGCACAGGGTCTGCGCGCCGGGCGCGACGGTGGTGGCGGCGCAGGTGATCGGGCCGAGGTTGGCGTTGGACGACGGCGGGGTCTGCGCGTCGGTGACGGCCACGTTGCTCAGGGTCAGGCCGCCGGTGTTGACGACGTGGAACTGGTACGGCACCTGCTGCCCGACAGTGGTGATGGACGTGGTGGTGGAGGTCTTCAGGATCGCGATGGAGGCGACCAGGCCGGTCTCCGGAATGGTCAGCGTCGCGGGCGTCGAGTCGACCGGGGTGCCGCCGGGCGGGGTGCCGTGCGCGGTGGCGACGTTGGTGACGCCGTCGTTGTCGAGGTCGGCCTGGGTGACGGTGTAGGTGGCGGTGCACAGGGTCTGCGCGCCGGGCGCGAGGGTGGTGGCGGCGCAGGTGATCGGGCCCAGGTTGGCGTTGGACGACGGCGGGGTCTGCACGTCGGTGACGTTCACGCCGGTGAGGGTGAACCCGCCGGTGTTCAGCACGTGGAACTGGTACGGCACCTGCTGACCGACAGTGGTGATCGACGTGGTGGTCGAGGTCTTCATGATGGCGATCGACGCGATCAGGCCGGCCTCGGGGATGGTCAGCGTCGAGGGCGGCGAGGTGACCGGCGTACCCCCGCCGGTTGGGGTCCCCCGCGCGGTGGCGACGTTGGTGACACCGTCGTTGTCGAGGTCGGCCTGGGTGACGGTGTAGGTGGCGGTGCAGGTGGTGCTCGCGCCGGGCGCCAGGGTGGTGACCGGGCAGGTGATCGGGCCGAGGTTGGCGTTGGACGACGGCGGGGTCTGCGCGTCGGTGACGGCCACGTTGCTCAGGGTCAGGCCGCCGGTGTTGGCGACCAGGAAGCGGTAGGGCACCTGCTGCCCGACCGACGTGATCGACGTGGTGGTGGACGACTTGACCACAGTGACGGCGGCGGTGAGCTGCTGCGCCGGGATGGTCAGGCTGTTCGGGTCGGAGACGACAGGTGGACCGGTGGGTGGGTTGCCCTGTGCGGTGGCGACGTTGGTGACGCCGTTGTTGTCGAGGTCGGCCTGGGTGACGGTGTAGGTGGCCGTGCAGGCGGTCTGCGCCCCGGGCGCGAGGGCGGTGGCGGCGCAGGTGATCGGGCCGAGGTTGGCGTTCGACGACGGCGGGGTCTGCACGTCGGTGACGGAGATGTTGGTCAGTGGGACGCCGCCGGTGTTGACCACGTGGAACGAGTACGGCACCTGCTGACCGACGCTGGTGATCAGCGTGGTGGTCGACGACTTGATCAGGGCGATGTCGGCCGGGGTGGCGCCCTCACAGGACAGGGTGGTGCTGAACGGGAAGTAGTGGATCTCGCCGCCGCGGTGGTCCAGCGTACGGGTGATGACGCTGCCCTCGGTGTTGCTGGAGGAGAGGTCGGTGAGGCTGGCGTTGGGGGCGTAGATGGTGCCCTCGACGGTGGCGGCGTTCGGGGTGAGGGTGAGCGCGGTGGCGGTCGGGAAGTTGAACAGGATGTAGCGCGCCTGCGGGCCACCGATCCCGGCGAAGTTCGGGGCGGTCCAGGCGAACGTGTTGCCCACGCCGCTGGTGTCCACGTTGACCAGCAGTGGCGTGTTGGCGCTCGGCTGGCTCGCGAAGGTCAGGATCTGGATGTTGGCCAGGTCGGCGGCGGTCAGGTTGAGCACGTTCGTCACACCCGGGGTCAAGGTGACGACCGCGTTGCTGCCCGGTGGGATGGGTCGGGGCAGCACGTCACCGTTCGGCGTCCGCAGCACCACGGTGTTGTCGCAGGTGGCCAGGCCGGCGGTGGTGTCCCGGAACGCGGCGAACGCGCCGGCGAAGTTGATCGGCGAGGTCGGCCCGACGCTGGCAACCGGCTGCCGGGTGACCAGCTCCACCCGGGGTGAGGCGTCGTAGTCGTTCGCCGGCAGGATCCGGGTGTTGACCTGAGCGCCGTTGTTGTCGGTGTTGCGGACGAAGGTGCCGCTCAGGTCGCCGACCTTGGCGTAGCCGTTGGAGAGCACCTGGAGACGGCTGCCGCCGACGCTGCCGGCGAAGTTGACCCGTCCACCCACGACCAGGGCGCTGGGGTTGGCGTCGCCGGGCACCACGAACGACCCGGCTGTCGCTCCGGCGAGCTGGTAGGTGCCGAAGGTGAGGTCGCCGCCGACGGCGAGGGTTCCCTCGTTCTCGTCGTTGTTCACAGTGGCGTTGCCCTCGGTCATCACGCCGAAGCTCAGCGCCTCGGCGACCGGGTCGACCGGGCCGATGGCCTCGTCCACGGCGGCCAGTACCGGGTTGATCGAGGTGGGCGCGGCGGGTGCCGGCACCAGCAGACCGTTGACCGCCAGCACGCCCGCGACGGCGGCCAGCGCCGTCGCCCGTGACCTGCGGCTACCCCACCACGAAATCCTCATCACGCCCCCATTGGTTCGAATGTGCCAGGGGAGCTTATAAGGCTAAAAAGCACCTTATGCCGGGTTTGTTCGAATGGCGGTCCTGCCGGGCGGGCTTCGAACTGTGCGCCCCGTACTTCCGTGTTTATGATCGACAACCCGAACGGGGACCGACACGGCCGATCGGTGTGGCCCGGAGCAGAGGTGAGGTGCGCGACGGTGATCCGCGAGGCGTACGCCTGCTGGGTGCGTGAACCCGGCGTGGCCGAGATCCAGCCGGTGTCGCTGACCGCCCCGGGCCCCGACGAGGTTCTGGTTCGGGCCCGCTACTCCGGTGTCAGCCGGGGCACCGAGACGCTGGTCTTCGCCGGCCGGGTTCCCGCCGACCAGTACGCCACGATGCGCGCGCCCTTCCAGGAGGGCGAGTTCCCCGGCCCGGTGAAGTACGGCTACCTCAGCGTCGGCGTGGTCGAGCAGGGCCCGCCGGAGCTGCTCGGGCGGACGGTGTTCTGCCTGCACCCGCACCAGAGCGCGTACGTCGTGCCGGTGAGCGCGGTGGTGCCGGTGCCGGAGGGGGTGCCGGCCGCCCGAGCGGTGCTCGCCGGCACTGTGGAGACCGCCGTCAACGCGCTGTGGGACGCGGCGCCGCTGGTCGGCGACCGGGTCACCGTGATCGGTGCGGGCATGGTGGGCTGTTGCGTCGCGGCGCTGCTGGCCCGGTTCCCCGGCGTGCACGTCGAGTTGGTCGACACCGACGCGCGCCGGGCCGGCGTGGCCGGGGCCCTCGGTGTCAACTTCGCAAGCCCGGCCGACGCCCGCGGTGACCGGGACCTGGTTGTGCACGCCAGCGCCACCGCCGCCGGCCTGCAACAGTCGCTGGACCTGCTCGCCCCGGAGGGCACCGTCATCGAGCTGAGCTGGTACGGCGACCGCCCGGTGCAGGTCTCGCTGGGCGGCGCGTTCCACTCCGGTCGACTCAGCCTGCGCAGCAGCCAGGTCGGCATGGTGGCACCCGCCCGACGGGGACGGCGCAGTTACGCCGACCGACTGGCGCTCGCCCTGGACCTGCTCGACGACCCGGCCTTCGACGCGTTGATCACCGGCGCGTCGCGCTTCGCGGAGCTGCCCGACGTGCTCGCCAGACTGACCTCGGGCGACCTGCCCGCGCTCTGCCACCTCATCACCTACGAAGACGGAGAGTGACAGTGTTCAGCGTGACCGTTCGGGATCACATGATGATCGCCCACAGTTTCCGAGGCGAGGTGTTCGGGCCCGCCCAACGGCTGCACGGCGCGACGTTCGTGGTGGACGCGACGTTCCGCCGGCCCGACCTGGACGCCGACGGGATCGTGGTGGACATCGGCCTGGCCACCGAGCAGCTGCGCACCGTACTGAGCGAGCTGACCTACCGCAACCTCGACGACGAGGCGGCCTTCGCCGGGGTGAACACCACCACTGAGGTGCTGGCCCGTACGGTCGCGGACCGACTGGTCGAGCGGGTGCACGCCGGTGAGCTGGGCGCGGGCGCGCGCGACCTGGCCGGGATCACTGTCACCCTGCACGAGTCGCACATCGCCTGGGCGAGCTACGAGCGGTCGTTGTGACCGATGCGGGCCGGGCGGTGCACGTCGTCCTGCCCGGTGACATCGACGACCCGGCCACGCCCAGCGGCGGTAACTCCTACGACCGGCGGATCTGCGCGGGGCTGAGCGAGCGCGGTTGGTCGGTGCGCGAGCATCCGGTGCCCGGCACGTGGCCGCACCCCGAGCCGGCCGACCGGGCGACGCTGGGCGCTGTGCTCGCCGCCGCGCCCGACGACGCCGTGCTGCTGATCGACGGCCTGATCGCCTCGGCGGTGCCGGACCTGCTCGCCCCGCACGCCCGTCGGCTGCGCCTGGTGCTCCTGGTGCACCTGCCGCTGGACGACGAGCCGGAGGCCCGCGCGCTGGCCACCGCTCGGGCGGTCGTCACCACCAGTGAGTGGACCCGCAACGCCCTGCTGGCCCGCCACCCGGCCCTCGCCGGCCGGGTCCGGGCCGCGCCGCCCGGGGTGCGGCCCGCGCCGCCGGCAGCCGGCTCGGTGGCCGGCGACCGGTTGCTCTGCGTCGCGGCGGTCACCCACCACAAGGGGTACGACGTGCTGGTCGACGCGTTGGCCACGCTGGTCGGTCAGTCCTGGACGATGGCCTGTGCGGGCACGCTGACCCGGGAACCGGATCTCGTGCACCGGCTGCGCGACCGGTTGACCGGAGCGGGCCTCACCGAGCGGGTGCGGCTGGTCGGCCCGCTGACCGGCGCGGCGTTGGACGACGCGTACGCCGCCGCCGACCTGCTGGTGCTGCCGTCGAGAGGCGAGACGTACGGCATGGTCGTCACCGAGGCGCTGGCCCGCGGTCTGCCGGTGCTGACCACCGAGGTGGGCGGGCTGCCGGAGTCGCTCGGTCAGGCGCCCGGCGGTGAGCGCCCGGGACTGCTGGTCCCACCCGGTGACCCGGCGGCGCTGGCCGCCGCGCTGATCCGCTGGCTGGACGACGACGCGCTACGCGCCCGGCTGCGGCGTGCCGCTCTCGCCCGGCGCGAGACCCTGACCGACTGGCCGGAAACCACCGCGCTGCTGGCCGGCGTGCTGAAGGAGGTGGCGGAATGACCGCCGAGGAGACCCTGCCGTTCGCCGACTGGCTGCGGTTGCGTGAGCCGGCCGACGCGGCGGCACGCGCCGAGGACCTGCTGGATGCCGTCCGGGCCCGTTTGACCGGGGACGCCCCGACGGTGATCCACGACCTGGGCAGCGGCACCGGGTCGATGAGTCGTTGGCTGGCCGCCCGGCTACCCGGACCGCAGCACTGGGTGCTGCACGACCGGGACGCCGACCTGCTGGCCCGTGCCGCCGAGGGCATGACCGGCGTGACCGCCGCCGACGGCGCCCCGGTGACCGTCCACACCCGCTGCGGTGACCTCACCCGGCTGACCGCCGCCGACCTGGCCGACGGTTCCCTGGTCACCGCGTCCGCGCTGCTGGACATGCTCACGGCTGAGGAGGTCGAACGGGTGGTGGCCGCCTGCGTCGGCCGGCCCGCCCTGTTCGCCATCTCGGTGACCGGGCGGGTCCGGTTCACCCCGACCGACCCGCTCGACGAGGCGGTCGAAGCGGCGTTCAACGACCACCAGCGGCGTACCGTCGAAGGCCGGCGGCTGCTCGGCCCGGATGCCGCCGCCGCCACCGCCGCCGCGTTCACCCGGCACGGCGTCGACGTGCGGGAACGGCCCAGCCCGTGGCGCCTCGGGCCGGAGCGGGCCGACCTGGCCGCCGAGTGGTTCCGGGGGTGGCTAGGGGCGGCCTGCGAGCAGCGCCCCGACCTGGCCGGCCCCGCCCAGGCGTACGCCCGCAGACGGTTGGCCGACGCGGCGGCTGGCCGGCTCACCGTGCTGGTCGAACACACTGACCTCCTCGCCGGTGGATGAACCGTTCACGCCCTGGGTACGTGCACTAGGGCAAGTGGACGATCTTCAAGGGGGAGGCCGGCGCCGATGTTCTGGGCCTGGGCACGAGTGGTCGGCGGGGTGGGTCTGCTCGCCGTCCTGCTGTGGCAGGTGGGCAGCGGCCCGTTCCTCGCCGGAGTACGACTGATCGACGCGCCGGCGTTGGCAGCGGCGCTGGTCATCGGGGTGCTCACCACTGTCTGCGCGGCGTGGCGGTGGAGCCTGGTCGCCGGCGGCCTCGGCGTACGCCTGCCGCTGGCGACCGCTGTGGCGCACTGCTATCGGGCCGTGTTCCTCAACGCGACCCTGCCCGGCGGGGTGCTCGGCGACGTGCACCGGGCGGTACGCCACGGCCGCGACGCCGGTGACGTCAGCCGGGGCATCCGCGCGGTGGTCTGGGAGCGCGCCGCCGGACAGGTGGTCCTGATCGGGGTCGCGCTGGTGGTGCTCGCCGCCTTCCCGTCCCCGGTCCGGCCCTACCTGCCGGTCGCCGCCGCTCTGCTCGTCGCCGGGGGGCTTGTCGCCGTGCTGCTGGCCCGGCTCCTTCCGAACGGTGGCGGGTCGCGCTGGTCGACGGCACTGCGTACCGCCGTGGCGGACGTACGGTCGGGGCTGCTGGCGCGGCGCACCTGGTTCGGGGTGCTGGTCGCCTCGGCAGTGATGGTCGCCGGTCACCTGGCCACCTTCCTGGTGGCGGCGCGTACCGCCGGATCGGACGCCCCGCTGTCCCGACTGCTGCCGCTGACGTTGCTCGCCCTGCTCGCCATGGGCCTACCGTTGAACGTGGCCGGGTTCGGGCCGCGCGAGGGGGTGGCGGCGTGGGTGTTCGGCGCGGCCGGCCTCAGCGCGGCCGAGGGCGTCGCCACCGCCACCGTCTACGGTGCACTGATCCTGGTGGCCAGCCTGCCCGGGGCCGCCGTGCTGCTGGCCCGTCGGCGTCGAATTCCGGTCGCCGCCCGGGAAGCCGCCTCCGGCGGCGGATGTTGAGTCGGTTGTGAGACGGTACGCGTCGCCGGACAATGGTGGCGCCGGACAAAGGAGTCCCATGCCCGAAGCATTGCCGGTTGCCACGATCCGCACGCAGGTCACGGTGCCGCTGGCGTTTCCGGACGGCTACACCACGACCGCACGGGTCTTCACCTTCAAGGGCCTGGTGGACGGTCGGGAGCACCTGGCCCTCGGCCTCGGCGACTGGGCAGGCGCCCTGGACCGGCTCGCCGCCGGGGAAACAGCCCCGCTGGTCCGACCGCACAGCGAGTGCCTGACCGGGGACGTGTTCGGCAGCCAACGCTGCGACTGCGGGCCGCAGCTGCGCGAGGCGGTGCAGCGGATCGCCGAGACCGGCGGTTTCCTGCTCTACCTCCGACAGGAGGGCCGGGGCATCGGCCTGTACGCCAAGCTCGACGCGTACGCGTTGCAGGACGCCGGGTTGGACACCTACCAGGCCAACGTCGCGCTGGGCCGGGGCGAGGACGAGCGGGACTACACCGCCGCCGCGCAGATGCTGGCCACGTTGGGCGTGCCGCGGGTCCGACTGCTGAGCAGCAACCCGGACAAGGCCGAGCAGTTGACCCGGCTGGGTGTGGACGTGGCCGAACGGGTGCTCACCAGCGTCTTCCTCTCACCGGCCAACGCCGACTACCTGGCGGCGAAGGCGGCCAAGGCGGCAGAGGTCGAGGCAGCCGATGCGGCGGACGCGCACGCTGGTCGACCGTCTGAGCGGCCCGTCTCCCGATGAGTCGGCGGCCGGAGCCGACGCGCCCGTACGTGCTGCTGAGTTGTGCCGCCTCGATCGACGGGTACATCGACGACGCCTCGGAGCAGCGGTTGCTGCTGTCCAACGAGGAGGATCTGGACCGCGTCGACGCGGTCCGGGCCAGCTGCGATGCGATCCTGGTCGGCGCCGGCACCGTCCGACGGGACGACCCTCGACTGCTGGTGCGTTCCCCGAGTCGCCGGGCCGAGCGGGTCGCGGCCGGTCGGCCCGCTTCGCCCACCAAGGTCACCCTGACCGCTCAGGGTGACCTCGACCCGACCGCCCGCTTCTTCACCGCCGGTGATTCAGCGCGGCTCGTCTACTGCGCCACGGGAGCGCTGGAGAAGACCGAGGAGCGGGTCGGCCGTCTGGCCACCGTGATCGACGCGGGTGAGCCGGTCGACCCGGGGTGGCTGTTGACCGACCTGGCCGCCCGGGGCGTGGAGCGGTTGATGGTGGAGGGCGGCGGAACGGTGCACGCCCAGTTCCTCGCGGCCGGTCTCGCCGACGAACTGCACCTGGTGGTTGCCCCGTTCTTCGTCGGTGACGGCCGGGCCCCCCGATTCGTCGGGGAGGGTCGCTTCCCCTGGCACCCGGGTCGCCGCGCCCGCCTGGCCGAGGCCCGCCAGATCGGCGACGTGGTCCTGCTCCGCTACGCCCTCTCCGACCGCTGCCCCGTCGACCCACCCGCCCTATTGGTTGATCATGAGGTTGGCGGATGATTTTCCGATGTCCGTAGCGCCCCTGGCCCTCCTGCGCTGGCAGTTCGACCGTTGAGGGTGCGGTGGTGGAGCGCGGGCGTGCCGCTCGGACCGGCCCTGCACGCCGACTGCGGTCGCATCGGCCGATCGGATGGGACCAGGCGATGATCGGCTATTTCCATGTGCGAAGGACGGTCCGCGACGCCTAGGAAAGAGCCATGACCAACGAGGTAACCGTCCCCCTGCTGCCCTGCGCGTCGATCGACGACATCGTCACCTTCTACGAGGTCCTCGGTTTCAGAACCACGTACAAGCAGCGCAAACCCAACCCCTGCGCGGGACTGCAACGTGAAGACCTGCACCTGCAGTTCTTCCAGATTGTCGGGTTCGACCCAGAGCAGTCCTACGGCTCCTGTCTCGTGCTCACCTCGGACATCGCGGAACTGCACAGGGCTTTCGCCGCCGGCATGCGGGCCGCATACGGCAAAGTCCTGGTGTCCGGAATACCGCGGATGACCCGACCCAGGGCTCGAAAGAACGCCGACGGGGTGGGCGGGTTCAGCGTCATCGACCCGGGCGGCAACTGGATCCGCGTCTTTCAGAACGCCGCCACGATGCCCACGCCAGCATCCGCACCCGCCGGACGACTCGCCAAAGCGCTGGCGAACGCCGTCGTGCTGGCCGACTCCAAGGGTGACGTCGGCCAGGCAGTCCGCATCCTCGACAGCGCGTTGGCTCGCCCGCAGGCCGACGATGACCCCGTCACACACGTAGAGGTTCTGGTGTACCGAGCAGAACTGGCGATGGCGCTCCATGACCGGGAGACCGCATCGGAGATGCTGGCCCGGGTCGAGCACATCGCGCTGAGCGCAGACGAGAGCGGGAGGGCGGCACCGACCTTCGAGATCGCTTCCGACCTCACAGCGGCGCTGCGATGAGTTCGGGGTGCAGTGAAGGTCGAGGCGATCCTCCTCATCGGCTGGGAGCGCGTCCCTGAAGAAGGTGCGGGGTGCGGTCAGTGGCCGGGTGGTCGTACCGCCAGGTCGTGGTGGAAGACGTCACGGGGGTCCCAACGGGCCTTGACCTGTTGCAGCCGCCGGTAGCCGGACCCGAAGTAGACCTCCGGCCACGGTCGGGTCGCGGTGGTGAGGTCGACGTCGGGATAGTTGACGTAGGCGCCGTCCGGGGGCACACCGCCGGTGTCGGCGTACATGTCCCGGTAGAACTCGCGGATCCAGGCCAACTGCCGGGGGTCCGCGGCCGGGTCCGTCCAGCCGGCGAGATAGAACAGCAGCATGGACGCGTTCCGCTGGACGGTGGCGGTGGCGGTCGATGCCACGGCGTTGATCGCCCCGCCGTAGGTGTTGAGGCTCAGCGAGCCGGCCGGCAGGTCACTGTCGCGGGTGAGGTGGCGGTAGGCCGCGTGCAACTGCCGCTCGGTCAGGGGCGCGCGGTGGAAGGCGGACTTGACCTTCAACCGCCAGCCCTTGCCGTCGTCGCTGTGGCCGCCGAGGGTCGCGGTCAGCCACGGCAGCGTCTGCGCCGACACGGTCGGCGTGACACCGACGCCGTCGCCGAGCGCCCGGACGAGTTCGTCGAGCAGGTGTCGGCTGCCGTGCGGGACCTGACCGGCGAGGGTGTGACCGCCGGCCTGCGGGCGGGACAGGACCAACTCGCCGTACAGGTGTCGGCCCCGGGAGTCGGGCGCGCTGTTGTGGGCGCACCAGCGGCCGAAGTTGCCGGCGAGTCGGTGAAAGCCCGGCTCGTCCAGGCCGGCCCACGGCCAGGTGACGGTGAAGTCCCGCACCCGCGCGGGTGGGGAGGGGAGCGAGCGGAACCAGTAGCGGGTGACGACGCCGAAGGTTCCTCCGCCGCCACCGGTGTGCGCCCACCACAGGTCGCGGTGCGGGTCCGTCGGCTCGCGGGTGGCGACCACCGCACGGACGGTGCCGCCGCTGTCGACCACGACCACCTCCACCGCGTACAGGTGGTCCACCACGAGTCCGTGCAGGCGGGAGAGGCGACCGTAACCGCCACCGGTGATGTGACCGCCGACGCCGACTCCCGGGCACGAGCCACCGGGAAGGGTCACCCCCCAGCCCAGAAAGAGCCTGCGGTACGCCTCGCCGAGCGTGGCGCCCGCCTCGACCGCGAAACCGAACCGTCGGGGGTCGTGGTAGACGTCGGTCAGTCCGGACAGGTCGATCACCATGCGGACCGCTGGGTCGTCCACGAACCCCTCGAAGCAGTGCCCGCCGCCGCGTACCGCCACCCGTCGGCCGGTGCGCACGGCATCCTGCACGGCCGCGACGACCTGCTCGGTCGAGCCGACCACGCGCACCTCGTCCGGCGTGCCCACGAACCGTCGGTTGCCGCGGCGGACCAGGTCCGCGTACCGGCGGTCGTCCGGCCGTACCCGGACCGGGCCGAGTGGGGGCACGCCGTCCGCCGGTGGCGCGGCGGCGGAGACCGGGAACGGACAGAGGACGGCGGCGGACGCGACTGCGCCGACGCGGAGCAGATCTCTGCGGCTGGGCGGATTCATGCCTCCGATCCTGTCGCCGCCGGGCGGACGACGTGCAGTAGTTTCGTCACACGGAGTGCCGTGACGAAACTGGAGGCTGCGTGCTCAGTGTCCGGTGTGTCGAGTGCGAGGCGGACCTGCCCGTCGGCGTCGGCCGGGGTCGCCCGCGCCGCTACTGCTCCCGGCGCTGCCAGGCCCGCGCGTACCGCAGGCGTCGTGAGCACGGCCCCACCGGCGCCCCGCGTCGGGTGCCGGACCTGCCCGCGCCGACCGGCGGCGATCCCCGCCACCGGTTGGTCGCCCTCGCGGTCGAGCTGGCGGACGCCGGCGGCCTGGACGCCGTCTCCATGCGGGTCCTCGCCCAACGCGCCGGCCTGCCCGCCCACGCCGTGTACCGGCACGTTCGCAACCGGGCCGACCTCCTCGCCGCGATGGCCGAGCAGATCACCGCCGCCCGCCCGCCCGGCGCCGCGCCGCCACCGCCTGATCCGCGCCAACGGCTCGAACGGCTGGCCGAGGACGAGTGGGCGATGTACCGCCGCCACCCCTGGCTGCTGGCCGTCCTCGCCACCGACCGGCCGCCGACCGGGCCGGCGGTACTCGCCATGGTCGACCGGGTGGTGGCGGCGTTCAGCGGCGCCGGATACGACCCGGCCGAGGCGTTCCGCGCCTACCTGGCGCTCAGCGGCTACATCCAGGGCATGGCCCTGCTCATCCGGCGTGACCCCGTCGACACCACCGACCACGCCTGGTGGTCGGCGACCCTCACCCGGCTGGAGCGGACCGGTCGTACCCGGGACCGACAGTGGCTGGCCGCGGCCGGGCAGACCAGACCCGACACCGACCTGGACACCTGGTTCCAGTTCGGCCTGCGCGGGCTGCTCGACGGCCTGTTGCACAGACCCGCTCGGTAGGGTGGCCGGCGTGCCGCAACTGGTGAAGGTAACCAAAGACAATGTGGAGTCCGCGTGCCGGGTGAGCGTGCGGCCCGACCAGGAGAAGTTCTCGTCCCCGGTCGCCTGGTCCCTCGCCGAGGCCTACGCGCAGCCCGAGATCGCGTGGCCGCGTCTGATCGTCGAGGATGACGAGATCGTCGGCTTCCTGATGGGCTTCTTCGACGTCGTGTGGGAGCCGGCCCATCCGGCCGACAGGCGCTCGGGGCTGTGGCGGCTGAACATCGCCGCCGAGCACCAGGGCCGGGGGTACGGCCGCTTCGCGGTGCAGGCCGTCCGCGACGAGGCCCGCCGACGTGGCCACGACCGCGTCTACACGACGTGGAATCCGGGGCCGGACGGCCCGGAGCGGTTCTACCTGAAATTCGGGTTCCAGCTGACCGGGGAGACCAGCGAGGACGAGGTGGTGGGCGTCCACTCCACCCACTGACCGGATGCCACCGACCACCCCGGACCGAGTGATCAGCGGTGCGGCGGGGCCTGCGTACGATGCGGGGTCGAGTTCCCCTCGTCGCGGCGGAGGTATCGGGCAATGGCAGGCCAGCACGAGGGTTTCGCTCTCGGCATCGACCTCGGCACGTCCAACACCGTCGCGGTGCTGCGCTGGCCGGACGGGCGGACCCGTCCGCTGCTGATGGACGGTCAACCGCTCAGTCCGTCCGCCGTCTACGCCGACCCGGACGGCACCCTGCACACCGGCTGGGACGCCCGCCGGTTGGCGCAGGCCGACCCGGCCCGGTTCGAGGCGAACCCGAAGCGTCGGGTGGACGAGCTGACAGTGCAGCTCGGCGACCGGGCGTACCCGCCGGCCGAGCTGCTCGCCGCGGTGCTGGCGGCGGTCGCCCGGGCCGCTGTGGGCGCTGTGGGTTTCCTGCCGCCGGCCGTGGTGACCTGCCCGGCCGCGTGGGACGCGACGCGGCGGCAGGTCCTTTTCGACGCGCTGCTGCGGGCGGGCTGGCCGCAGGCGGCCGAGCACACCCTCGCCGGGCCGACGCCGCCGGGCACCCGTCTGCTGCGGGAGCCGGTAGCCGCCGCCCGCTACTACACCCAGGTGCTGCACCGTCCGGTGCCGGTCGGTGGGGCGATCGCGGTGTTCGACTTCGGCGGCGGAACGCTCGACGTCGCGGTGCTGCGCAACGAGGGCGCGGACCCCTGGGGTGACTCCGGGTTCAGCGTGGTTGCCGACGGTGGCCTGCCCGACCTGGGCGGTCTGGACCTGGACGCCGCGCTGGTGCGGCGGGTCGGCGAGCTGGTCGGTGAGCGGCACGCCGCGCAGTGGGCCCGGCTGACCCGACCGGCGGATCCGGCGCAGCGCCGCGACCAGGTCCGGCTCACAGACGAGGTACGAGGTGCGAAGGAGACCCTGTCCCGGTCGGCTGTCGCCCCGGTAGCGGTGCCGGGAGTGGCCGAGACGGTCCAGCTGACCCGGGCGGACGTCGAGCGGGTGGCCACGCCGCTGCTGCGTCGGGCGGTGCAGCGGGCCCGGGAGGTCATCGCCGCCGCCGGTCTGCGCCCCGATCAGCTCGACGGGTTGTTCCTCGTGGGCGGGTCGTCACGGATCCCGCTGGTGGCCCGCATGCTCCACGCCGAGCTGGGGATCGCGCCGACGGTGCTGGACCAGCCCGAGTTGCCGGTGGCCGAGGGCGCCCTGACCGACCTGCCGCTGCGCAAGCCGCTACCCGCCCCGGCGTACGCGGGACCGCCGCTCGCGCCACCCGCGCCGGCGCCGGCGAGCCCACCCGCCCCGGCCGGAGCCCCCGCGCCGGTCGTACCGTCGCAGCCCTGGCCGGGATCCACCCCGCCGGCGGGCCCACCCCCCGGGCCGGGCCTGGTCGGCGCCACCCCGACCCCGTCGGGCGGCGCGACCCGCTGGCGGCGGGCGCGCTGGGTGGTGCTCGGCGCGGTGCTGGCCCTGGCCGGGGTGGCCGCCGCGGCGACGCTCTACCTGACCCGCGACCGCTACCCGGATCTGGAGTTCGCCTCGCTGCGCGAGCTGTCCCGGCTGTCGGCCGGCGCCGAACGGCTGGTCGACATGTGGACCGCGGTGCTCGACGATCGGGCCTACCTGGCGTTTGCGCTGCCGGACGACCGGCTGGAGGTGGTGGCCGTCGACGCGGGAGACGGCCACCAGCTGTGGCGGAAGCAGACCGACGTGCGGGCTGACGACTGGGAGGCGATCATCGCCGTCCCCGGGGCGGTCGCGGTAGTGGCCGACGCGCCGGGCGACAGCACCCCCCGACCGCTGGCCGTCCTCGACGGTAGTACCGGCGAGCAGCGCTGGCAGCGCGTTCTGCGTGGTGACGACGACGTCTACTTCGCCGACGACACGGCGGTGCTGGTGGACCGGGCAGCGGACGAACTGGTCGGCCTCCGCCTGACCAACGGCTCGGCGAAGTGGACCCGGCCCAACCCCCGCGGCCAGTACGCCGGTGGCCGTACCGTGGTCCGGCCGGTCGGCACCGACGCGGCGGCGGGCGGGCCGGCCTTCCTCGACGGCACGCCCCGCAACCCGTGGACGAGCAAGGGGCGGCGACTCGTCCAGGTGGGTGCGGACCGGTCGGTGCGGCTGCTCGACATGGCATCCGGCGCGGTGCTGCGCCAGTGGGGCAGCGTCGCCGACCTCGACGACCTGGTGGTCGCCCATGAGGACCGGCTGTATGTGGCCGCCAACGAGGGTGGTTACCAGCTGCTCGCGTACGACCTGGGTTCCGACGCCGAGCCGGTGGTGCTGCACCGCTCCGGCAACGACGGGTACCGCCCGAAGGAACTCATGGCCTGCGGTGAGCGGCGGGCCTGCCTGTTGCAGGTGCCGGACAATGACGCCGCGCGCACCGAGGTGGTGGCGGCCACCGAGGGTGAGCGCACGATCAGCTGGTCGGCGCCGGGCGTGACCGGTCTGGTTCCGTTGGGTGAGCAGGTGCTCGCCCAGCGGGAGTTGCCGGAGCCGACAGTCACCGTCTTCGACGCCGCCGGCAAGCCGGTGCTGCGGGACCGGGGCGGGGTGGCGGTCCGCCTGGACGCGGGCAACCTGCTGGTCTTCGCCAAGGCGCCCAGCGGGGTCGCGGACAACCGGGTGCTGGCCGGGGTGTGGGCCGAGTCCGGGGAGGTCGACGAGTTGGGCGAGCTGAAGGACGTGCGCAGCTCGTCCTGCTCGTGGAACACCCGCGTGATCGCCTGCGGCGCGGAGAAGGATTTCGTGCTGTACCGCTTCACCGACGACTGACGTCAACGGCCCACCGGTCGGCTCGTACGATGCTCCGGTGAATCTTCGAGGTACGGTCCGCGCCGATCGTCCGCTGGTGGTGCTCGCCGTCGGGGAGGAGGCCCGCTACCTGCCGCCCGAGCTGCCGGTCCTGCTCACCGGCATGGGCAAGGTGAACGCCGCCAGCGCGGTGGCCGCGGTGCTGGCCGCCGGGCCGCGCCCCGCCCTGCTGCTCAACCTGGGTACGGCCGGCGCGTTGCGCCCCGGGATGGCCGGCATCCACGAGGTCGCCACGGTGCTCCAGCACGACCTGGACACCGACCTGCTGCGCACGCTCACCGGCGAGACCTACGGAGCGCCGCTGTCGCTGGCCGCCGAGGGCGCGGTGCTCGCCACCGGTGACACCTTCGTGGCCGACGACGCGCAGCGGGACCGGTTGGCGCAGCGCGCGGACCTGGTCGACATGGAGGGGTACGCGGTGGCCTGGGCCGCCGCGCAGGCCGGTGTGCCGTGTCGGCTGGTCAAGCAGGTCAGCGACGAGGCGGGGGAGGGCGCGGCCCGGACCTGGCAGGAGTCGGTGGAGGCGTGCGCCCGGGACCTGGCCGAGTGGGCGGCTCGACACGTCGCCTGAGCGAGCAGTATCAGCCGTCGGCTTGCCGCATCCGCAGGCCCGGTGTGGTCTCCCGGGCCGCTCCGGGAATCAGGATGTGTGCCGCCAGCGCGAGCGCCACGACCGCGGTGACCAGCAGCGGCGGCCAGCGGCCGGCCCACGGCAGCGTCAGCAGCGGCAGAGGGAGGCAGAGCATTCGCCGCCACGGCAACACCATGGACACCAGCAGGGTGAACAGGGCGCGGCCGATCACGAACAGCGCGGGGCCGCCCAGGATCAGTAACAGCCACCCCACCGGCGTTGTGCCGGTCGGCCGGGTGACGACCAGGTCGAACGAGGCCGCCGTGGCGACCACCCCCGCCAGCATCACCAGATGGGTGTACGGAGCCACCCGGGCCGGCCGCCCCGACTTCGGCCCGGCCCCAGCCTCCAGCAACTCGCCGGCCCGGAAGACGTAGACCTGCCAGAGCAGCAGCATGATCGCGAACGCGCAGAACAGCGCGGCGACCCGGAGCCCGGCCAGCGGGCCCCGGCTGACCTGCAGCGTGGGAACCAGGATGATGTCGCCGAGGGCCAGGATGATGAACTGCTGGTACCGCTCGCCCAGATGCGCGGTGGTCCGCTCGTACTGCTCGGAGGGCACCCGACCCAGCCAGGGGGTGGGGTAGCGGGCCGCCGCGGAGAGCAGGTCGATCGTGATGGCGATGGTCCAGAGGGTCCAGTTCACAGTGCCGGACGCCGCGCCGGTGATCCAGAGGACGCCGGACACCACGAACCAGAAGAAGAACCGGGTGGCCCGGACCATGGCCGCCCGATGTCGCTTCCGGTACAACGTCGTGACCAGGATGATGCCGCGGATCACGTGCGTGCCGACGTAGGAGATCGCGAAGACCATCGCGTGCCCTTCGGAGACCATCGGCAACGATGCCGCCATCCCCACCGAACCGACCATGGCGACCATCAGGATGGCCTGGATGGGGCGCTGCTGAGGGTCGTAGAACTCGGTGGTGGTGGAGGTGACCGACCAGGTCCACCAGATCGCGGTCAGCATCAGCAGGACCATCGCGGCGCCGGACGAGTTGTGACGTTGCGCGAGCAGGGTGGAGGTCAGCGCGAGCGAGGCCACGAAGACCACGTCGAAGAGCAACTCCAGCAGCGTGGCCCGGGTCGAACCGTCCGGCCGGCGTACCAGTGCCGCGGTGCCTCCGGTGGTCATGCCCGGCCTCCCGCCGTGTCTTAAGAGGATTATCGGCGGTGCCAGCGCGGCCCGTCCCCGGATCGGCGATTCCCGCCGGTCGGGGAAGAGGGCGGCTTGAGGTTGCCACGGCGTCGGACGCCGGGTGATGCTTTACCGCATCCATCAATCTCGATCTCTTCGGAGGTTCGGATGCGTCGCTCCCCGTTGGCCGCCCTCGTCCTGACCATCCTGCTGCTCGTCGCGCCCGGCGCGGCCCAGGCCGCCGTCCACGACCGGGCCGCCGCGCCCGCCGCCGACCCGGCGGCCCTGCTGACCGGGGTACGAACCCCGGGCGCCGCCTGGGGTCTCGACCCCGCCACCGGCCGGATGACCCTCACCGTCGACGACACCGTGGACTCCAGCGAACTGGCCGCGCTGCGGGCGGTGACCGACCGGGCCGGCGTGGTGCTGCGCCGCGAACCCGGAACGCTGCGCCCCCTGATCGCCGGCGGGCAGGGCATCTACGGCGGCGGTGGCGCGCGCTGCTCGCTCGGCGCGAACGCGCGCAGCGGCAGCACCTACTACGTGATCACCGCCGGGCACTGCACCACGGCCGCCGCCACCTGGTACGCCGACAGCGCCCAGACCACAGTGCTCGGCACCCGCACCGCCACCAGCTACCCCACCAACGACTACGGGCTGATCCGTTACACCGGCCGGATCGCCCACCCGAGCGCTGTTTACACCTACCCCGGCCTGCTGACCATCAACGGCCCCGGCACCGCGTACATCGGTCAGGCGGTGTGCCGCAGTGGCACCACCACAGGCGTGCGCTGCGGCACCGTCACCGGTCTCAACCAGACCGTCAACTACTCCACCGGCGTGATCTACGGCCTGATCCGCACCAACATCTGCGCCGAGCCGGGAGACAGCGGCGGACCGCTCTACGTGGCCTCCACCGGCAGGATCCTCGGCATCCTCTCCGGCGGCACCGGCAACTGCACCGCCGGCGGCACCACCTACTACCAGCCGATCGCGGAGGTGCTGGCCGCGTACGGGCTGACGTTGCCCTGAGCGGCGGGACACCGCTTGCCCGTCCCGCGTGGGACACCTAGGCTCGGCGACGCCCAGCACCCCCGCCGCGAGGACGTGTGCCCGATGCCGACCGCCCCCCGACCTGACCAGGCGAGTGTCCCGGCCGGCCTTCCGTCGATCGAGGTGGCCGCGGTGGGGGAGACGATGGTGGTGCTCTGCCCCGCGCCGGGTGAGCCGCTGGAGCGCGCCGAGCGGGTCGTCGTCTCGGTCGGTGGGGCCGAGTCCAACGTGGCCGGTTACCTGGCCCGCCTGGGACACGTGACGACCTGGGTGAGCCGGGTCGGCGACGACCCCTTCGGTCGGGCCGTCGTCCGGCACGTCGCCGCGGCCGGCGTCCGCGTCGACCAGGTGTGCGTGGACCCGACCGCCCCCACCGGCCTGTACGTCAAGGACCCCGGCCCGGAGGGGACCGCCGTGCACTACTACCGGGCCGGGTCGGCGGCCGCCCGGATGGACCCCGCCACGCTGGCCGACCCGGCGCTGGCCGGTGCCCGGGTGCTGCACCTGTCCGGGATCACCCCGGCGCTCTCCGCGTCCTGCCGGGCGCTGGTCGAGCACGCGGTGACCGACCGGCCGCTGGCGGAGGCGTTGGTCAGTTTCGACGTCAACCACCGGGCCCGGCTGTGGCCCGCCCAGCAGGCCGCGCCGGTGCTGCGCGACCTCGCCAACCGCTGCGACCTCGTCTTCGTCGGGCAGGACGAGGCGGAGACCCTCTGGGGCACCACCGACCCGACGGCCGTACGCGAGTTGTTGCCCGACCCGGAGACGGTGGTGGTCAAGGACGGTGCGGTGGGCGCCACCGCGCTGGCCCGCGACGCCGAACCGGTCTTCGTGCCCGCGCCCCGGGTGGCGGTGGTCGAGCCGGTCGGCGCCGGAGACGCCTTCGCCGCCGGCTACCTGGCCGGGCTGCTCCGCGGCCTCGACCCGGTGCGGCGGTTGCGCCTCGGTCACCTCGTCGCGGCACAGGCGTTGACCAGCAGCGGCGACAACGCCCCGGTCCCACCGTGGGCCTGGTTCGAGAAACTCATCGACGCCCCCGCCGACGCCTGGTCGCCGCTCGACCTGACCGATCCGGGAGCGACGATCTGAGTCGGGCCACCGGGTTGCGACCCGACCAGCAGCAACAGTCCCACCGCGACCTCGGATGGAGTGCACCATGACCACACCGGACTTCGACCACATCTTCGGCGGCGCCCGGGTGATGGCGATCCTGCGCGGCCTGCCGGTCGCCGAGACCGTTCGGCTCGCCGAGCGCGCCTGGGATCTCGGCATCGACGTGGTGGAGGTTCCGGTGGCCACCGCCGACGCGGTGCCGGCGCTGCGGGCCGCCGTCGAGGCGGGGGCCGAGCGCGACCGGATCGTCGGTGCCGGCACCGTGCTCGACGTCGACCAGGTCGTCGCGGCGGCCGACGCGGGCGCCCGGTTCACCGTCGCGCCCGGCCTGGACCTCGCGGTCGCCGACGCCGCCGCCGCGCGTGGCCTGCCGCACCTGCCCGGTGTGGCCACCCCCACCGAGGCCCAGCAGGCACTGCGGCACGGCCTCACCTGGCTCAAGGCGTTCCCCGCGATCTCCCTCGGCCCGGCCTGGTTCAAGGCCGTCGCCGGCCCGCTGCCGCAGTTGCGCTTCGTCGCCACCGGCGGCCTGGACGCGGGCAACGCGGGAGCGTTCCTGCAAGCAGGCGTACGCGTGGTGGCCGTCGGCTCCGCCCTCTCCGACCCCACCCAACTCGACGCCCTAGCCAAGCTGACCCGCCCCACCCTCTAACCCGCCCCACCCCGCCCCACCCCCCGCCCCGCCCTCCCGCCCCTCCCCGCCCCCGTCGATCATGGAGTTGTGGTGGGGTGCGAAAGGCGCATTTGACCTGACGTCGGGCACCACAAGTCCATGATCGACTGAGGGTGGGGTGGGTGGCGGGGTTGCGCCATGGCGTAAGTGCGTCGGGGTGCGGTGCGCGGTTGGGGTGGGCTCTGCGTCGATGCTGTGGTGCGTACCACTTCTCGACACAAAGAGGTCATCGTGGCTCTGTCTCACCGGCGCCGCCGAACCGGGCTGATCGCCCTCGGCGCCGCCCTCACCCTGGCGGCCGGGTTCACCCCACCCGGCGCGGGAGCGGCCGCCGCCCCGCCGAACAACCCCGACCGCCCGGCGGGTCAACCCCCGGCCGCCGCCGGACGTGCGTCCACCGTCACCCTGATCACCGGTGACACGGTCACCGTCACCACCGCGGCGGACGGCAGCACCGTGTCGACAGTGCGCCGGCCGGACGGCAGCACCCCGAGTTTCCACCGCACCGTGCGCGACGGCGACACCTACGTCTACCCGGACGCCGCGCTGTCCCATGTGACAAGCGGTGTGCTGGATCGGCAACTGTTCAACGTCACCGACCTCATCGCCGACGGGTACGACGACGCGCACACCGAGGCGCTTCCGCTGATCGTCACGATGACCGACGCGGCGGCCCGTAACCGCACCCGCCCCGCCGTCGACGGCGCCGAGCTGGTCCGACCGTTGGACAGCGTGCAGGGCGCGGCGCTGACCCGCAAGCGTGCCACCGCCGAGCGGTTCTGGACCGCGCTGACCGCCGGTTCGACCCGGCGTACGGGTGACGCCCCGACCCTGGCCAACGGCATCGCCAAGGTCTGGTTGGACGGCCGGGTGCACGCCGACCTGGCCGAGTCCACCGCACAGATCGGCGCGCCGAAGCTGTGGGCCGAGGGCAACACCGCCGCCGGTGTCGACGTCGCTGTGCTCGACTCGGGGGCGGACGCCGAACACCCCGACCTCGTCGGCCAGATCGCCGAGTCCAGCAGCTTCGTGCCCGAAGAGCCCGACATCCTCGACTACAAGGGCCACGGCACGCACGTCGCCTCGACGATCGCCGGCACCGGCGCCGCGTCCGGTGGCGCCGAGCGGGGCGTCGCACCGGGCGCCCGGCTGCACATCGGCAAGGTCCTCAACAGCGAGGGCAGTGGACAGAACTCGTGGATCATCGCCGGCATGGAGTGGGCGGCCCGGGAGCAGAAGGCCCGGGTGGTCAGCATGAGCCTGGGCGGTGAGGCCACCGACGGCAGCGACCCGATGAGTCAGGCGGTCGAGCGACTCAGCGCCGAGACCGGCGCCCTCTTCGTGATCGCCGCCGGCAACAGCGGCCCGGCCACCATCGGCAGCCCGGGTGCCGCCGACTCCGCGCTCACAGTGGGCGCCGTCGACAACACCGACCACCTCGCCGACTTCTCCAGCCAGGGCCCACGCGCCGGCGACGGCGGGCTCAAGCCCGAGATCACCGCCCCCGGCGTGGACATCCTGGCGGCCCGCTCGCACCTGGTGCGGGGCGGCTCCGGCGACTACACGCTGATGAGTGGCACGTCGATGGCCACCCCGCACGTGGCCGGCACGGCCGCGCTGGTCGCCGCCGCGCACCCGGAATGGACCGGTCAGCGGATCAAGGAAGCGCTGGTCAGCACGGTCAAGGCCACCCCCGGGTACACCCCGTACCAGGCGGGTGCCGGTCGGGTCGACGCGGTCGCCGCCGCGCACGCCACAGTCTTCGCCACCCCGAGCGCCTACTCCGGCTTCCAGGCGTGGCCGCAGCAGCCGGGCATGTCCGTCGACCGTACTGTCACCTACACCAACGTCGGCAGCGCGCCGGTCGCCCTGAAGCTGGCCCTCGACGCGGCCACCACGCCGGCCGGCCTGTTCGCGCTCTCCGCCGACCGGGTCACAGTGCCCGCGGGCGGCACCGCCACCGTCACGGTGACCGCAGCGTACGACAAGCTGCCGGTGGAGAAGCAGGTCAGCGGCATGATCGTCGCCACCGATGACGCCGGTGGGGTACGCGGTCGCACCCTGATCGGCGCCGGCAAGGAGGGCCAGCGGCAGAACCTGACGCTGGTCGCCAAGGACCGGGACGGCAAGCCGCTCGTCGGCAAGGTCATCCTCACCACCGACACCCTGTTCACCGCCGTGGACCTGCCCGAGAGCGGCACCGCCACGCTGCGGCTGCCGGTGGCGAGCTGGAACGGTTGGATCTCCGCGGACGTGCGCGGCGCGCACGGGCCGCACTCCAGGGGCATGGCGATGCTCAGCTTCACCGACGTGTTCCTGGACCGGGACCGCACCGTCACCCTGGACGCGCGCGCCGCCCGACAGGTGCAGGCCCGGGTGCCGCAGGAGGCCACCGCCAGCGCGCTGCGGATGGACATCCACCGGTCCACCAGGAACGGTCTCACCGAGAGTCAGGTGCTGCCCGACGACTCGTACGACAGCATGTGGGCGTTGCCGACGAGCCGTCCGGTGACCGACGGCGAGTTCGAGTTCGGCGCCCGGTGGCGGCTGGAGCAGCCGGCCCTGACCGTCTCGGCGGGCGGTCGCTCGTACGACGATCTGTTGGTGAAGCGGGCGACCCCGGCGCTGCCGGCCGGCCGTCGTCAGCTGGACGCGGTCTACGTCGCGGACGCGTCGGCGGCGGGGCTGGCCAAGCGTCCGGTCCGGGACCGGGCCGTGGTGGTGCGCCGCAGTGACAGTGTGGACATCGCCACCCAGGCGCAGGCCGCCGCGGCGGCCGGAGCGAAGCTGCTGCTCGTGGTCAACGACGGCGTCGGTCGACTCCAGCCCTGGGACGAGGCGGCGTGGAGCCCGGAGAGCCCGGCCCCGGTGACAGTGGCCACGCTCGGCGCCGACGAGGGTGGGCAGCTCATCGCCGCACTGGAGCGCGGCGCGGTGCGGCTCAGCGTCGAGTCGCACCCGGAGACCAGCTACCTGTACGACGTGGCGCACCACTGGAGCGGCACTGTGCCGGCCGACCCCACCTACCGGCCCACCAAGCGGCAGCTGGCCCGGGTCGACGTGGAGTTCCGCAACTACCGGCAGGGCAAGGCGCTGGAGTTCCGCACCGACGTCTGGCGCGGCTGGGCGTCGAGCAACCAGGAGCCGGCCCCGGCGCAGGGCCGGCGCACCGACTGGGTGAGCGCCGACCAGCGGTGGATCGACGACGCGTTCATCGTCGGCGAGACCGGTCAGCACCTGATGGCGGTGACCACGTACCCGGCCGGTAAGCCGAGCGCCGTCACCTGGTTCGGGCCGATCCAGCGACCCCGGATGGGCGGCAACTACGTGCCGGTCCGGTACCTGGACACCGTCTACCTGCCCGCGCCCGGGTGGGGCGACGGGGGCGGCCACATCGGTGAGGCGTACGCGAACTACGACATGGTCAACCGGACCACCCTCTACCAGGGTGACAAGGAGCTGAACTGGGGTAACGCCGAGTACCTCCAGGTCTCCGGGCTGGCGTCCCAGCGACTGCCGTACCGGCTGGTGGTGGAGAACGACAGGGCCGCGTGGACCAACCCGTACTCCCGGCAGACCCGCACCGAGTGGGGCTTCCACTCGGCGGTCACGGGGGAGGAGTCGGCCGAGGTGCTGCCGATGATCCAGCTGGACTACCAGGTGGCCATCGACTCCGCCGGCAGGGCGTCGCGGCGGGCACCGCTGACAGTTGTCGCCTCCCACCTGCCCGACGTCACCGGCACGATCGGCGCGGTGACCGTCGAGGTGTCCTACGACGATGGGGCGACCTGGCAGAAGCAGCGGCTGAACCGGCACGGCGACGGCTGGCGTACCTCGTTGGCCGCACCGGCGAAGGCCGGCTTCGTGAGCCTGCGCACCACGGCGCGGGACACCGCCGGCAACACCGTGAGTCAGAGCATCAGCCGGGCGTTCGGCCTGCGCTGACTGTGCGGCCGGCCGCCGTCCGGGGTGCCTCGCGCAGCCCGGACGGCGGCCGGTGCCGTCAGTGGAGTTCCTCGGCGAGCTGGTCCCAGTCCGTGATGACCGGCAGCAGGTCCCCGGCCAGCCAGGCGGGGCTCTGGTCGTCGTGGTGCGGGTCGCCGGGCACCCCGCAGGCGCCCAGCGGGACCACCCAACGGCTGTCCGCGCGGTCGGCCAGGTCCCAGACGAAACGCGCCGCCGGCCCCCGGAAGCACCAGTGGGTGACCCCGGGCACGCTGGAGGTGGCCAACACGCAGTCGTGGTCACCGTCGAGCCGGGGGCCGGGCCCGGTGTCCGGGCCGGGCAGGGCCCGCCACGGCGCCAGCCGGTGCAGGTCCCCCCAGGACACCTGCCCGGCCGCCGCGTCGGCGACCTCCTCGGCCGCCGCGCGTACCAGCGCGGTGATGTCCACACCGGGCAGGCCGGTCGCGCCGAGCAGGTGCTCCAGCGCATGACCGACGCGCGGCGTCAGCGCCAGCCAGGGCGCGAACACCTCGGGGTACGCGGGCAGCTCGGCCAGTGCGGCCAGCGTCGGGTGGGCGGCGATCCGGCGTACGACAGCCGCGCGCAGGATGGCGTACGCCGCCGCGTCAGTGCTGTCGGCGGCCATCCGGCGATCCCAGCGCAGCAGTCGTTCCCGCAGCGCGGCGGCGGCCGGACCGAGCCCCGTCGACTCGGCGAGGACCGCCAGCAACGGCCCGGCCGCACCCAGGTACGTGTCGGTGTGCACCGAGGCCATCGCGTCGGCCGTCCACGCCGAGCGGGCGTCGAGCAGCTCGGCGATGCGATGTGCCCGGTGCGGTGGGGCGAACTCCACCCCGAGCGGCGCCGCCAGCCCGCGCTCGTTGGCCATCACCGACCGACCGACCACCTCGGCGCGGGGCATCGGCGCGTGCCAGCCCTGCCAGGCGTACGCGGTGTCCCATCCGGGGACCACCCGTCGGCCGTTCTCCGGGTGCCGCACCGGCACCGCCCCGGCGACCCGGTACAACAGCCCTCCGGCGGTGTCCGCCGCCTGCACCACGTTGACCGGCTCCACCCAGTGCCGCAGCGCGTGGTCCACGTCGGAGACGGTGCGGGCCCGCAGCAGCTCCGGCAGCGTCGCGAAACCGAGGTCACCCCGGACCCGGGGCGGGTAGCGCAGGCTGACGGCGGTCTCGTCGTCCGGCCCACCGGCGATCACCGGACCACTGTCGGTCTCCACCACCTCGACCTCGACCGGGTCGGCCCCGGCCACCTCGATCGTCTCGACGTGGCGGTGCACCGGTCGCCAGCCGTCCGGGCCGAGCGCCTGCACCCGTGGGCCGTCGCGGCGCAGCCGCTCCGCGTACACGTCCTGGTAGTCGGCCATCGCGTTGGTGATCGCCCAGGCCACCGGACCGGTGTGCCCGAAGTGCGCGATACCCGGCACACCCGGCACCGCCAGCCCGACCACGTCGTACTCCGGGCAGGCCAGCCGGATCTGCTGGTAGACGCCGGGATCCTCGATGAACCGGTGCGGATCGCCGGCGAGCAGCGCGGCCCCGGTGCCGGTGCGCTCGGCGGCGAGCAGCCACCCGTTGCTGCCGGCCACGGCCGGCCCGTCGGTGGCGAACAGGTCGATGGCGTCCGGCCCGAGCCGTTGCGCCACGTGCTCGCGCCAGAGCTTGCCGGGAAACCCGGCGAACAGGATGTGGTGGCCCAGCCAGACCGCGAGCGGTGTCCACGGCTCCCACCGACCCGGGCGCAGCCCGCTGGCGGCGAACTCCGGCGACCGGGCCGCCCCGGCGGCGAGACCGGCGTTGACGCCGTCCACGTAGGCGCCCACCCACTCGGCGGTAGCCCGGTCCAGTGAGGCGTGGCAGCGGCGTGCCGTGTCGTCGAGCCGGACCTGCCGGACGAACCGGTCCCAGCCGAGCGCGTCGGGGCCGAGGAACGCCGCGCTGGTGCCCTGGGCGCGGTGCCGTTCCACCTCGATCTGCCAGGCCCGGTCGTACGCTGTCACCCGGCCCTGCGCCACCGCCAGCGCGATCGGGTCGTCGGCCCGCAGGTGCGGCACCCCCCACGGGTCGCGGAAACGCTCCCCACTCACGCCGGCTCCGGGGCGAGGGTGGTGGCGCGGCGTCGGGCCGCGGGGACGACCAGCGGGGTGCCCGTCTCCGGGTCATCGATCACCCGGCAGGGCAGCCCGAACACCTCCGCCACCAGCTCGGCGGTGACCACCGACGCGGGTTCCCCGGCGGCCACCACGCGTCCGTCGCGCATGGCGATCAGGTGGGTGGCGTAGCGGGCCGCGTGGTTCAGGTCGTGCAACACCGCGACAAGGGTGCGGCCCTGCTCCTCGTGCAGCCGGGCGCAGAGGTCCAGGATCTCGATCTGGTGGGCGATGTCGAGGTAGGTGGTCGGCTCGTCGAGCAGCAGCAGGGGCGTCTGCTGGGCCAGCGCCATGGCGATCCAGACCCGCTGCCGCTGCCCGCCGGACAGCTCGTCCACCGCCCGGTCGGCGAGGTCGTCGACAGCGGTCGCGGCCATCGACTCCTCGACCACCCGCTCGTCCTCGCGGGACCACTGCCGCAGCAGCCCCTGATGGGGATAGCGACCCCGGGCGACCAGCTCGGCGACGCTGATGCCGTCCGGTGCGATCGACGACTGCGGCAGCAGGCCGAGCGTACGGGCCACAGCGCGGGCCGGCCGGTCGTGAATGTCCCGTCCGTCCAGCAGCACCGCACCGGCGCTGGGGCGCAGCATCCGGGACAGTGCGCGCAGCAGCGTCGACTTGCCGCACGCGTTCGGCCCGATGATCACCGTGAAGGACCTGTCGGGCACCGCCACGGTCAGGTTCTCGGCGATGGTGCGCTGGTCGTAGGCGAGGGTCAGCGCGGTGCCGCCGAGCCGGGAATCGCCGGGTCGCATGGGTGCTCCTTCGAGGGCGTCACGGATGTTCACAGCCGGCCCGCCCGGCGTTCCATCGCCAGCAGCCAGACCAGGTAACCGCCGCCGATCACTCCGGTCACCACGCCGACCGGGAGTTGGTGCCCGGCGAACGCGCGTTGCGCCACGAGGTCGGCCCCGACCAGCAGCGCCGCGCCGACGGCCATCGACGGCAGCAGGTTCGGACCCGGGGCCCGGGTCAGTCGTTTCGCCACGTGCGGTGCGACGAGCGCCACGAAGGACACCGGCCCGGCGGCGGCCGCCGCGAACGAGACAAGCAGCACGGCGGCGGCGAGCAGCACCAGGCGCAGCCGGCGTACCGGCACTCCCAGGGCGCTGGCCGCGTCGTCGCCCAACTCCATCATCCGCAGCGCCGGGGCGCAGCCGACGAGCACCAGCGGCGCCAACACGACCAGGACGACGAGCAGCGGCCCGGCGTTGGCCCAGCCGCGCCCGTCCAGGCTGCCGGTGAGCCAGAGGACCGCGCGGGCGGCTTCCATCAGGGGCGCCCGGGTCAGCAGGTAGCCGTTGACGCCGGTCAGGATCGCGGCCACCCCGATGCCGACCAGGATGAGCCGGTAGCCGTGCACTCCGCGCCGCCAGGCGAGCGCGTAGATCACCACACCGGTGCCGAGGCCACCGACGACCGCCGCGCCGGCCAGCGCCAGGCTGCTGCCACCGAGGACGACCACCACCAACGCCCCGGTCGACGCGCCCTGGGTGAAGCCCAGGATGTCCGGGCTGCCCAACGGGTTGCGCACCAACGACTGGAACACCGTGCCGGCGAGAGCCAGCGCCGCACCGACCAACAGGGCGGTGACCAGCCGGGGCAGGCGCAGGTCGAACACGATGAACTGCTCCGCCACACTGCCGCCGCCGGTCAGCGTGCGCAGTACGTCCGCCGGCCCCATCGGGTAGTCACCACTGCCCAGGGCCACCAGGCCGAACCCGGCTGCGAGCACCGCCGCGCCGGCCCCGACGCCCAAGGCGCGAGGCCGGAACCGCAGCGACAACCCCCTTGAAGTACGAATGACACTCATGGCTGCGCCACCGGTCGGCGGGTGACCAGCCACAGGAAGAGCGGGCCGCCCAGCACGGCGGTCACCATCCCGACCTGGAGTTCTCCGGGGCGGCCCAGCACCCGGCCGAGCACGTCGGCGCCGAGCAGCAACGCGGGCGAGAGCACCGCGCAGTACGGCAGCAGCCAGCGCAGGTCCGGGCCGGTCAGGGCGCGGACCAGGTGCGGCACCAGCAGCCCGACGAAGACGATCGGGCCGCACGCGGCGGTCGCCGCGCCGCAGAGCAGGGTGACAGCGACGATCACGGCGGCGCGGATCATCGCCGGTCGGGCGCCGAGGGCTCGCGCCGCGTCATCGCCGAGCGCCAGCGCGTTCAGCGGACGGGCGGCACCGAGCGCGACCAGCAGCCCGATGAGGATGAACGGCAGCACCCGGGTCACTGTCGCGGAGTCCGCGCTGGCCAGTGAACCAACCGTCCAGAAACGCAGCCGCTCCAGCGACGCGGTGTCCAGCAGCATCACCGCGCTCACGTAGGAGTAGAGGGTGGCGTTGAGCGCCGCCCCGGCCAGCGCGAGTCGGGCCGGGGTGGCGCCGCGTCCGCCGCCGACGGCGTAGACGAGCGCGGTCACCGCCGCCGCGCCGAGCAGCGCGAACCAGACGTACCCGCCGACGGCGGTGACGCCCAGGAACGCGGCGGCGGTGGCGACGGCCGCGGACGCGCCGGCGTTGATGCCGAGCAGCCCGGGGTCGGCGAGCGGGTTGCGGGTGAGGGCCTGCATGACCGCGCCCGCCACACCGAGGGCGGTGCCGGCGAGCAACCCGAGCAGGGTCCGGGGCAGGCGCATCCGGTGCACCACGGCGTACTCGGTGGCGTCGCGGTGCAGCAACCCGGACCAGACGTCGGCGAGCGGCATGGCCTTCGCGCCGACCGCGATGCTGAGCACCACGATCACCGCGAGCAGTGCCACGGCAGTGACCAGGCCGGCGGCGCGGGCCGCCCGGCGGCCACGCCGGCTCGGGGGTGCTGCCGTTCCCCTGGCCGGCACGGGCGGTGCCCCTCGGGTGACGGTGGGTGTGGCGTCCAGTGTGGGCTCCGGGGTGATGGCGACACGACGTACCGCTGTTGACAATGACCGAGGTTAGGCTAACCTAACCCCGCTGCCCTGGTCGACCCCGGCCAACCCTTGATCGAAAGACAACACCATGCCCGATGCCCTGTCCGCCCGCCGCCTCTCCCGCCGTGGCCTGCTGGCCGCCGGTGGCGCTGCCACGCTGGCCACCCTGCTCGCCGCCTGTGGCACTGACGACGCCGCGAAGCCCGCCGGCGGAAACGGAAACGGCCCCTGGTCGTTCACCGACGACCGCGGCACGAAGGTGGAGGCGGCGGCCCGTCCGACCCGCGTGGTGGCCTTCACCGGCGTGGCGGCGGCCCTGATCGATTTCGGCCTCGACAAGCAGCTCGTGGGTGTGTTCGGTGAGACCAAGCGCGCCGATGGCACGGCCGACCCGCAGGCCGGCGACCTGAACGTCGAGGGCGTCGAGATCCTCGGCAACGTGTGGGGCGAGTTCAGCCTGGAGAAGTACGCGGCCCTGCGCCCCGAACTGCTGGTCACCCACATGTACGACCCGGACGCGCTCTGGTACGTGCCGGACGAGAGCAAGGCCAAGATCCTCCCGCTGGCGCCCAGTGTGGCGATCACCACCGCCCGGGTGCCGATGACCAAGCCCATCGAGCGGTACGCGGCGCTGGCCGAGTCGCTCGGCGCGGACCTGTCCGCGAAGAAGGTCACCGACGGAAAGGCCCGCTTCGACGCCGCCGCCGAGGCGGTCCGGCAGGCGGTCAAGGCCAATCCCGGGATCAAGGTGATGGCCTGCTCCGGCAGCCCCGACCTCTTCTACGTCTCCAACCCGAAGGTCAGCACCGACCTGATGTACTTCGCCGAGCTGGGCGTCGACATCGTGGTCCCCACCAAGCTCGAAGCCGGCGACTACTTCGAGGCGCTGAGCTGGGAGAGCGCCGGCAAGTTCCCGGCCGACCTGATCCTGCTGGACAACCGCAGCACCGCCCTGCAGGCCAAGGACCTCACCGCCAAGCCGACCTGGCAGCAACTGCCGGCGGTCAAGGCCAACCAGGTGAGCCCGTGGGACGCGGTTCCCCGCTTCTCGTACGCCGGCTCTGCGCCACTGCTGGAGAACCTCGCCACCGCCATCCGGAACGCGAAGAAGGTCAGCTGACGAACCCCACATCCCCGGGCGCACCGCCGCGCCCGGGGTGGGTTCCGGCTGCCCTCGTCCAGAACGTGGAAGGACTACCAGTGACCGTGCCGACGTACCCCGTCGAGACCACCACGCCGCCACCGGCGTCAACCACCGCGCGGGCCCAGCTGCTGCATGGCGGCTCGGTCGAGCAGTACCGCCGGACGATCGCCGACGGCGTCGACCGGGTCGCCCGCCGGGTTGCCACAGTGGACCGTCCCGGCACCGGAATCACACCCGCCGAGCTGGCCCCCCTGGTCGACCGGGTGGACCTGGACCGTCCGCTCGGCGACGCCGGCGCTGCGCTCGACGAGCTGGAGAACGTCTACCTACGCGACGCCGTCTGGTTCCACCACCCCCGCTACCTGGCCCACCTCAACTGCCCGGTGGCCATCCCGGCGCTGCTCGGTGAGGCGGTGCTCACCGCCGTGAACTCCTCACTGGACACCTGGGACCAGAGCGCCGGGGCCACCCTCATCGAGCGCCGGCTGATCGACTGGACGGCCGAACGGATCGGCCTCGGTCCCCACGCGGACGGCATCTTCACCAGCGGCGGCAGCCAGTCCAACCTCCAGGCGCTGCTGCTGGCCCGGGAGGAGGCGTGTGCCGACGCCATCGACCCGGCGGCGCGCGCCGAGCTGCTGCCCCGGCTGCGCGTGATCACCTCCGCCGCCGGTCACTTCAGCGTGCAGAAGTCGGCCAAGCTGCTCGGCCTCGCCCCGGACGCGGTCATCGCGGTGGCCACCGACACCCGGCGACGGATCAGCGCGGCGGCCGTCCGCGAGGAGATCGTGCGGTGCCGCAAGGCCGGACTGGTGGTGATGGCCGTCGTCGGCACCGCCGGCACCACCGACTTCGGCTCGATCGACCCGCTCACCGAACTGGCCGGGATCTGCGCGGCGGCCGGCGTGTGGCTGCACGTGGACGCCGCGTACGGCTGCGGTCTGCTCGTCTCGCCGACGCGCCGGCACCTGCTCGACGGCATCGAGCGGGCCGACTCGGTCACCGTCGACTTCCACAAGTCGTTCTTCCAGCCGGTCAGCTCCAGCGCGCTGCTGGTCCGCGACCGGCGGACGCTGCGCCACGTCACCTACCACGCCGACTACCTGAACCCGGCCCGGATGGTGGAGCAGCGCATCCCCAACCAGGTCGACAAGAGCTTGCAGACCACCCGCCGTTTCGACGCGCTGAAGCTCTGGCTCACCCTGCGGGTGATGGGCCCGGACGCGCTCGGCGGGCTCTTCGACGAGGTCGTCGACCGGGCCGCCGACGCCTGGCAACTGGTCAGCGAGGATCCGCGCTTCGAGGTGGTGACGCGCTCGGAGCTGAGCACAGTGGTGTTCCGCTACCTGCCCACCGGTCCCGGCCGGGAGTTGGCCGACGCCGCCAACCTGCACGCCCGGGAGGCCCTCGCGGCGTCCGGTCTCGCCGTGGTCGCAGGGACCCGGGTGGACGGCCGGCACTTCCTGAAGTTCACACTGCTCAACCCGGAGACCACAGTCGACGACGTCGGGTACGTGCTTGACCTGATCGCCACCCACGCCGGCCAGTACGTGCACGACCACGTCGCCGTCGACCTGACCTGCCCCGTCGGCTGACGCCGATTAACCTGCCCCGTCGGCTGACGCCGATGAACCTGCCCCGTCGGCTGACGCCGTGACCACGAACCCGCGCCTGGAGACCCCGATGTCCACCCACGACTTCATCGCCATCGGGTTGGGCCCGTACAACCTGGGCCTGGCCTGCCTCACCGCGCCGATCGACGAACTCGACGGTGTGTTCCTGGAGGCGCGACCGAGCCTCGCCTGGCACCCCGGCATGCTGCTGGAGTCGGCCCGCTTGCAGACCCCGTTCATCGCCGACCTGGTCAGCCTCGCCGACCCGACGTCGCCGTACTCCTTCCTGAACTACCTCAAGGAGATCGGCCGGCTCTACCCGTTCTACATCCGGGAGAGCTTCTACCCACTGCGCAGCGAATACGACGCGTACTGCCGGTGGGCGGCGGCGAAACTGCCGAACCTGCGCTTCAGTCACACAGTGACCACTGTGGAGTACGACAGCGCCGACGAGCGGTACGTGGTGCGGGCCAGCACCGGCACGGGAGAGAGCGTGGAATACCGCGCCCGGCACCTGGTGCTCGGCACCGGCACCCCGCCGCACCTGCCCCCGGCAGTGGCCGAGCTGCCCGGCGACGCCGTGCACAACTCTCACTACCTGGAGCACCGCACCGCGCTGCGTACCAAGCGCAGCATCACAGTGGTGGGCAGCGGGCAGAGCGCCGCCGAGATCTACCACGACCTGCTCGGCGACATCGACCGGTACGGCTACCAGCTCAACTGGGTGACCCGGTCGCCGCGGTTCTTCCCACTCGAATACACCAAGCTGACGCTGGAGATGACCTCACCGGACTACGTGGACTACTTCCACGCGTTGCCCGAGGCGACCCGCTACCGGCTGGAGTCCGAGCAGAAGGGCCTGTTCAAGGGGATCAACGCCGACCTGATCAACGACATCTTCGACCTGCTCTACGCGCACAGCGTGGACGGGCCGGTGAACACCCGCCTGCTCACCAACACCGAGCTGGTCAGCGCAGACCACCAGGACGGGCAGTACACGCTGGGGTTGCGTCAGGTGGAGCAGGAACGCGACTTCGCCCTGCGTACCGAGGGCCTCGTCCTGGCCACCGGCTACCACTACCGGGTGCCGGAGTTCCTCACGCCGGTGCGGGACCGGATCCGCTGGGACGCGCACGGCCGCTTCGACGTGGCCCGCAACTACAGCATCGACCACAGCGGGCGGGGCATCTTCCTGCAGAACGCGGGCACCCACACCCACAGCATCACCTCACCGGACCTGGGCATGGGCGCCTACCGCAACTCCTGGATCATCAGCGAGCTGCTCGGCCGGGAGCACTACCCGATCGAGAAGAGCATCACCTTCCAGGAGTTCGGGGTGTCGTCGTGACCAGCGTCTTCACCCACGTCGACGAGGGGCTCGGTGAGTTCGCGCTGCGGCCGCTCGACCTGGACGCCGACGCGGCGCTGCTGCACACCTGGGTGACCCACCCGAAAGCGGCGTTCTGGATGATGCAGGACGCCGACCTGGCCCAGGTCACCGAGGAGTACCGGCGGATCGCCGAGCACCCGCACCACGACGCGTACCTCGGCCGGTGGCGGGGGAGTCCCGCCTTCCTGGCGGAGCGCTACGACCCGGCCCACGTCGAGCTGGTCGGCCTGTACGACCACCAGCCCGGCGACGTGGGCATGCACTTCCTCTGCGCGCCGGTCGACGCGCCCGTGCGCGGCTTCACCCGGGCGGTGATCGGCACCGTCATGGCGTGGCTCTTCGACGACCCGACGACCCGGCGGGTCGTTGTCGAACCAGACGTGCGCAACACCGCGGTGCACGCGCTGAACGCCGCCGTCGGCTTCACTGTCGTCGGCCCGATCGCCAAGCCCGAGAAGGACGCGCTGCTCAGCGTCTGCACCCGAGCCCAGTTCCAGGCCGCCGCCGACCGCGCCGCCGCCGACCGCGCCGCCGCCACCCGAACCGAAGGAGCCCCGGCGTGACCACCACCGCCGTCCCCACCCACCCGCCCGTCGCCACCGCGCACAACGCCTCCGGCGACCCGGTCGGGCACCTCACCCCGCAACGCTGGGCCCGGGCCAACCGGCTGCTGGTCCGCAAGGCGCTCGCCGAGTTCACTCACGAGCGGCTGCTCAGCCCGGACGCCGTGGCCGGCCCCGACGACCGGCAGTGGTACGAGATCCGCAGCGACGACGGCACCGTCACCTACCGGTTCGCGGCGCTGGTGCTCGCCCTGGCGCACTGGCAGATCGACGCGGACAGCATCACCCGACACCGCGACGGCACCTCCCTGGCCCCGGACGCGGTGGACCTCATCGTGGAACTGCGCGACACTCTCGGGCTCTCCGCGCGGGTGCTCCCGGTCTACCTGGAGGAGATCACCTCGACGCTGGCGGGAACGGCGTACAAGCTGGCCCAGGCCGCGCCGAGCGCCGCCGAGCTGGCCGAGGCGGACTTCCAGACCATCGAGACCTCGATGACCGAGGGCCACCCCTGCTTCGTGGCGAACAACGGCCGGCTCGGCTTCGGCGTCGACGAGTACCACCGGTACGCCCCGGAGGCCGCCGCGCCGGTGCGGCTGGAGTGGCTGGCCGCGCACCGGGACCACTCGACGTTCAACAGCGCCGCCGACCTCGACTACGACACCCTCATTGAGAGCGAGTTGGACGCCGAGACCCGCGCCCGGTTCGCTGCCACGATGGCCGATCTCGGGCTGGACCTCGCCGACTACCACCTGATCCCGGCGCACCCGTGGCAGTGGTGGAACAAGCTGGCGGTCACCTTCGCCGGGGAGCTGGCCGAGCGGCGGCTGGTGCACCTCGGCCCCGGGCCCGACGTGTACCTCGCCCAGCAGTCCATCCGCACCTTCTTCAACGTCAGCGAGCCGGGACGCCACTACGTCAAGACGGCGCTGTCGGTGCTGAACATGGGCTTCATGCGGGGGTTGTCGGCCGCGTACATGGCGGCCACCCCGGCGATCAACGACTGGCTGGCCGACCTGATCGCCTCCGACGAGGTGCTGACCGGCACCGGCCTGACCGTCATCCGGGAGCGGGCCGCTGTGGGTTACCGGCACCGGCAGTACGAGGCGGCGACCGAGCGCACCTCGCCGTACCGCAAGATGTTGGCCGCCCTGTGGCGGGAGAGCCCGGTGCCCGAGCTGACCCCGGGGCAGCGACTGTCCACCATGGCCGCGCTGTTGCACGTCGACGACGAGGGTGGCTCACTGGCGGCGGCGCTGATCGCCCGGTCCGGCCTGGCGCCCGAGGTGTGGCTGCGCCGCTACCTGGACGCCTACCTGACCCCGCTGCTGCACAGCTTCTACGCCCACGACCTGGCCTTCATGCCGCACGGCGAGAACGTCATCCTGGTCTTCGACGAGCAGGACACCGTCCAGCGGGTGATCTTCAAGGACATCGCCGAGGAGATCGCGGTGATGAGCGACAGGGTCGAGCTGCCGGCGGCGGTGGAGCGGATCCGCGTCGAGGTGCCCGACGACACCAAGCTGCTGAGCATCTTCACCGACGTGGTGGACTGCTTCCTGCGCCACCTCAACGCGGTCCTGGTCGAGGCCGGTGTGCTCGCCGAGGACGACTTCTGGCGCACCGTCGCGGCCTGTGCCACCGACTACTTCGACCGGGTGCCGCACCTGGCCGATCGGGTCCGCCACTACGACCTGTTCGCCCCGGAGTTCACGCTGTCCTGCCTCAACCGGCTGCAACTGCGCAACAACCAGCAGATGATCGACCTGGCCGACCCGTCGGCGGCGCTCCAGTTCGTCGGCACGCTCACCAACCCGCTCGCCGCCCACGCTCCGGCCCGGTGACAGCTGTCCCGTCTGGTCAGCGCGCACGCCAACGGGTGCAATAGGCGGATGGGAGTTCTGAGTACCGCCAGCCTGTTCGCCGCCACACTGACCACCGGCCTGACCGCCGGGCTGTTCGCCGCCTTCGCGTACGCGGTCATGCCGGGTCTGGCCCGCACCGACGACCGGACATTGGTGCTCGCCATGCGGCGGATCAACGAGTCGATCCTCAACGGTTGGTTCGCTGTGTGCTTCGGCGGCGCGCTGCTGTTCACGCTGCTGGCGGCGGCGCTGCACCTGGGGGACGGGCGTCGGGCGGTGCTGCCGTGGATCGTCGCCGGGCTGCTGCTGTACCTGGTGGTGCTCGGCGTCACCGCCGTGGTCAACGTGCCGCTCAACAACGTGCTGGCCCGCGCCGGCGATGTCGACGACGCCACCGACCTCGCGGCGCTGCGGGCGCGCTTCGAGGTCACCTGGGTCCGCGCCAACGTGGTCCGCGCCGTCGCGTCGACCGGCGCCTTCGGATCGCTGGCGTGGGCGCTGGTGGCCGAGGGCCGGCTTCCCGGCTGAGGCCGGACGGGCGACCGACTGGGCCCGCGTCGGCTCAGTCGGTCGGCTCTGCCGTGCCGGCCCGCTGGAACGCGCGGGCCAGCTGGGCGAGGTCGAAGCCCTCGAGGTGCCGGAGGAACCGGCGGCGTAGGGCAGCCAGGTGACTGGGCCAGGACTCCTCCAGGCGGGCGAAACCCGCGTCGGTGAGGACGGCGTTCCAGCCGCGCGCGTCCTCCTCGCAGCGTTCCCGCCGGACCAGACCCTGCGTCTCCAGCCGGATGATCGTGCGGGTCATGCCGCTGAGCGAGAGGTAACAGAGCGCGGCGAGCTCGTTCATGCGCATCCGCCGGTCTGGTGCCTCGGAGAGGTTCATCAGCGCGGTGTACTCGGTGAGCGGTAGCTGACGGTCACCGACCATGTCCGCGTCGATCGCTCGGGGCAGGACGTGCATCACCTGGCCCAGAGCGCGGACCAGGGCTTCCTCGTCCGGGGTGAGAGGGTGCGGAGTCGCTGCGGAGGGGCTGGCCATCCTCTTACCATACTTGTTTGACTAAGCAAATGCTCACCCTCCGTGTGACAACGCCCATAGGCTAGATGTTTGCTTGACCAATCAAGCACCGGATAGCTTTCCCGTCGTCAGGCAAGGACCTCTGAAAGGGCGCCACACATGACCAGGATCGGGATCATCCTCGGAAGCACCCGCCCGGGGCGTAACGGCGAGGCCGTCGCCCGCTGGGTGCTCGACATCGCCAAGCAGCGCTCAGACGCGGAGTACGAGCTGATCGACCTGCTCGACTACCAGCTGCCGCACCTCGACGAGGCGTACCCGCCCTCGATGGGCCAGTACACCCAGCCGCACACCAAGCGGTGGGCCGAGACGATCGCGTCGTTCGACGGTTTCGTCATCGTCACCCCCGAGTACAACCACTCGACCTCGGGCGCCCTGAAGAACGCGATCGACTTCCTCTACGCCGAGTGGAACAACAAGGCAGTCGGCTTCGTCAGCTACGGCTCGGTCGGCGGGACGCGCGCCGTGGAGCACCTGCGTCTGATCTCCGGTGAGCTCCAGATGGCCGACGTGCGCTCGCAGGTCGCGCTGTCGCTCTTCACCGACTTCGAGAACTTCAGCGTCTTCAAGCCCAACCAGTTCCACCAGGACTCGCTGACCGCCACGCTCGACCAGGTGGTCGCCTGGAGCACCGCGCTCGCCCCGCTGCGCAAGGGCTGAGCTCAGCGACTTCGGAAACGGCCGCGGGGGATCCCGCGGCCGTTTCCGGACGTTCGGGCATGCTGTGCCCGTCAGACTCGTCGAGCAGCACGGAGCTCGCGGCGACGACCGACCTCACCAGCACCGGCTGACGGTGAGCCGGGCCGGCCTCAGCGCGTCGCGAGGTGGTGGGTGGTGCCGTCGGCGACGGCGCGAAGCTTGTCGGGGTTGGCGACGTTGTGGATGGTCGTGATGCGGCCGCTGGCGTCGATGTCGCAAGAGAGGGTGGCGACCACCCGGCCCGCACCGCTGAACACCAGCCCAGGCCCCCCGTTGATCTCGACCAGGGCGGCACGCATGTCGTGCGGCGCAATGCCCTGGTAGGCGACGGTGCCGATGGCCGCGAACCACGCCGCGACTCTCTCGGCACCCCTGATGGGACGCAGGGCCTGGCGGACCTTACCGCCACCGTCGGTCCGGAACGCGACATCCGGGGACAGCAGCTGCAGCAGGGTGTTGATGTCGCCACCGGTCGAGGCGGCGAGGAACCGCTCGGTGACCCCGCGCTGTTGCGATCGGTCCGCTGTGAAGCGTGGCCGCTGGCCCCGCACGTGCTCGCGAGCACGGTGGGCGGTCTGGCGGACCGCGGCCTCGGAGCGTTCCACCGCGACCGCGATCTCCGCGTGGCTGAAGTCGAAGACCTCCCGCAGGACGAACACGGCACGCTCGAGCGGGCTGAGCGTCTCCAGCACCACCAGCATCGCCATCGACACCGACTCGGCGTCGGTGACGGCGTCGGCGGCGTCCGCAACGGTCAGGACGGGTTCGGGCAACCACGGCCCCACATAGGTCTCGCGGTGGTGCCGCGCCGTGCGCAGGCGCTGCAACGCGAGGTTCGACACGATGCGGGCGAGGTACGCCTTGGGGTCGGCGACCTGGGAGCGGTCCGCCGAGGACCAGCTGATCCAGGCGTCCTGCACCGCGTCCTCGGCATCGGCCGCGCTGCCGAGGATCCGGTAGGCAACCGAGAACAGCAGGTTGCGATGACCGTGGAACACCTGCTCGTCGGCGTCCGGCGGGTGCGTCACCGCGCGTCCCGCAGGCGGGTGAAGCGGCCACCGCGCGGCCAGAACGCACCGGAGGAGGGCAACCGCGACATGCGACGGTAGGTCGGCCAGGGCGAGGCGGTCACGGTCTCCTTGTACCAGACCGCCATCCGCCCGGTCAGACACCCACGGCGAGGGCTGTCGTCGGGGCGGGTGAACTGCACGACCGCATCGTTTCGGCCCAGGCTCACCGGCTTGTGGTAGTAACCGAACCGGAACGGTCTGGGTTGCCTACCCCGCAGCGTGCGGGCGATCGACACCGCCGCGTGCACGCCGGTCGGCATGCCGCTCTGGCAGGTGCCGTGCAGCACCCCGTAGCCCTGCCGGATCGCTGCCGCATCGCCGATCGCGTACACGTCGGGGTGCGACACCGACCGCAACGCGGCGTCGGTGACGACGCGACCGCGCTCGTCGACGGTCAGCCCGGCGGCGGCCGCCAGCGGCGCCACCCGGGTACCACCCGACCAGAGGACGATGTCGGCCGCCACGCTCTGCGCACCGGCCAGCTCGACCCCGTCGGGCCGGACCCTGGTGACCTGCGCTCCGGTGATCACCTGGACGCCGAGGCGGGTCAGCGCGGCCCGCAGGTACGCCCGGGCCTTCGGGTTCATGCTCGCCCCCGGGTCCTGCTGGCCCACCAGCGTGACACCGACCTGCGGGTGTCGTTCCGCGATCTCCGCGGCCGCCTCGACCCCGGTCAACCCGCTGCCGACCACGACGACAGTGCCGGCGCCGAGCCGTGCCAACCGGTCCGCCAGCGTGGTCGCGCCGCTCGGACCGTCCAGGGCGTACGCGTGCTCCTCGACGCCCGGGACCGCCGCCGTGTCCGTCACGCTGCCCAACGCGTAGACCAGGGTGTCGTAGCGCAGCACCCGGCTGTCGTCGACGCGGACGGTCTTCGCGTCGGCGTCCACCGCCGTCACCCAGCCGCGCACGAACTGCGCGCCCGTCCCCGCCAGCAGGTGGGGGATGTTCAGCTCGGCGAGCCGCTGACCGGTCGCCGTCATGTGCAGCCGGAGGCGCTCGGTGAACCGCTCCTGCGCGTTGACCACTGTCACCTGCACGTCGGCCCGCCTGGTCCGTGCCGCGAGCTGGGTCGCCGTGGCCATGCCCGCGTAGCCCGCGCCGAGGATCAGCACGCGGTGCGTGCCCGCCGGGACCTGTCGATGCGCTGTGCTCATTGTCTCGCCTCTCTGATCGGACTGACGACCACGAGATGCGTGCCGCTGGTTGGTTCGTGACATCGCAGCGGTGTGACGCCCGCCACGGCCAGCGTCGCAGGGGCGCGTTCACTACCCTTGGCGCGATGAGCCGATCCGCCGCCGCTGGTAGGGCTCCGCTCTGGCGGGACCGCACCTTCGGCACGTACTGGGTCGCCCAGTCGCTCTCGGCGGCCGGCGACTCGTTCGCCTACCTGGCGGTGCCGCTGCTGGTGCTCCAGGCGACCGGGTCGGTGGCGCAGATGGGCCTGATCACCGCCGCCGCGGGCGCGGCGTCCGTCGTCGCCGGGATCTTCGGTGGGGTGCTGGTCGACAGGTACGACCGCCGCACCCTGATGATCGTGGCGGACCTGGCCCGACTGGTGCTGTACGCCCTGGTGCCACTGGCGTGGCTGGCCAGCCCGCAGGTCTGGCTGCTCTTCGTCGTGCTGCCGATGTGCGAGGCGGCCGGCATGCTGTTCCAGGTCGCCGCAGTGACAGCGGTTCGCAACCTCGTCGACTCCGACCGGATCACCGAGGCCAACGGCCGGTTGCAGGCGACGTACGCGGCGGCGGCCGTCCTCGGGCCGCTGCTCGCCGGTGTGGTGGCGGCCCGCTTCGGCCCGGCCACCGCCATCGCCGTCAACGCGGCGAGCTTCGCGCTCTCGGCGGCCGGCCTGTGGCTGATCCGACTGCGCCCTGTCCAGGTGGACCAGGGGGTGGCGCGGCAGCGCCCGCTGGCCGAGTTCCTGGCCGGGGCGCGGTTCCTGTGGCGGAATCCCGTGCTGCGCGCGCTGACCGTCCTGTTGTCGGTCTTCATCTTCCTCACCTACGGCTTCGTCGACGTGCTGATCTACCACGTCACGCACGATCTCGGCGGCTCCGAGGGCACCGTCGGCACGGTGCTCGGCCTGGCGGCGTTGGGCACTGTCGCCGGCGCGCTGCTGGTGGCGCCGCTGCGCCGCCGTCGCGGCTTCGGTGCCACCTGGATCGGCGCGCAGGCGATCTGCGGTTTCGCCGTGGCGGGGGTCGGCATCGCCACCACAGTGCCCGCGGTCACCGCGCTGACCGCGGTGTACCTGTGCTGTCTCAGCGTCGGCGGGATCTGTTCGATGTCCCTGCGGCAGGAGATCACCCCCGATCATCTGCTGGGCCGGGTCACGTCGGCGTTCTGGAGCACGCACTACGCCCTCGGTCCGGCCGGCGCCGTCGTGCTGACCTGGGCCGCCGGCCGGTACGGTGCCGCGGCGGTCACGCTCGTGGCGGGCGCGGGGTGCCTGCTGGTCGCGGTCGGCGGCCTCTTCACCCCGATCCGCCGGGCCGGCGCGGAGCCGGCCGCCGGGCAGCCCGGACTGCGCCCGGCCCCGGCTGGCGGCTGAGCCGCGAGCGGGGGCGGAGGCCTCAGAACTCCTGGTACATGACGTGCAGGCCGACCCGGCCCACAGTGGGGTGACGGAACGCGCCCGGCACGGTGCCGACGACCTCGAAGCCCTCTCGCCGGTACAGCCGCACCGCCGACTCGTTGCTCTCCACCACGGCGTTGAACTGCATGCCGGCGTACCCCTGCCGGCGGGCCCAGCTCAGGGCGTCACGGCACAGCGCCGTGCCCACGCCCCGGCCCCGCGCCTCGGTGGCGACCATGAAGCTGGCGGTGGACACGTGCGCGCCCGGCCCTGGCCGGTTGGTGCCCATCTTCGCGGTGCCGAGCACCCGCTCGCCGTCGACCGCCACGACGGTACGCCCCGGGGGCGCCTCGACCCACATGCCGTACGACTGCTCGGCGGTCATCGCCGGGTCGTAGGGGAACGTCTCCTGTGCCCGGATCATCTCCTCGATGATCGGCCACACCTGCGACCAGTCCCGGTCGACGAACTCCCGAATCAGCACCCGGGGAGGTTAGGCCCCGGCAGGAGCCCCGGACAATCCGTTATCCGCTGGTGCATCCGCGCGGCCCACCCGGTGCGAAGCATGGATCGTGACGAGACGTCACGGATCCGGTCGCTTCGACGAAAGGCCCGCTGATGAAGATCGCACGAATCGCCGCCCGGATGGCGGTGGGCGCCGTGGCCACCGCGCTGGCCACCACCGCAGTCGCCGTACCGGCGGCTCAGGCCACCAGCAAGCCCAAGCCGCTCGGCACGACGTCACTCGCTCAGGTGCTCACCCGCGACAGCAGCGGCTTCGACCACAACTCGCGTGACTTCGACGTGCTGACGGCGGCCGTGCTGGCAGTGCTGGAGGCCAAGCCGAATTCTCCGGTCAAGGTGCTCACCGACGGCACCGTGGCGCTGACCGCGTTCATCCCCACCGACGCCGCCTTCCAGCAGTTGGTCCGCGAGATCACGCAGGCCCGGAAGCTGCCGAGTGAGAGCGCCGCCTTCACCGCCGTGGCCGGGCTGGGCATCGACACCGTCGAGTCGGTGCTGCTCTACCACGTGGTCCCGGGTGCCACCATCGATCGCAAGGCGGCGGTCCGGGCCGACGGCACTGACCTGACCACCGCGCTCGGCTCGTCCGTCGAGGTCGACGTGCGCACCTACCTGTACTTCTTCCGCCAGGTGCGGCTGGTCGACGCCGACACCGACGACCGTGACGCGCGGGTCGTCTCCTACGACGTCAACAAGGGCAACCGGCAGATCGCGCACGCCGTGGACCGGGTGCTGCGCCCGATCGACCTGCCCTGACCGCGGGCGGGCGGCGTCCGACCACGCGGCGGACGCCACCCGCGCCGGGCCGTCAGCCTACGGCGAGCGCGGCGAGTTGCTCGTCGAGCAGGGCCGCCAGCCGGGCGTACCGGCCGGGATGGCTGCGCGCGGTCATCCCACGGCTGGGCATCTCCACAGTCATCAGCAGGTACAGGTGCAACCGGTAGAGACCGAGCCGGCGGCGTGCCGACGCGTTCAGCACCAGCGGCTGGGGCGCGGCGGCCTGGTAGCCGCGCAGCAGGGGGTGCTCCGGCTCGTCCTCGACGCGTCGGAAGAGCAGCGGCGAGACCAGGTCCAGCAGTGGGTCGCCGTAGAGGAACCGCTCGCCGTCCACCAGGCCGCACAGCCGCAACCGGCCGTCCTCGTCGGGTGCCGCCAGCACGTTGCCGTCCCAGCAGTCGACGTGCAGCAGCGCCGGCCGGCGCACCTCGTCGAGCACGTCGGCGTGCCGCCCCACCAGCGCGCGTAGCTGCTCCGGGGTCACCGGCAGTCGGACGTCCCAGTCGACCGCGTCGGCCAGGAGCGCGTCGAGCATCGCGGTGAACGCCGCCCGCCAGGTCGGCCCGCCGGCCCGGTCGTCGTCGTACCCGAACCGCTCACCGGTCACCCGGTGCAACGCGGCGAGGGCCACCCCGAGGTCGTAGCGCGCCGGGCCGTCGTCGACCACGACACCGGCCTCGGCCAGGTTGGACAGCGACCGGCCGGGCAGCATCGCGGTGACCAACCACTCGCCGTACGCCGGGTCGGCGCCGCGCCGGAGCACCGGTGGGACGGGCACCTGCGGCGCCCGCTGCGCGACGAGCCGGAAGTACCGTTCCTCGGCAGCGCAGAGCCCGCGCTCGTAGCGCAGCAGCGGCGTTCCGGCCGGCGGAGCCAGCTTCAGCACCACCCGACGGTCGTCGTCGAGCAGCACCCACCAGACCGTCGCGTACCCGCCGCCGGCCAGCGGACCGGCGTCCCGGACCCGGGTGTGTGGCCCGAACGACGCACCGACCAGGTACGCCACGTCGGCGCCTGTGAGGGGCCGCTGGGTCGGGCTGGCACCGGTCACGACGTGGTGTCACCTCGCCGCGCGCGGGGCGCGGAACCCGCTGTGGCGCGGGTGGACAGTGGGACGGGACCGGCGGTGTCACGGCGGACCAGTTCGGCGGGGAGCACCTCGACCCGGGGCGTCGGGGCGCCGACGCCGAGCACCAGGGACATCGCCCGCACCCCCATGTCGACCAGGGGCAGTCGCACGGTGGTCAGTGCCGGGGTCACGTCCCGGGCGATCGGCATGTCGTCGAAACCCAGCACCGAGATCTGCTGCGGCACGGCCAACCCCCGCGCGCGCAGGGTGGCGAGCGCGCCGATGGCCATCGAGTCGTTGAGCGCCACGATCGCGGTCAGCTCCGGGTCGGCGTCGAGCAGTCGGGCGGTGGCCTCGGCGCCACCGTCGCGGTCGAACTCCGCGTACCGGATGCGCGGTTCGGGTAGCTCGCGGCCCTGCTCGGTGAGGGCCTGCCGGAGGCCGGCGAGCCGGTCGGTGGTGGTGGTCAGGATGCGCGGGCCGGCGACCACGCCGATCGCCCGGTGCCCCAGGCCGCACAGCTCCCGCCCGGCGAGGTAGCCACCGGTCCGGTTGTCCGGCATCACCGCGTCGCCGGAGTGCTCGTGCCGACCGATCACCGCCACCCGCCCGCCGGTGGCCTCGTAGGCGGCGAGCTTCTCGTTGAGTTGCCGGGTGAACACCTCGTCGTGGTAGCCCGAACCGGCCAGGATCAGCGCCGCCACCTGGTGGCCGCGCAGCAGCTCCACGTACTCCAACTCGCGGTCCGGGTCCCGGTAGCTGTTGCAGATCATCAGCAGCCGGCCCTGGTCGGTGGCGACCCGTTGCAACCCGCGAGTGATCTCGGCGAAGTACGGGTCGGAGACGTCGTGCACGATGACGCCGACCGCGCTGCGGTGCGAGCGGGCCAGCAGTTGGGCGTGCGCGTTCGGCACGTACTGCAACTCGGCGACGGCGGCGAGCACCCGTTCGCGCAGCTCGTCGGTGACCGGCTTGCTGCTGCCGTTGATGACGCGGGAGGCGGTGGCGGGCGAGACGCCCGCTCGGCGGGCCACATCGGACAGGGTCGCCATGGCCCGCCCCCTCGATCTGTTGACGGCGTTTCGTCGTGCCGGCTAGCGTCACCGTACCGCAGAGAAAGCCCTTTCCCGCAGGGAGGCCCGGCCGTGTCCGATCGCTTCGCGGTACTTCAACTTGACGACCTTCCCGCCCGCCGCTGCTCGTGTGGGACCACCCGCCGGGGTTTCATCGCCGAGAGCGAGGGCCAGGCCAGCGTTCACCTGCTCCAGGTGCAGGACGCGGTGACCCACCACCACCGGATCGCCACCGAGTACTACGTCGTCCTCGCCGGTGAGGGCGAGATCGAGCTGGACGGCGTCCGTCACCCCGCCCGGCCGATGTCCGCGTTCCTGATCAAGCCGGGCTGCCGGCACCGGGCCATCGGCGATCTCACAGTGCTGCTGGTGTCCCTGCCGGCCGCGGACGACACCGACGAGTACTTCGATGCGTGATCGCCCGGCACCGCTGCCCGGCGGCGTCGGGGTGTCCCGGCTGCGCGTCTACGACACAGTGGCCCCGGACGGCCTGGTCGGCGGCACCCCACACGTGCACCTGTGCTGCACCGAGGGGTACGTGGTGACCGACGGCGAGGGTGTGGTGCAGACCCTGAACGCGTCCGGCTACCGGGAGACGCCGCTGCGGCCGGGGGTGGTGGTCTGGTTCGAGCCGGGCACCGTGCACCGCCTGGTCAACGGGGGCGGGCTGAGCATCGTGGTGCTCATGCAGAACAGCGGCCTGCCCGAGGCCGGCGACGCGGTGCTGACCTTCCCACCCGAGGTGCTGGCCGACCCGGCCGCGTACGCCACGGCGGCGGCGTTGCCCGACGGGGGAGCGCCGGGCGCGGACGTGCACGTCGCGTACCGCCGTCGGGATCTGGCGGTGACCGGCTTCCAGGCGCTGCGGTCCGGCGGTCCGGCGGCGCTGGCCGCGTTCCACGCCGCCGCGATCGCCCTGCGCCAGCCGTTGCTGGCGCGGTGGCGGCAGCGGTGGGAGGCCGGCGCCGGCCGTGCCGCCGCCGACACCGTCGCCCAGCTCGACGCCCTGGAGCGGGGGGATCCCGGCCACCTGGGCGACGCCGGGGTGTACGCGGTGAACGAGCCGGTCGAGCGGGGCCGGTTGGGCATGTGCGGCCTCCTGGACACCTACCCGGCGGCCGGCTGACCGTCCCTTCGGGACAGCTGTCGGGCTGCCGGGGCATCGGTGGAAACAGATCGAGGAAAGGCCTTGCCCGGCGTGAGGGGGCCGCCTACGCTCCAGGAAAGCGTTTGCCTGATGCGCCGACCGGCCCGGTTCATGGGTGCCGTGCCGGGCCCCCCGAGGAGGTTCCGCGTGACCGAGAACTCTTTGGACACGGCGGGCCGGAAGGCCGCCGCCGCCCAGGCCGGTGGTGCGCGAGAAGCCGCCGCCGGGCCGGGCAGCGATGGTGCGGCGGACGGCCTCGACGGCACGAACACGTCCACTGTGACAAAACCGCCGCCCGGCGGCGGCCGTCGACCACGTCCCACGCTCGGTCGCCGGGCGGTGGCCTTCGCCGACTCGCTCTGGCGCCCGGCGCTGGTGCTCGCTGTCTTCTTCGCCGCCTGGTGGTTCGTGGCGGCCCGGGAGTACGTCCCGAACTACCTGGTGCCCACCCCCGGCCAGGTCTGGGAGACGATGACCACGCAGTGGTCCGAGCTGGCCCGGCACACACTGGTCACCCTCTACGAGACGGTGCTCGGCTTCGTGCTGGCCGCCGCGCTGGGTCTGGTCACCGCCGTCGCCATCGCCTACTCCCGCACCCTGGACAAGGCGCTCTACCCGATCGTCCTGTTCGCACAGGTCATTCCGAAGATCGCCATCGCGCCGCTGCTGGTGGTCTGGTTCGGCCTCGGCCTCACCCCGAAGGTCATCCTGGCGGTGCTCATCGCGTTCTTCCCGGTGGTCATCTCCGGCGTGGCCGGGCTGCGCTCCACCGACCCGGAGCTGCTCGACCTCGCCGCCACGATGGGCGCCGGGCCGTGGCGCACCTTCCGCAAGATCCGCTTCCCGAACGCGTTGCCGCACCTGATGGCCGGCCTGAAGGTGGCCGTCACCCTCGCCGTGGTCGGTGCCGTGGTCGGCGAGTTCGTCGGCGCCAGCGAAGGGCTCGGCTACGTCCTGTTGCTGGCCAACGGCAACCTCGACGCCCCACTGCTGTTCGCCGACCTGATCCTGATGTCCGCCATCGGCATCGTCCTGTTCGTCCTGGTCGAGATCGCCGAGGCACTGCTCATTCCGTGGCATGCCAGCCGCCGGGCCAGCGTGTCCCTCACCACCTCCTAACCGACCCCATCACGGAGGCACCGATGAAACGCACCGCCACCACCATCCTGGCCACCGCCGCCCTGCTTCTCGCCGCTACCGGCTGCGGTGGGGACGACAACGCCGGCAGCACCAACGCCGACGGCAGCAAGCAGGTCACCCTCACCCTGAACTGGGTGCCCTACGGCGAGCACGCGCCCTTCTACTACGGCCTGCAGAAGGGCTACTACTCCGCCGAGGGCATCGACCTGAAGATCCTGCCCGGCAACGGCTCGGGCAACACCGTCAAGCAGGTCGCCCAGAAGCAGACGGACTTCGGCTGGGCGGACAGCCCGGTGCTGCTGAAGTCGGTGGCCAGCGGCATGCCGGTGCGCAGCCTCGGCGCGTACCTGGAGAAGGGACCCTCCTCGGTGGAGTTCTTCACCGAGGAGAACATCAAGACGCCGGCCGACCTCAAGGGCAAGACCGTCGGCGGCACCCCCGGCGACGCCCTCTACGCGACCTTCCCGGCCTGGCTGGAGAAGAACGGCCTCAAGAAGGACGACGTCAAGGTGGTCAACGTCGACGCCGCCGGCAAGATCGCCGCCCTGGCCGAGGGCAAGGTCGACGCCATCATGGGCTTCTTCCACGACCAGGCGCCCACCATCGAGAGCAAGACCGGCAAGAAGGTCGACGTGCTGCTCTTCGCCGACTACGGGATGAACCTGCTCGGCACCGGCCTGATCGCCAACACCCAGACCCTGCAGAAGGACCCGGAGCTGGTCCGCAAGTTCGTCCGGGCCACCCAGAAGTCCTGGGCCGACGCCGCCCGGGACCCGGCCGGCGCGGTGAGCGCGATGACGGCTCTGGCCGAGAACGAGCCGGCGCCCGAGGTGCTCACCAAGCAGCTCACGCTCAACATGCCGCTGATCGGCGCGGACGGCCCGCCCGGGGTGAACACCGAGGCCCAGTGGACCGAGACCATCGACCTGATGTCCCGCTACGCCGAGCTGAAGGACCCGGGAGCGCCCAGCGCGTACTGGGACTCCTCGTACGCGGCGCAGGGGTGACCCGGTGACCGCCGCGCCGGCAGCCACCGGCACCGCCATCGGGATGTCCGGGCTGACCGTCCGGTTCACCACCCGGCGGTCGCAGACCACAGCGTTGGACGACGTGTCGCTGGACATCGAGCCGGGCGAGTTCGTCTCGATCGTCGGCCCGTCCGGCTGCGGAAAGTCCACCCTTTTGAAGATCGTCGCGGGGTTGGTCAAGCCGACCAGCGGCGAGGTGTCGCTGCTGGAACGCCCGGTGCGCGGCCCGCAGAAGGAGATCGGCTTCGTCTTCCAGAAGGCCGCGTTGCTGGAGTGGCGCGGTGCCCGAGCCAACATCCTGCTCCAGGCCGAGATGCGCGGCATGGACCGGGCGCAGGCCGCCCGCCGCGCCGACGAGCTGATCGAGATGACCGGCCTGACCGGCTTCGAGAAGGCGTTGCCACACGAGCTGTCCGGCGGCATGCAGCAGCGGGTGGCGCTCTGCCGCGCGCTGCTGCACTCCCCGCCGGTGCTGCTCATGGACGAACCGTTCGGCGCCTTGGACGCGCTGACCCGCGAGCAGATGAACGCCGAACTGCACCGGATCTGGCGGGAGACCGGGACCACTGTGGTGCTGGTCACCCACTCCATCGCCGAGGCGGTCTTCCTCGGCACCCGGGTCGTGGTGATGAGTCCCCGGCCCGGCCGCATCATCCGCACCTTCCCGGTCGAGCTGCCGGCGCACCGCGACTACGCGCAGGTGATGTCGGATCCCCGCTTCGACCGGCTCGCCACCGACCTGCGTGGGTTGCTCGGCAGCGCGGCCGCCAACCACTGAGCGCGGATCGGCACGACCAGCACGACGGAAGGAACACCATGACCCGCAGGTCGATCGGCATCATCGTCAACGGCGTGACCGGACGGATGGGCTACCGGCAGCACCTCGTCCGGTCGCTGCTGGCCATCCGCGAATCCGGTGGTGTGGCGTTGGCCGACGGCACCACCATCTGGCCGGAACCGGTCCTGGTCGGGCGCAACGAGACGAAGCTCCGGGAGCTCGCCGAGCGGCACGGGCTGACCGACTGGACCACCGACCTGACCTCGGCGCTGGCCCGCGACGACGTCGAGATCTACTTCGACGCCCAGGTCACCCAGCAACGGGAGAAGGCGATCCGGCAGGCCATCGAGGCCGGCAAGCACATCTACACGGAGAAGCCCCTGGCCGAGGACACCGCGGCCGCCCTCGACCTGGCCCGGGCGGCGGACGCGGCCGGCGTCCGCACCGGTGTCGTGCAGGACAAGCTCTTCCTGCCCGGTCTGCGCAAGCTCAAGCGCCTCATCGACGGCGGCTTCTTCGGCCGCATCCTCTCGGTGCGCGGCGAGTTCGGGTACTGGGTCTTCGAGGGCGACTGGCAGCCCGCTCAGCGGCCGTCGTGGAACTACCGGAACGAGGACGGCGGCGGCATCGTGGTCGACATGTTCCCGCACTGGCACTACGTGCTGGAGGAGCTGTTCGGCCGGGTCACGGCCGTCTCCTGCGTGACCGCCACCCACGTGCCCGAACGGGTCGACGAGGCCGGTCACGGGTACGCGGCCACCGCCGACGACGCCGCGTACGCCACCTTCGAACTCGACGGCGGGGTGATCGCGCAGATCAACTCGTCCTGGGCCGTGCGCGTGTACCGCGACGAGCTGGTGGAGTTCCAGGTCGACGGCACCGAGGGCAGCGCGATCGCCGGCCTGCGCAACTGCCGGGTGCAGCACCGGGCGGTCACCCCGAAGCCGGTGTGGAACCCGGACCTGCCGGCCACCGAGGACTTCCGCGCCCAGTGGGCCGAGGTGCCCGACAACGAGGAGTTCGACAACGGCTTCAAGGTGCAGTGGGAGGCGTACCTGCGGCACGTGGTGGCCGGCGAGCCGTTCCGGTGGGACTTCCTGGCCGGCGCGCGCGGCGTGCAGCTCGCCGAGCTGGGGCTGCGCTCGGCCCGCGAGGGCGGTCGCATTGAGGTGCCGGAGCTGCGCTCATGAGTGCCGAGGTGGCGTTGCCGGGCGGGCGGCGGCACCGGCTGGCCGGGGGGAGCGGCTTCGCCCCACCGGACGTGCCGGCGACCAGCCGGATCGCGTACGCCGCCGCGCACGTGGTCGCCGACCCGCGCGCGGAGAACGTGCCGGGTGCCCCGGCGACGGTGGACTGGGACACCACCCTCGCCTTCCGGCGGCACCTGTGGTCGTACGGGCTGGGGGTCGCCGAGGCGATGGACACCGCCCAGCGGGGGATGGGGCTGGACTACCCGGCCACTCGGGAGCTGATCCGGCGTAGCGCCGCCGAGGCCCGCGCGGTGGGCGGGCGGATCGTCGCCGGGGTCGGCACCGACCAACTGCCGGTCGGCCCGGCCACCCTGGCGGCGGTCACCGCCGCGTACGCCGAGCAGCTCGACGACGTCCGCGCCGCCGGGGCCCGGCCGGTGCTGATGTGCAGCCGGCACCTGGCCGCCGCCGCGCGCGGCCCGGAGGACTACCTGCGGGTGTACGACGAGCTGCTGGGCGCCGCCGACGAACCGGTGGTGCTGCACTGGCTGGGCCCGATGTTCGACCCGGCGTTGACCGGCTACTGGGGTTCGGTCGACCTGGACCTGGCCGCCGACACGGTGATCGAGCTGATCAAGGCGCGTCAGTCCGCTGTGGACGGCATCAAGGTGTCGCTGCTCGACGCCGACCGGGAGGTCGCGTTGCGCCGCCGCCTGCCGGCCGGGGTACGCCTCTACACCGGTGACGACTTCCACTACCCGGAGCTGATCCGCGGTGACGAGGTGGGTCACTCCGACGCGCTGCTCGGGGTGTTCGCGGCCATCGCGCCGGCCGCCGCCGCCGCGCTGGCCGCGCTGGACCGGGGCGACCTGACGGCGTACGACGAGATCTTCGGGCCCACCGTGCCGCTGGCCCGGCACCTGTTCGCGGCGCCGACCTGGCACTACAAGACGGGGATCGTGTTCCTGGCCTGGTTGGCTGGCCACCAGGACCATTTCACGATGGTCGGTGGCGCGCAGTCCGGCCGGTCCCCGGCGCACCTGGCCACCCTGCTCACCCTGGCCGACGCGGCCGGGCTGCTGCCCGACGCCGACCTGGCCGCCGCCCGCGCCCGGGCCTTCTTCACTGTGGCGGGGGTGGAGCAGTGAGCGCGAGGAGTGAGCCGGTTCTACGAGCCCCGCAGTCGCGAGCGAAGACCAGCCCAGTGAGCCTCGCGCGCTTCTCCTTCAACCAGGCCACCGCCCAGCGCTGGCCGCTGCCCGAGGTGGTGGCCGGGTGCGTGGCGGCCGGCGTGCCGGGCATCGGCCTGTGGCGCGAACCGGTGGCCGAGTATGGGCTGGCCCGCTCGGCGAAACTGGTCCGCGACGCCGGCCTCGCCGTCACCTCGCTGTGCCGGGGCGGGTTCTTCTCCGCCGACGACTGGCGCGCGGAGAACCTGCGGGCCATCGAGGAGGCCGCCGTCCTCGGTGCCCCGGAACTGGTGCTGGTCTCCGGTGGGTTGCCGGCGGGCAGCCGGGACGTCGACGGCGCGCGGCGTCGGGTGGCCGACGCGATCGGCGAGCTGGCCCCGCAGGCCGAGGCCGCCGGCGTGCGGCTGGCCATCGAGCCGCTGCACCCGATGTTCGCCGCCGACCGGTGCGTGATCGCCACTCTCGGCCAGGCGCTGGACATCGCCGAGCAGTTCGACCCGGCGGTGGTCGGCGTGGTCGTCGACGCGTACCACATCTGGTGGGACGACACCGTGTACGCGCAGATCGCGCGGGCCGCAACCCGGATCGCCGCGTTCCAGGTCTGCGACTGGGTGACCCCGCTGCCGGAGGGGGTGCTGCTCGGCCGGGCGCTGCCCGGCGACGGCTGCATCGAGCTGCGTCGGCTGCGCGAGGCGGTGGACGCGGCCGGCTACGTCGGCCCGATCGAGGTGGAGGTCTTCTCCGCCGAGGTGTGGGCGCGTCCGGGCGCGGAGGTGCTCGACGCGGCGATCGCCGGCTACCTGCGCCACGTTGTCTGACATCCCCGAACGGCGGTGGCCGGCGGCGGTCGGCGCCTGGCTGGGCATCGGCACCGCTCCCGCCACGCTGGTGCTCGGCGCGGCGATGGCCGCCCGCCACGGCGGCGCGGTGCCGGTGGCCGGGCTGCTGGTCGGCGGGGCGCTGATGGCGGCCCTGCTCTGGGGGCAGGGTCGGATCGGGCTTCGCCGACCGCTCGGCGACGGCGGGACGTTGACAGCGGTGCTGCCCGCGTACCTGGGGGACACCTCGCGGCTGCTGCTGGCGGCGGTGCTGGCCGTGTCGATGGTCGGCTGGAACGGGTTCAACGTCGGGCTCGGTGGGGCCTCGCTGGCCGCGCTGACCCACCTGCCGGGCTGGGCCGGGCCGGCGCTGCTGGAGGTGGCGGTCCTCGCCGTGTCCTGGGCGCCGGCCCGGCTGGGCAACCGGGTCGCGGTGGTCACCACGCTCAGCGCGGTGGTGCTGGTCGGCTGGTGCCTGACGGTGCTGCCACCGCCCGGCGCGCCGGTCCGCCTCGCCGGCGGTGGGCTCGCCGACGCCGCCGCGCTGATCGGGTACGCGGCAGTGTTCGCGTTGCGGGCACCGGACTTCAGCGTGGGCCTTTCCCGGAGGCGGGACCTGGTCTGGTGCGTGGGGCTGCTGATCGGGCCTGCGGTGCTCGGGGTGCTCGCCGGCGCCGGCCTGTGGTTGCGGACCGGCTCGGCCGACGTGGTCGCGCTGCTCGCCTCCGGGTCGGGGCTGGCCGCGTACGCGAATCTGTTCGTCGCGGTGGCGGTCTTCGCGGCGGCGCTGACCACCACCTACTCCGGCTCGTTGGCGTTGCGGGGCCTCGCTCCCCGCCTGCCGGCGCGGGCGGCGATGCTGTTCGTCGCGGTGCTCGGCGGGATGCTGGCGGTGGCGCGGTTCGACCGTCTGGTGCTGCCCTGGCTGACCCTGCTGGCCGCCGCCTTGCCGGTGCTGGTGGTGCCGATGGCAGTGGAGGCCGCGGCCCGTCGGCGCGGTCGGGCCCCGCGTACCGTGCCGGCCTGGTGCTGGCTGCCGCCGGCGCTGCTCGCGGTGGCCTGCACGCTGGCCGGGATGGGCGTCGCCCCGCTGCTCGGGCTGGCCGTCGCCGGAGTGCTCACCCTGCTTTGGCGGTGCCGGGAGCTGCGATCTACGGTGGAGAGAAACGGTGGCGTCTGAAAAATGCGCTGGTTCAGCCTGTAAATCGCGAGGTCACATGTCATGGTTCTCGCGCCGGGCCGGTGGCGCGAGACCGATCGGTTTCGTTCCAATCGTGGACGCGGCCGGGAAGTGCGGCCTACTTCCACTCGCCTTCCCACGTGTACAAGTCAGCGGTCGTGGCGTACTCGCGCAGCGCCGCAATCTTGCCATCCCGTACGGTGGCGATCGTCAAGCCCTCGAAGGACCGATCCTCGTTCTTCTCGCGGTGGTCGAAGCGCCACTCAGCGACGATCGTGTCACCAGAGGTGAACTCGTTTGTGATGACCCAGTTCAGAACACGGCTGCCCCGGCCGAACCACGTGTCCGCCCACTCTCGGATGCGCTCCTGCCCGTGGTACACGGGTCCGTAGCTTTCGGTCACGACGGCGTCAGGTATGACCGTTGCGACGATGCTCTCCGTGTCGTTGCTGTTCCAGGCGTTGATGTAGTCGGTGAGGGCGCTCATACCCTCAACCCTACTGGCGTTGGACAGAAGAAAAGCGCGATGGCGTTCAAGGCCGGTGTCCGGTATTGGTGCGCAAGCGGTCGGTTTCTGCCCAACCGTAGCCGCGTCGACGAGAGTGTGGATCGGGCGTGCTAGCGCTGGGTCACATCGATGACGATTACCGTGACGTTGTCGTGCCCGCCCTGATCAATTGCCATGGCGATGAGTTGGTCGGCAATCTTTCCAGGACTCTCGCTAGATGAGAGCGCAGCCCGGATCTGCTCGTGGGGCACATAGGAACTCAGACCGTCCGAGCACAACAAGATCCGGTCACCGGGATGGAGCTGGAGAGGCGACAGGTCGGGCGATCGGCCGTCGTTGCGACCATCGAGAAAGCGGGCCAGCTTCTCACCCAGATCCGGCACCGCGCCAGCGTTGGCGACGAGGTGTCCGTAGGTGTGGTCCTCGCTGATCTGGAGCAGAGAGTTGTCGCGGCGGTCGTAGCGTCGGATCAGGTAAGCGCGGGAGTCCCCGACGTTCGCCACGACCGCCTCGTCGCCGGAACAGAGCAGAGCGACCAACGTGGTTCCCATCCCAGCCAGCTTCGGGTCTTTACGGATCTTCCGGCGTAACGCCTCGCCCGCTTCGTTGATCGCCCGTCCCATAGAGCTGGCAAGATCCTTCGCTTCTACAGGACGATCAAATGTCTCCATGACACCTGTCACCGTGCTGCTGGCGATGTCACCGGCGACGTGGCCGCCGAGACCGTCTGCGACGACAAAGAGCCATTGCCCTTGGCTGTGGGAGTCCTCGTTTCGTCTACGAACGAGGCCCTGGTGCGTTCGGCTGGCGGCTTCGAGGGCGAGGGCCACGGTCACGAGTCAACTCTCGATCCGATGTCGGGCCATGGCTTCTGGGCGTTTTCGGCGCGGTGCAGAACGTGGACCGTCTCGACCCGGTCGCTCGCCACGACGTACTCGGTCACCTCGACCGGCTTGTTGTTGGCTCCGGAGGTGCCGACCCGCACGATCTCCAACACGGGCAGGTTGGTCGGGATCTCCAAGAGAGCGGCCTCGTCCTTGCTGGGCATCCGGGCTCGGTGGATCTCCATCCAGCTGATGGGCCAGTGGCCGGCGTTCTCAATGTGGTAGAGCCACCCGCCCGCAGCGGGGTTCGCGTCCAGGTCGGCAATGATGGTGGCGACGCGCGGGTGAACCCACGAGATGTTGATCTGAAATGGGGCTTCGGACGCCGGCCCGGTAACCCGGAATCGGCGGAGTACCTCGGTGCCAGGGTCTACGCCGAGAAGCTTGGCGACGCGGGGATTGTCCAGCCGGGCTGGCGCGCTGACAGCCTTGCCGTGGCGAACCCATACCTCCTGGCTGCTCGCCGAGGGGAACGAGTATCCGGTTGCTTGCTCATTGCGCTTAACCACGTCGCCGCGCGGTCGACGTGGGCGCATGGTGCCGTACCGAACGGCGATTCCTCGCCCTTGGACGGCCCACAGGTAGCCCTCCGTCTCAAGAAGGGCGATGGCCCGACCGATGGTGTCGCGGTTGGCGTCGTACTCGGCAGCGAGGTCGTTGAGAGTCGGAAGCCGTGCGCCTGGCACCCATTCTCCAGCTTCGATCCGCTGTCGGATCATGGAGGCGATGTCCAGGTAGCGCGAGTGCACCGGCACGTCCACACCCTTCCCGGTTGTCCCATGACAATCCTTGACTCTGAGCCAGATTGTCCCCACACGATCCTAGATAGATTGTCCCAAGACAATCTGACGATGTTGAGGCCCGCCGGTTGAGGTCTCCCGTCGGGACGGGCGCTTCGTGGTGTCCCGGAAAGGGCGTACATGATGGGAACTCTTGGCGAGCCAGAAGAGCAGTGGGCGGTGAGCGAACCGCCGATGCCTGAGGTCTCAACGGTTGTCGTGGCGAAAGTGCCACAGGTCTTCGTTCTCATCAGGGACGAGGAGGTTGTTGGCTACCTTTTCGATCTTCCATCCGGAGCAGTCGCCATCCTCGATGGCGCGCGGGAAATTCTTCGATCGGACTCGCTGGAAGACTTCACCAGGTTCTTCGGCCCCAAGCTGGATCTGAACATGGCGAGGGTCCGGCAAAATCCCTGAACGCGCGCCTCCGGCGTACTGTCGGCTCCTGCCCTGGGTTGTCCTGCTGAGCAGGTGACCTAGGCGGCGGGCGGGATGGTGGCGTCGATGAGGTGCGGGCCCGGCTGGTTCAGTGCCGCGGAGAACTGCTCCGCGAGTTGCTCGGCGGTGGTGGCGCGGGTGGCGGGCATCCCGAACGCGTTCGCCAGCCCGACGAAGTCGATCTGAGGGTTGGTCAGGTCGAACAGGGGATTCGTGTCGGGGTTGGCCGAGCCCGGCTGCTTGCTGAAGTATCCCCACTCCTGGCGCAGGATCGCGTACCCGTGGTTGTTGAGGATCACGTTGGTGATGTTCAACCGCTCGCGCACCTGGGTCCAGAGCGCGGTGGCGGTGTACATGACGCAGCCGTCGGCCACCAGCGCCACCACAGGTCGGTCGGGTGCGGCGACGGCGGCGCCGACGGCCAGAGGCAGGCCGTCGCCCATGGCGCCACCGGTCTGCATGAGCACGTCGTGTCGGGGAGCGCCGGCGGTGGCGGTGGCGAGAGCGAGGCCGGAACTCACTGACTCGTCGATGATGATGGCCCGTTCGGGGAGCAGCGCCGCGATGACGTCGGCCCAGTTCTGCACTGTGAGCGCGCCAGTGGGGAGTGCCGGTCGGTGCGGGTCGGTGACCTGGGCCGCCGCGTCCGGTGCCACCAGGTCGGCGAGTCGGATCAGCGCGGCGACGGCGTCCTGACCGACCTCGGCCAGGACGTGTGTCTGCGCGCCCTCGGGCACGAGGAGGCTCGGCTGGTCGGGGTAGGCGAAGAACGAGACCGGTGCCTTGGTGCCCGCGACGATGACGTGCCGCGCCCCGTGCAGTTGGTCGAGCACCTGGTCGGGATAGAAGCCGAGCCGGGGGAACGCGGGTAGGCCCGCCCCTCGTTCGACCCGGTTGGAGTAGAGCTCCTGGAAGACCCGCGCGCCGGTCGCCGCGGCGACGCGGCCCGCTGCCAGCAGGCCCGCCTCCCGCAGAGCCGGTCCGCCGATCACCAGTGCTGTCGTCTCGCCGCTCCGAAGAGCCTCCGCGACCTGCGTGATCGTCTCCTGCTCGACGGTCGGCGCCGGCCGGGACCGCACGGGAGCACCGGCCGCACCTCCGTCGGACCAGGACACGTCCGCCGGCATGATCACGGTGGCGATCTGTCCGGGTGGCTCCAGGACGGCGGCGAGGGCGGCTGCGGCGTCCGGGCCGGCGCCGGCGGCGTCCTCGGGACGGCGGACGGGGCCGCGCAGCCATCCCGCCAGCGCGGCGATGTCGGAGTTCAACGGTGGGTCGAAGGCGGTGTGGAACGTCGCGTGGTCCCCGACGATGTTCACCACCGGCGAGTTGGCGCGGCGGCTGTTGTGCAGGTTCGTCAGGCCGTACGCGAGACCGGGCCCGAGATGCAGCAGCGTCGCGGCGGGCTTGCCCGCGATCCGGGCGTAACCGTCGGCCGCACCGCTGACAACGCCCTCGAAGAGAGCGAGTACGCCGTGCAGCTCGGGAACCGACTCCAGCGCTCCGACCAGGTGCAGTTCGGTGGTGCCGGGGTTCGTGAAGAGGACCTCGACCCCGCCGTCGACCAGTGTCCGCAGCAGTGCTTCCGCGCCGTTCACACACGTCACCCCATCGCCGGTCGGATCAGCAGCGATTAGATACTAAACTCGCATTCCGGACTAGTGCTGCTAGGTTCAGCGAAGTAGCCCGGTAGGTGACGAGGGACGCCGATGGGACGGGGATGGGCCGAACGTCGCTACCAGTCCCGGTGCCTGGACATCAGCATCGATCGCTCTTTCGAGGATTTCGGCAGCAGCACGAGCAGGCCGTCCCGGCCTACGACGCGACGGCGTTCAACGCGGACCTGCGACCGATGATGAATCTCGCGGGCGACAGCAGGCACTGCGTCGAATACCTGATGGGCAACCACACCACGGCTGAGCGCATGTTCCGCCACGACCCGGCGGTCATGCTGTACGCGCCGCTGCGCACGTTGATCAGCGACGGCCCCGACGGTGGAGCACGGTTCATCATCGAGCAACCCAGCCACGCGTTCGGCTCGTTGGGAGTGGACGCCATCCACGAGGTGGGCCTGGAACTCGACAGTGAGGTCGCCGCCCTCCTGGCGTCAAGCCTGCTGCGGGCCGGCAGCGCCGTTCTGCCCGGATTGGGTCGTCGTCCAATGTGGTGGGCGGCCGGTCGCTCCGCCCAACCACGTCGACAGCGGCCCCTGACTCTGTCCTACGGATCGGCGCATGGCATTGACCAAGGCCAGTTGCGCTCGGGCCGGTGCCACCATCGCTTGCTCGAACTGGTCCTGCGACAGTGGCGCCGTCGTCGTGTCCACCCCTGTGGTGACGTCCAGGAGTCCCTGCACCGCTTGGCCGAACTTGTCGATCTCGGTGGTGACCGCGCGCGGGGCGACGAGGCTGGCCGACATCAGTGCGGCGCTCCACGCCCCCCAGTCATAGTCCCAGCCCGTGCGTTCCAGGTGAGCGCGCCGCAAGATCATCGAGAACGTGGCGTACTCACGCAGCAGGTCCTGGTAGGCCATGAGTTGCCGGTCCCGTAGCCAGTGTCGGTCCTGTGCGTGGCGGGTGACCATCCCGCCGACGAAAACCCCGACCGTCGCCGAGAGCGCGCCGCCAACGGTCGTGACAACGATATCCAGCAGCGCCATGGCAGTAACCGTTCAGCCGGGGTGAGGCGGTGCCGATGTGCACCGCCTCACCCCGGAACCACAGTTCAGGTGACGACGTACGCCGGCCGGCCGCGGACGAGGGAAACCTTATCGCCGGGCTCGCCCTCGTCGGAATCCTCGCAGCAAGCGCCGTCGCTGGAAATCGCCAGAGATGCTGCGACAGTGAGCCTGTCGCACATGCTCCGATCGCACAACTCCCGGAGGATCCACGGGCCGGAGCACGTCAGCCCACCTCCGAGACCGGGATAACCTATTTCTGTCTTCCTGGGGTGCCCGGAGGTTCGGACCGTGACGGCCCTGGTTCCGCCTTCAGGGCAACAGGTACGCGGTCAGGCGGTCGGCGAGTTGCTTCGGGTGGCTGAGCGCCACCGAGTGGCCCCCGTCCATTTCGTCCGGGGTGGTGCCGAGCCGGTCGGCGGCAACCCGGTGCTGGAAGTCCGCCGGGAAGAACCGGTCCTCGCGTGCGATGAGCACCGTCGTCGGCACGGCTGGCCAGGTGTCCAGGGGCCACGGCTCGTCCCCATCCGCGCTGACCTGGTCCCGGACGTGTGCCGCTGCCTCCGCGATGATCTCGGCCGGCACACAGTTGTAGAACTGCTGCTCCTCGCTGAGCCCTTCCGCGCTGCGGTAACCGGTGTTGGCCCACCAGTCACCAGGCCTCTCACCGGGCTTGGGGACCATCGGTGTGAGCAGGACGATCAGCCGCACCGGCAGCTTGTCGGCAATGAGCGGCGCGGTGAACGCACCGTAGGAGTGCCCGACGACCACGAGGTCTCTCCGGTCGCCGATCGCGTCGACGACCGTCTGGCAGAACTCGGCGAACCCCGCGGACGTGTCCTCGATCGGCAGTTCCGGTACGACCACGTCGTGGCCGCGGCTGGTCAGCTCGGGGGCAAGGAGATGCCAGTCCCAGGCGCTGCCCCCGCCACCGTGGATCAGAACGAAAGTCGCCATGCCCGAAGCCTCACACACAGGTACGACAGCCATCGCTCACCGTCGAGCGGCAGCAGAGCTGTCACGCCAACAGGGAAGTTTCCAGGTCGCGGCGGGTGAGGGCGGCGCGGAGTTGTAGCGCCTCGGCCGCCAGATTCTCACGACCGCCCTGCTCCCGGTCGATGGCGCAGACCACTGTTTCCACCTGAGCGCCGATGGACCGTAGCTGCGCGCACGATGCCAGCAGCGCTCCTCCCGTGGTGACGACGTCCTCGACCAGTACGACACGCCGCCCGTTCACCGGACCGCCCTCGGCGGCCTTTGTGGTGCCGTACTCCTTGGCGTGCTTCCGCACGAAGACCGTGGGCAGCCCCGTCAGCTGTGACATCACAGTGGCGAGAGGGATGCCGCCCATCTCCATTCCCGCCAGCACGTCGCACTCCGGCAGCATGGCCACCATCGTCTCGGCGACCTCGCGCAACAGAGCCGGCTGCCCTTCGAACAGGTACTTGTCGAAGTACTCCTCGCTGACCTGCCCGGACCGCAGACGGAAACGTCCGGTGAGATGGCAGGTGTCGTAGACGCGGCGCGCGAGCGGGTCAGTCACCTGCTCAGCCTCGCATCCCGCCTGGATGAGGCAATCAATGCCCTCGACGCTTTGGTTGAGCGCGCGGCTGCGACGCGGCACGCCCTGCCGAGCGGCGGCGGGCGGGGTGGACCCCCGCCCGCCATCGCCCGACGTCAGGTGACAGTGATGGTCAGGTTGAGCGAGCGGGTCTCCCCACTGGTGTAGGTGACCGTCACCCGGGCGGTGAAGGTCCCCTTGCGGGGGTAGCTGTGGGACGTCGACCGTAGTGTCACTCCGTGCGCGATGGCGCTGTTGTCGCCGAAGTCCCACGCGTAGTCGGTGATGCTCTGCCCGGACGGCGCCGTCGCCGTGGCGGTGAGCGTGGTGGTCAGCGGCGCGGTGCCGCCGGTCGGGTTGGCGGCCAGGGACAACGTGCCGCCCGGCTCCTGTTTGACCCCGGCGCCGTTGAACCGCAGCCAGTCCAGGGCGAGCAGGTCCGGGGTGCCATTGACCTGGGCGGCGTTGACGAACTTCGCGTACAGGGTGGTCGTGCCGGTGGGCTTGTTGGTCAGCGTGACGGTGGGGGAGACCAGGTTGTCCCAGCCGCCGGTGGAGCCGATGGTGGCCGTGCCGATCAGCGTGCCGGTGGGCGAGCCGGTCCGCAGTTCGATGGTGCCGCCGAGCCCGCCGTTGGTCACCCCGAGCGTCACCGAGCCGACGTTGCGCAGGTCCGCCGGCCCGAACGCCACCCAGTCGTTGTGGTCGACCTCGCCGAGCCGCTTGCCGGCGCGGGCGGTGGCCCGGTCGTTGACAGTGACGCCGGACTGGGCGCTGAAGTGCTCGGCCTCCTTGCTCTTGGGCTGCAACTGGACGCGGGTCGAGCCGGTCAGCGCCGGTACGCCGCCGGCCGCGCCGCCGTCGGTGTACTGCGCGGTGACCAGGGTGTAGAGGTTCTGCCCCGGCCCGTGGCCGTCACCGGCGTCCGCCTCGGTGGCGAGCAGGCCGGAGCAACCGGTGTAGACGTCCAGCGGGTGGGCGTGCGAGTCGTGGCCGAGCTGCGTCTGCACTGTCACCTTGGCGCAGTCGATGGTGCTCTCCTCCGGGTCGGTGACCGTCACCGTGTACGGGATCTTGTCCCCGAAGTCGAAGAATCCGCCGTTGGGCACGGTGATGGTCACCGTCGGTCGGGTGTTGCCGACCACCACGTCGGTGACCGCGGTGGCGGTCAACCCGTTGCCGCTGTTGCGCACTGTCAACCGGGCGGTGTGCTTCCCGGCCGTCGAGTAGGTGTGGCTCGGGTTGGCCGCGGTGGAGTCGGTGCTGCCGTCGTTGGTGAAGTCCCAGGCGTAGCTGAGCGCCGACCCGTCACCGGCGGACGACCCGGCCGAGGAGAACGTCACCGCGAGCGGCGTACGTCCGCTGTCCGGGGTGGCGGCGATCTTCGCTGTCGGTGGCCGCCCGTTGGCGACGTAGTCGATCCGGTAGATGCCCGCGCCGGCGTTGCTGCCGCCGCGACCACTGCCGGTGCCCTCGCCGAAGTCGATGACGTAGAGCGAACCGTCCGGGCCGAACTCCGCCTCGAAGGGCTGGATCCAGCTCATGTTGCCGAAGATCCCGTTGATCGACTGAAGGTCACCCACGGCGGTCGGGCCGAAGCGCGCGTTGCTGAAGGTCTGCGCCGTCTTGTGGATCGACAGCGTCTTGAACCACTTGCGGGTCAGCTCATAGGTGATCCACTTGCCCTCGAAGTACTCGGGGAACTTCGTGGTGCGGGTGTTGGCCGGGTCGTAGTCGTAGACCGGGCCGCTCATCGGCCCGCCACCGCCGGTGCCCAGCTCGGGGAACTGGGTGGAGGCGGAGTACGCGTACCAGACCAGCGCGGACTTCGCCGCCGGCAGGGTGGTCAGGCCGGTGTTGTTGGGTGAGTTGTTCAACGGTGCGGCGCAGGTGAACTTCGCCCCCGAGGTGTTGGTGGCGAAGTTGTAGTCGTTGAACGGAATGTTGTTGCCCACGCAGTACGGCCAGCCGAAGTTGCCGGCGCTGGTGATCCGGTTGAACTCGACTGTCCCCTCCGGACCGCGGTTGGGGTCGGCGGCGCGGGCGTCCGGGCCGTAGTCGGCCACCAGCACCGCGTTGGTCTGCGGCTCGACGGTGATCCGGAACGGGTTGCGCAAGCCCATCGCGTAGATCTCCGGCCGGGTCCTCGCGGTGCCGGCCGGGAAGAGGTTGCCGCTGGGCACTGTGTACGTACCGTCGGATTGCGGGGTGATCCGCAGAATCTTGCCACGCAGGTCGTTGGTGTTGCCGGCGGTGCCCTGGGCGTCCCAGGCGGCGCGGCCGGCGCGTTCGTCGACAGGCGTGTAGCCGCTGGAGGCGAACGGGTCGGTGTTGTCACCGATCGCCGCGTAGAGCCGTCCGGTGGCGTCCATGGCCAGCGACCCGCCCATGTGCGAGTTGGCCCGGCCCTCACCCCGGTAGGTGGGGACGGTCAGCAGGCGTTTCTCCGAGGAGAGCGCGACGCTGTTGTTGGCCACGGTGAACCGGGACAGGTTGAGCTGTTTGAGGGTCTTGTCCGACCAGAGCAGGTAGATCCAGCCGTTGCTGGCGAAGTTGCGGTCCAGGGTCATTCCGAGCAGCCCGTCGGACTGGTCGGTCATCGCCGAGGTGTACGCGAAGTCCAGCAGCGTGGTGACCTGGAGGGTGTCGGAGTTGACCACCTTCAGCGCGCCGGTGCGCTGGATGTAGTAGACCTTCCGGTCCGGGCCGACGGCCAGCTCGAAGGGGTCGGCCAGGTTCTCGGTGACCAGCCCCACGCGTTCGAAGTTGCTGGTCTTGGTGGCCGAGCAGTCACCGGCGACCGCGCCGGCCGCCCACTCGATCCCGTAGCGCAGGTGCTCCAGGAACGTCGGCGTGCTGAACTGGGAGCTGGCGTGCCCGCCGGCGGTGAACCAGGACCGGCCGCCGTCGTAGCGCTGACACCAGGAGTACGCGTGGTCGACGCCCTCGTCCAGGCCGTTGATCCCGTCGCGCACCTTGATCTGGGCGAGGGTGTGCACGTTGCCGGTCGGGTTGGTCCGCCAGTTGTACCACTCCTCGCTCTGCTCCCAGAGCTCCGGCAGGTTGCGCGTCGAGGGGTGCGCCCGGTCGAGCACCTTGACCCGGCCGGGGAAGGTACCGCCGGTGGACGAGAAGTCGGGGTGGTAGTCGAAGATCGTGCCGACCAGGCCCTCGTACCACTGCCAGTCGCGCTCGCTGGCCGAGGCGGCGTGCAGCCCGGCCCAACCGCCGCCGTTGCGGATGAACGTCTGCAACGCGGCCCGCTGAGCGGCGTTGAGCAGGTCACCCGAGGTCGGAAGGCTGTTGGTGTTGTTGAACACCAGAGCGTCGAAGGTGGCGAGGTTGGCATCGGTGAACGCCGCTGCGTCGGTGGTGGCGACGACCTCGAAGTTGTGGGCGGCACCGAGCTGCTGGATCGCGGCGATGCCCGCCGGGATCGAGTCGTGGTAGAAGTTCGTGATCTTGGAGAAGACCAACACCCGGAAACGCGGGGCGGCCTCGGCGGGCAGGGCGGTGGTGGTGCTCACCACTGTGGCGATGGTGAGCAGGATCAGGCAGAACGCACGGAGGTGTCGGGGCATGGGGGCGCTCCCTGTCGGACGGAGAGGGGTCGGAAAGCGCTTTCTCGCTGCCCGCATCACGGTACTGACAGCCAGTGACGACCGTCAATAGCGTCCTGGTAAGCGTTTTCCTGGCGGCGTCCCCGCGACCGCGCCGAGTTCGCCCGCTTCCTCACCGGCCTGGAGCTGGCCGAACCGGGCATCGTCCCGGTCACCGAGTGGCGGCCGCAGCTGCCACCGGATGTTTGCTCGGCGGGTGACCGGATACTTGTCACGAATGTTCGACGGTTTCGAGGACGAGCGGGTCGATGTCGGGGAGGTGGAGCTCCGGGTCCGGTATGCGGGGCACGGGCCTCCGGTCCTCCTCATCCACGGACATCCGCGGACGGGGTCGACGTGGCATCGGGTCGCGCCGCAGCTGGTTGATCGCGGGTTCACCGTTGTCTGCCCCGACATGCGCGGCTACGGGCAGTCCGGCAAGGCCCGCATCCTCGCGGATCACTCGCAGCAGTCCAAGCGGGTGGTTGCCGCGGACCTGGTCCAGCTGATGGACGAACTGGGCCATCCGACGTTCGCGACGGTCGGGCACGATCGTGGGTCGTACGTGGCGTTGCGCCTGGCGCTGGACCATCCCGATACGGTCAGTCATCTGGTGGTCATCGACGGCGTGCCGATCAGTGAGGCTCTTGCCCGGTGCGATGCGAAGTTCGCCCATGGCTGGTACCACTGGTTCTTCTTCGCCCAGCCGGACAAGCCGGAGCGCGCCATCGCGGCCGACCCCGATGCCTGGTATGCCGGTAAGGCCCAGCCCGAGAGCATGGGAGCCGAGAACTACCAGGAGTTCCGGCAGGCCATCCACGATGCGGCCACAGTGCGGGCGATGCTGGAGGACTACCGAGCCGGCCTCGGCGTCGACCGGGCGCACGAGGAAGCCGACCGGCGTGACGGCCGCACTGTCCGCTGCCCCACTCTGTTGCTGTGGTCGACCCGGGACGACCTGGAAGACCTGTACGGCGATCCGCTAGCCATCTGGCGGCCGTGGGCCGCCGATCTCCGCGGCCACCCGATCGAGTCCGGTCACCACGTCGCCGAGGAGAACCCCGACGCCCTGACCGCGGCGCTGCACCACTTCTTGTCCTGAACCATCGGACATTCGCGGTCGGCCGCGGGTCGAAGCTGATGCCGCCCCGTTCGCCCATCCTGAGCACTCGATTGCCGTAACGCGGGGGTTGGCGCAGGTGGAGGGTGTAGCTCGGCCGGCCCGCGGGACGTGTCTCCTGACCCGCCCGACTGGCCGTACCCACAGCGGCGACGCGATTCCCGACAGGAGCCCACGAGTGCACGTCAGCCTGGCGACGAGCGCCGGCAGGGTCGACCGGCCGAACGAGGACTTCGTCGGTGCGGTTCCCGACGCCGTCGTCCTCCTCGACGGTGCCGGCATTCCGGGCTCGGAATCCCTCTGCTTCCACGGAGTCGCCTGGTACACGCACCGCCTCGGCGGCGCGCTGCTCGGTCACCTGTCGCGCGGCGACGGGCGAGATCTCGCCACGATCCTCGCCGTCGCCATCGGTGAGGTCGCCGCCGAGCACGGCGACACCTGCGACATCGCGGACCCCAGCAGCCCGCAGGCCACCGTCGCGATGGTCCGCGCCCACCAGGACCGCTTGGACTGGCTCCTGCTCGCGGACTCCTTTCTCGTCCTCGACCAGGCCGACGCCGGCCCGCTGGTGATCACCGATGAGCGCGAGACGACTGCCCGACGCGAATGCTCCGCGCCGCTGGCCGGCATTGCTCAGGGCACGCCGGAGTACGACCGGGTGCGAGCCTCCTGCGTCACCGCGCTGCGTGCCCGCCGGAACCAGCCGGGTGGGTACTGGATCGCCAAGGACGACGCGCGCGCGGCGCGGGAAGCGATCAACGGCAGCCGGTCCCTCGCCGACCTGTTCGGTGTCGCGCTGCTCAGCAACGGTGCCAGTCGCATCGTCAACCAGTACGGTCGGACCGACTGGTCGGGCGTACTGGACCTGCTTCGCGCCACTGGGCCGGCCGGCGTCATCGCCCGCGTCCGGCAGGCCGAGGCAGAGGCCACCGGTGGCGCGGATGCGCACGGCCCGGACGACGCCACAGTGGCCCACTGGACGCGCCTGCCGAGTTGAGCATCTGCAGGCAGAGTGTCGACGATCCGATAGACGCCTCGATCGACGGGAATTCCCTGGCAGAAGGGCGCCGGGGTTCGGGACGCCCAGGAGAGCGAGGCCGAAAGGGCTGTCCGGCCCACGGTGTCCACACTTCGCCGATGCAACAATCGCTGCGAAATGGACTGATCAGCGCCTCACCGAAGAGAGCGGGCCAATGCACGGCGACCTGATAGCGCTTGAGTTGAAGGACGAGACGACGTTTGCCGCGTTGGCGATGGACATCGACTCTGAGGAGGAGGTCTCCCTTCGATCGCTCAAAATCAAGCTCAGCGACGTGGCGGAACAGGTGGCGAAGGTCGCCGAGGAGTTGGTGGAACACGCCCGCAAGGCCGCCCCGACGGAGATCGAGGTCACCATGCGCGTCGGCTTCTCGATCACCAACGGCAAGGCGGTGGCGCTCCTCGTCGATGGAAAGGCCGAAGGAGCTGTGGAGCTGAAGTTGGCCTGGAAGGACCTCGCCGGTTGAGATGGCTGACGTCGAGGCCGGCCGGCATCTGTGGGCGGGGCTTGTCGGCGTTCACCAGGGAGCCGTGAAGCAGACCGGCTTCATGATCGGACCGCGGGCGGTCGCCACTGCCACGCACGGGCTGGACCGGTCCGGGCCGGTGAAGGTCCGTCGCATTGGTCGGTCTGCCGACGCGGTCAACGAGCCGGCGACCATCCTGATGTGGGACAAGCAGCGCGACCTCTGCCTGCTGACCGTCGAGGACGCGGACGAGTTCTGGTTCATCCCGGACACCCGTCCGCCCGCTCTCGCTGCGGAGTACATGGTCGTCAGCTGCGTCGACCGGCGCGCCGAGACGACGCTGGTCGTCAACGAGGGGCTCGTCGAGGACGACGGGATCGCCTGGCTCAAGCTCCGGTCGGGGCAGATCCAGCGGGGCTACAGCGGCGCACCGGTGCTCGACCGTCAGGACGGCCGGCTCGTCGGCATGGTCCGCGTGACGCGGGGGCGGCAGACGGATCTGGGCGGACACGCCCTGCTGGGTACCGAGATCGTCCAGATCCGCAGCTTGCTGGGCCTGGACACCGACGATCGTCGGATGCAGATCAGGCACGCCGCCAGCGGACTCACCTGGCCTCCGCGCAGTCTGATCCGCGGAGACGCGCCCTCGGAGCTGGTACAACTCATCGGCCGGGAAGAGGAAATCGCCGCGCTGGACTCGCGCAACGGACCCCGCCACAGGCTCGTCGTCGGTGACGCCCTCGCCGGTAAGTCGGCGCTGGCCGGCGTCTGGGTGCGCCTCGCGCACGTCCCCGCCGGCGACACGGCGTACGTCGACGCGGCGTTGGCCCCTCCGGTCCCCGCGCAGCATCCCGTGGTGGGGATTGTCCTGCCGGTGCTCGGTGTGCACATCCCGCAGGACCCGTTCGGGAGCCGCTCCGACGAGGAGACGCTGGCGTTGGCCTGCTGGACGATCATGCGCGACCTGCGCGGAGGCCGGCTCGTCATCGACCTCCAGCACCAGGTCGTCGACGCCGCTGCCGACGCGGATCTCGCGGCGCTCATGAGGGCCGCCGAGCGGATGAGCGCCACTGTCGTCCTCGTCGGACGGGACCTTGGCGACGAGTTGTCCTGCGTCGGTCTCTGCACCGCCGTCAAGGTGGGGCCGATCAGCCGGACGGACGCGGCGACGCTCATTGCACGCGCCACCCTCGGCCGGGTGTCCCGGGAGGAGGCCGAGAACGCGCTGGAGCTGGTTGACCCGCAGTGCCTTCTCCCCGGAGAGATCCTGGCGGCCTGCCGACAGGACGAGGACGACGCGATCGACCTCGCCGTCGCCCTGTCGGCGCGATTCGACCTGCCGATCTTCGACCCCACCACAGCGCCCCTGGACGACCCGATCGTGGCCCTCGGCGACCCCGGGACGGTCGCCGGTGTCGGACCCGGCCCAGACGGAGAGGCCTCCCACGACGTGCCGCCGCTCACCGGGGAGGATCTCGAACGGCAGGTGCTGACCTCCGCCCACGACCCGCTCGGCATCCGCGCGCCCGCGGCCACCCGCCGGGAACTGGCCCCTGGCGCGTTCAGCGCCGACGCCATCTGGCTCGACGAATGGCCCGGCATCGCCCCGTTCGTCTTCGAGGTGGACGCGCTGACCTCCGAACAGGGGCTCGCGATGCAGGACATCGCGCATCGTGTCTCCAACCGATCGATGAGACCCGAGTGGGTGGAGTCGCTCTACCGGCAGATTGTCGAGCTCGAGGGCCGGGGGAACGAACGCGGACCGTCGACGCGGGTTCGCCTGCGGCTCTGGCGCAGCCAGATCCACGCCGGCGATGTGGCCGCCGCCAGCCGCACGTTCACCGAGATCGGCGGTGTGCGCACTGTCGACCGCATCGTCGAGACGGGGAGCCACTTCGAGCAGGTCCAGGACGCCCAGGTGCTCGTGCTGGCGTGGTGGCTGGGGGTGGGCACGGACGGTGCCGTCGGTGCCGCGGTCGGGGCATGGATGAGCGCCGTCGTCGTCGACGAGCGCCTGTCCGGCCGTGCCGACGTGCGGATCGTGCTGCACGACGTGCTCCGCGCGGTCACCGTCCGGCCGCTGCCCTCCCCGGACGGCCTGCGCGCCGTCGGCGAGTGGTGCCTGTCCCAGGTGGAGGACGACCGTTCCTTCCTGGCTGACCCGGGCACCTGGACGATGTACGTCTCGCTGATCGGCCGCGCCGGCGACTTCAGTGGCGACCAGACGCTCACGGAGGTCTTCCTCACCCGGGCGCTACGAGCGCTGACAGTGCACGTGGAGTTGCTCAGATCGCTGGCTCTGGCCGGGGACAGCCGTCCCCTCCTGGCCATCGCGAGGCAGCAGAGGCGGCTCCATCGGCTGGAGCGGAGCCGGCGCACCGGAGAACCCGGGCGTCTCCAGCTCGCGCGGGACCTGCTGACGTGGACCGTGGAGAACGCCCCGACCGCCGACGCGTTCCTGAGTCTGCTCGTCGCCGATCCCACGCTCAAGGTGACCCGGGAGGGTGACAACGCTGTCGATTCCGACCTGCCCGCGCACCGCTCCGCCGAGAGTCAACTCGCGCCGATCAAGCGCGCCTACCGTCGGTGGCGGAAGAGCAACCCGCAGGTCACTCCGCTCATCGTGGAGATCGAGTACCAGTTGGTGCGTACGGAGTGGGCGATCGCCGGTTCGCTGCTGAGGCAGGCGAGGGTGTCCGACGAGCGCTGGTTGAACCGACCGATCCCGCACAAGCTGGCCGTGCTCGAACAGCTCGGCGAGGTACGCCGGAGGAGACTCGCCTCCCTGGCGAAACGATGCGGCGACTCCGTCGAGGCGGTCGAGCGGGAGGCGCACAACGAGCTACAGCTCCAGACGGCCCTCGCCATCGTGGCGCACACTCCCATCGACCTCCGCCCGGTCGACGAGATCCTGGCTCGCGGGCGGCGGACCTTCCCGTCCAACCCTCGGATGGCACACCTGCTCGCGGCGCACCACCGGCACCGGCGGCAGTTCACCACAGCGGCGGCCGCCTACGTCGACGCCTACCGCCTCGCGCTCGGGGACCCGCTGTTGCGCATGCGTGCCGCCGTGGGCGCCTGCGAATCGCTGTCGCAGGCATACGCGGCGGGGGAGTGCGCCCGAGATGAGCTGGTGGTGGCGTCGGCACGAGCCGACCTCCACGAGTCCACCGACTTTTCCGCGTCGATCGTCTGCGCCCTGGCGCGGCTCGAACTGCACGGCACCCTGTCGGAGGGTTACGGCAAGCTTGCCCACACGATCGCGCGGGTGGGGAGCTTCTCCCGGCTCGCCACCGACATGCGCTCCATCCGGGCCGAGATCGCGACCGCCGTCGGGCCGGAGAGCGCGCCGTTGGTCGACAGGTTTTTGCACGACTTCACGGATGCGGGCCTGCTCGTCGCCCTCGGGGCGATGTTCGTCCGCTCCCACACGTTGTCGCCGAGCGAGGGGCTTGAACGGCTCACGGCCGCGCTCGTCCTGCTGGACGGGGTGCGGATCATGGCCGGCACCGTCTGGAACGTGCCGTCGGTGAACTTCCAGCAGGGCCGCGCGCTGTTGGCGGCCTGCAGGCAGTTCCAGACGCCGAATCCGATCGGCTGGGACAAGGACCGCGAGCGATCCGACATCGACCTGGCCTACGCGAAGTTCCAGTCCGCCGTCGATCTGTCGGTCGACTCGTTCCGCGAGATCGTGCTCGGCTTCATGCGTGAGACGGGGGAGCTGCGACAGAGGCTCGGTCGCCCGACCCCTCCGGCACTGTGATCGGCGCCGCGATGATCCGGCTGGGCACCACCGGCGCGTCCCGGCCGGTGCCCCGCCGGCCGTCGCCGCCGGAAGATTCCTCGTGGTAGTCCTGCTCCACGTTGACCGACCAGACGTCGTGCGTACTCCCGGTGGCGATGTTCTCGGCGGTGAGCATCGCGGTCATCATCGAGTGGTCCTGGTTGTTGTAGCGGTGCATGCCGTTGCGACCCACCGGGTGCACGTTCGGCACCGCCTCGCTCAGCCAGGCCCGGATCACGTCCACGTTGTGCTGGTAGCGCTCGTCGTACACCGGGTAGGCCTTGGGCATCCGCACGACGTAGCCGGCCTCCACCACGCCCTGTCGCACCAACCCCAACCGCTCCAGCTCCGCGGTGGCGAGGGCCACCAGGTCGGCATCCGGGGTACGCCACATCGCGTCGTCCTCGAACACGAAGTACTCCAGGCCGAGGCAGGTGCGGCCGTCCTTGACGAGGTACGGCGACCAGGAGCCGAAGTTCTGGATCCGGCCCACCCGTACCCCCGGGTCGTGCACGTAGATCCAGTTGTCCGGGAACGAGAACTCCGCCGGCACGACCAGGGCGACGGTCAGGAAGTCGCGGTAGCGCAGGTCGGCCGCGCAGGCCAGCACCTCCGGCGGCGCCGGCGGGTGGAGCGCGGTCACCAGCTCCGAGATCGGCATGGACGAGATCACGTGGTCGGCAGCTTCGGTACGCTGCCCGCCCGCGCCGTTGACCGTCACGCTGATCGCCCGCCGACGGGCCGGGTCGCGGTGCACGGCGGTGACCCAGCTGCCGGTGGACAGCTGCCCGCCCCGCTCTCGGACCTGCTCGGCGCAGCGCTCCCACATCATTCCGGGCCCGTACTTCGGGTACTGGAACTCCTCGATCAGGCTGGTCACGTCGGTACGCCGACGCCGGGGCAGCAGCGCGTTGCGGATCGCCGTGCCCAGCGACAGGTTCTTGATCCGCTGCGCCGCCCAGTCGGCCTGCAACCGGTCCGCCGGCATACCCCAGACCTTCTCGGTGTACGTCTTGAAGAAGATCGAGTACAGCCGCCAGCCGAACCGGGCCGACACCCAACCCTCGAAGTGTGACTGGTCCCGCGGTGGCCGCAACCGGGCGCGGGCGTACGAGCCGAGGCAGCGGACGGCCTCCGGCAGACCCAGGTTGCGCAGCGCGTTCACGGCGCTGAGCGGGTAGTTGAACAGGGCGCCCCGGTAGAAGATGCGGCTCATCCGAGGCCGGGTCAGGAAGTCCTCGTCCGGCAGGATCTCGTGCCAGAACGCCTCCACCCGGGGCACCTTGGTGAAGAACCGGTGCCCGCCGATGTCGAACCGCCATCCGTCGCGCTCGACGGTCCGACTGATCCCGCCGACCACTTCGTCGGCCTCGAACACCTGAACCGACCGGCCGTGCCGCAGCAGCTCGTACGCCGCGGTGAGCCCGGCCGGCCCCGCACCGATGACCACCGTGCCGTTCTGCTCGCTCATGCTGACGCGCTCCCTGCTCACCGCCATGGTTGAGGCGCGGCGTCTACCCGTTACGGGCAGAATGTCACACTTGGTGGTAGCTGGTCCTCGCTTCGGCGGGGGCGCTGCGGCGTACCACGAGAAGAGCGACTCCCTCGCGCGGCCGGCGGGCCGGGGGAGCGGGGAGGCGGGGCGGATGGACCGGTGGCGCAGCGGCGCGGCGACGCTGGCCGCCCGGGCGGTCGCGGCCGGCCACGGCGCAGCGCGCCTGGCCCGTCGGGTGCCGGCGCCCTGGCCCTACGTCATCGGCCTGTTCCTCGGCGCGAAGCTGCTGCTCACAGTGCTCGGGCTCCTGGTCCTGCACGCCTGGGACGGCGTCCCCGGTGCCCCGCCGCCGGACGAGGCGTTGATGTGGGCGCAGCAGCGGGACATCTCCGGGCACCGGTGGCTCTCCTTCTGGTTCGCCTGGGACTCGCTGCTGTACCTGCGGCTGAGCGAGCTGCCCCTGAGCGGGCCGTGGCGAGACTTCGGCTTCCCCCTGCTGTACCCGTTCCTGGCCCGACCGGTCGGCGCGGTGCTCGGCGGCGACAACGCCCTCGCCCTGCTCCTGATCAGCAACGTCGCGTTCCTGCTGGCGCTCTGGTACGGCTACCGGCTGGCGGAGCTACTGCTCGGCGACGCGTACGCGGCCCGCCGCTTCACCCGGTACCTGGCGCTGCTGCCGACCGCGTTCCTGTTCCAGGCCGCGTTGACCGAGTCGCTCTTCGTCTGCCTCGCGTTGGCAACCTTCTACTACGCCGAGCGACACCGGTGGCTGCTGGTCGGCGTGATCGGCTACTTCCTGGCGATGAGTCGCTCCGTCGGCCTGCTCGTGGCGCTGCCGCTGGCCCTGGTGCTGCTCCGCCAGCACGACTGGCGGCTCGGGCCACGCGCCCTGCTCGGCTACCTTCGGATCGGCTGGCCGTTGCTGCTGCTCCCCGCCGGGTGGTTCACCTTCATGGCGTACTGCCGGTGGCGGGGCGGGGACTGGTTCGCCTACCAGCACGCCCAGCAGACCGGATGGGGCATCGAGGTGCAGAACCCCGTTCCGGTGCTGCTCAACGGGTTGGCCGGGGAGCCGCGCGACGCCGCTCGGGCGTGGTTCGCGGTGGCCGTCCTGGCCGTGCTGGTCGCCGGGTTCCGCCGCCGGGAGCTGGCCTACCTGGTGTACGGCGTCCTCATGGTGCTGGTGCCGCTGTCGATGGGCCCGCCGGTGTACAAGAGCCTGCTGCGCTATCTGCTCGCCGCCTTCCCGGTGGCGCTGGTGCTGGCCCGCTGGGCCCGCCACGCCGGCGTCGACGTGTGGCTGACCGCGACGCTCGCCGTGGTGCAGGGCGTGCTGTTCGTACTCTGGCTCACCTACTGGACCCACATGATCATCTGATTGGAGTCGCCGTCGGCCGGGCAACAGGTACCCGATGACCGAGCCACGGGTACGCCTCGACGACCTGGGCGCCTGGCTGATCAAGGGCAACGCGGACCTGGTCGACCTCGCCGCCCGGTTCGCCCGGAAGCCACTGGTGACGAGCTGGTGCGTGCGTCCCGGCTACCGGGCGCGGTTGATGTGCGCCGGGCAGCCGGTGGTCTTCTGGGCCAGCGGCAGCCGGGGCAGACTGTCGTACGGGGTGTGGGGCGTCGGGCGGGTCACCGGGGCGGCCGAGCCAGGCGCACCGGGGCAGCCGTGGTCGGTGCCGCTGGATCTGCCCATCCTCGCCGAACGGGACCGGGTGTCCCGGCTGCTGTTGCGCGCCGATGACCGGCTCGCCGCCCTGGAGGTGTTCCGTCAGCCGCAGGCCGCCAACCCCTCCTACCTGACAGTGGCCCAGTTCGCCGCGCTGCAGACCCACCTGCCGGTGTGAGCGCGGAGGCGGACGTGCCTCGACCGAGGTGCCTGTGCGAGCCTGCTACCGACGTTGCAAGCGCATTGAGTGGAGGCCCGGTGTTCGCCCTGCCGCTGACCGAGGACGTCGAGCTGCGCCCGCTGAACCCGTGGCGGGCCGAGGAGTTCCTCGCCCACCTCGATCGGGCCCGCGAGCACATCCAGCCCTGGGTGTCGCCGTCCTTCGTCGCCACCGACCTGCCGTCGGCCCGTGCGGTGTTGCAGCGGTACGCCGACCTCTGGGCCAGTGACAGCGGTGGCATCTGGGGGCTGTGGTGGCAGGACGCCCTCGTCGGTGGGGTCATGTTCGTGTCGTTCGACGTGACCCGGGGCGTCTGCGAGGTCGGTTGCTGGGTGGAACCGGCGGCGCAGGGCAGGGGCCTGGTCGCCCCGGCGGTGCGTCGCATCGTCGACTGGGCGGTGCGCGAGCGCGGCATCCAGCGGGTGGAGTGGCGTACCAACGCCGACAACACCCGCAGCAAGGCCCTCGCCGACCGGCTCGGCCTGCGCCTCGACGGCACGCTGCGCCAGGTCAGCCCGGGTCCGCACGGTCGAATCGACAGTGAGGTCTGGTCGGTGCTGGCCGACGAGTGGTCCGCCACGCCACGCACCGTCCACTGACGACGGCGAATAGTTGTCATACCCGCGCGGCACCATGCATCCATGGCCGTCCCCGCGCTCACCCCTCATTCCGACCCGCCGCGTACCGTGCCGCTGCGTGAGGCGCGCACCCGGTTCAGCCAGCTCGTCGCGCTGGCCGAGCTGACCGACGCGGTCACCGTCGTCACCCGCGACGGCGATCCCCGCCCGGTCGCCGCGATCGTCCCCGCCGCCGCCGCCCGCAGCGGCGCCCAGGCCCGCGCCGACGCCGACCGGCTCGCCACGGTCACCGCCGGCTGGGCCCGCCGTCTCGAGGAGCAGCACCGACGCAGCACACAGCGGCACGCCGCCGAGCTGGGCGCGGTCCGCGCGGCGCTGGCCGAGGTGTGGGCCGAGCTGGACAGCCGGGTCGTCCCGGGCAGCGACCCGACGCTGGCCCGGCTGCGCGCCGCACACGCCGACCTGCTCGCCGGCTGACCCGCGTCCGCGCGAGCCGGCGGTCGGCCTGACACGGGCGGCGGCGAGGGACGCGCCGGCCGGGTCGACCCGGTGACGGTGTGGCCGGCGTCGGGTCAGCCGGTGGCCGGGTACGCGTGGGTCTCGGTCGCCTTGACCGCCACCCAGACCCGCTGGCCAGGGATCAGCCGCAGTTGGGCGGCGGCGGCCGGCGTGACGTCGGCGGCCACAGCGATCGGCCCGTCCAGTTGCACCCGCACGTTGTCCCCGTGGCGCTGGACGCCGGCCACGGTGCCCGCCCAGGTGTTCCGTGGGCTGCCTTCCGGCCGGGCCGGGTGCAGCGCCACAGCGGCCGGGCGGAACGCCACGAACGCTTCGCCGTCCAACCGGTCGGCGACAGTGAGGGTCAGCTCCGGTGACACCCGGACTCCGTGCCCGTCGGCGCGACCCCGGTACAGGTTCAGCCCGACGAGCCGGGCGACGTAGTCGGTGCGCGGGCGGGCGGTGACACTCGGCCCGTCGCCCTCCTGCACCACCCGGCCACCCTCGACGATGACCAGTCGGTCGGCCAACGCCAGGGCGTCCAGCGGGTCGTGGGTGACCAGCACCGTCGCGCCCGCGTGCGCCGACAGGTGCCGGTGCAGCTCCGCGCGGGTGTCCAACCGGGTGCGGGCGTCCAGCGCGGCGAGCGGCTCGTCCAACAGCAGCAGCGACGGCGCCACGGCCAGCGCGCGGGCCAGCGCCACCCGCTGCGCCTGACCGCCGGAGAGCTGCCGAGGCCGGCGCTGCGCCTGCGCGTCAAGGCCCACCCGGCCCAGCCACTCGCGGGCCGTGGCGCGGGCGGCCCGCCGGTCGACGCCGTGCCGGCGCGGCCCGAAGGCCACATTGTCCAATGCGCTGAGGTGCGGAAAGAGCAGATAGTCCTGGAAGACGACGCCGATCGACCGTCCTTCGGTGGGCACCCAGCCCCCGGTCGCCGGGCGGTCCAGGTCGACCTCGTCGAGGGTGACGTGCCCGTCGGTGAGGGGATGCAGCCCGGCCAGCGCCCGCAGCGCGGTGGTCTTGCCGGCGCCGTTCGGGCCGAGCAGCGCCACCACCTCTCCCGGCGCGACCCGCAGCGGCACGTCGAGCCGGAAGGCACCCCGGTCGACGACGAGCCGCGCGTCGAGAAGTGGGTCGCTCATGCGGTGGTCATCCAACGGTCCCGCAGCGCCACCAGGATGCCCACCGACACGACGAGCAGCACCAGGCTGAGCACGATCGCGGACTCCAGGTCCGTCTCCAACGCCAGGTAGACGGCGAGCGGCATGGTCTGCGTCCGACCGGGGTAGTTGCCGGCGAAGGTGATGGTGGCACCGAACTCGCCGAGCGCCCGTGCCCAGCAGAGCACCGCCCCGGCCGCCAGACCGGGCGCCACCAGCGGCAGCGTGACGTGGGTGAAGGTGGTCCACCGGCTGGCGCCCAACGTCGCCGCGGCCTCCTCGTAGCGGTGGTCGGCGGCACGTAGCGCACCCTCCACGGCGATCACCAGGAACGGCATGGCGACGAACGCCTCGGCCAGCACGACACCCGTTGTGGTGAAGGGCAGGGTGGCGCCGAACGTGCTGTCGAGCCAGCCGCCGAGCAGGCCACGCCGACCGAAGACCAGCAACAGCGCCACCCCACCGACCACCGGCGGCAGCACGAGCGGCACGGTGACCAGCGCGCGTACCAGCCGACGGCCGGGAAACTCGACCCGGGCCAGCACCCAGGCCAGCGGCACCCCGAGCAGCAGACAGAGCGCGGTGGCCAGGGTGGCGGTCTGCACCGACAGCCGCAGGGCGGTCAACGCGCCCGGCTCGGTGAGCCGCTCCGGCAGGGTCGTCCACGGTGCCCGGACCAGCAGCCCCGCCAACGGCAGGACGAGGAACAGCAACCCCAGCCCGGCGGGGATCAGCAGCGCCGCCGGCACCCGACCCCGCCGTCGAGGCGTGGCCGGGCGCCCGCTGGGTGCGCTGTGGTCGTGGACCTGCCTCACGGAGCCTGGAACCCCGCCTCGGCGAGGACCGCCTGCGCCGGCGCCGAGCGGACGTACGCGACGAAGGCCCGGGCGCCGTTCGGATTCGGCGCGTCCTTCAACGCCACGATCGGGTAGTCGTTGACAGCCCGTGCCGACTCGGGAAACTCCACGCCGGTCACGTCGGCGCTCGCCGCCCGCGTGTCCGTGCGGTAGACCAGCGCCGCGTCGACCTCGCCGAGCCTCACCTTGGAAAGCGCACCCTTGACGTCGCGCTCCAGGGTGACCGGCGTCAGCGCGACGCCGGCCGCGTCCAGGGCGGTGCGGGCCGCCGCGCCGCAGGGCACCTGACTGGCGCAGAGCGCCACCTTCACACCCGGTCTGGTCAGATCGGCGAGGCCGGCCACTGCCTCAGGGTTGCCCCCTGGGACCGCGATCACCAGCTGGTTGCGGGCGAAGACGCTCGGCGTGCCGTCGGCGTCGCCGGCCTCGATGACAGCGGTCATGTTCGCGGGGGCGGCCGAGGCGAACACGTCCGCCGGCGCGCCCTGGGTGATCTGGTTGGCCAGGGCGGAACTGCCGGCGACGTTGAGGGTCACGCGACTGCCCGGGTTGGCGGCCTCGAAGTCCTTCCCGATGCGGGTGAACGACTCGGTCAGCGAGGCGGCCGCGAACACGGTCACCGGCCCGGTCACCCGCCCGTCCCCGCCGCTGCCGGTTGCCTGGTCGTCGCCCGCGCCGCAGCCGGCCACCGCCAGGCCGGCCGCCACCATTACGGCCACCGCCGCACGTCTGCTCCGCGCGTTCATCCGCCCGCCTGTCCCCGCGTTCGCTCGTCCGACCATGCCCGCGTTCGTCCGCCCGACTGTCCCCGCGTTCGTCCGCCCGCCTGTCCCCGCGTTCGTCCGCCCGACTGTCCCCGCGTTCGTCCGCCCGCCTGTCCCCGCGTTCGTCCGCCCGCCTGTCCCCGCGTTCGTCCGCCCGCCTGTCCCCGCGTTCATCCGGCCGACCGCCCTCGCGCAGGGGCGGGTGCGGCCCGTTCCACCACGACCGTGGTCGACTTGATCACCGCAACGGCCACTGAACCGACCCGCAGGTCGAGCTCGTCGACGGCCTCCCGGCTCATCAGCGACACGACCCGGAACGGGCCCGCCTGGATGTCGACCTGCGCCATCACCGTGTCCTTAAGGACGTCCACGACGATGCCCCGCAACCGGTTGCGGGCCGAGGAGAACCCGGCGCCCGCGTCCGGGTCGGCGGCCTGAGCGCGAGCGAACGCCGCCAGGTCGACGCCGTCGACGACCCGGTGGCCGTGCTCGTCGCGCCCAGCCGCCAGGCGCCCGGCGTCCACCCAGCGGCGAATGGTGTCGGCGCTGACGCCGAGCAGGTCGGCGGCCTCCCCGATCCGATACGTCGTCACCCGCACACCTTAACGCCCGCATTTACGAGCGCGACACCCCGAGATGGCCAGCAAGCACGTGGGTCAAGGGCTACCAAGGCCAGCAGGTGCGTCTTCCTGCACTGTCTCAAGACGCCTGCTCCCTCGGGCGAGCCCCGCAAGATCGCGGCATCAGGACAGCCCTGCTTCGTCGATCATGGGGTTGTGGTGCCTGATTTGGTGCTGTGCGGGCCGCTTTGTCGCCCACCACAACTCCATGATCGACGGGGCGAGGCGAGGCGGGGCGGGGCGAGGCGAGGCGGGGCGGGGCGGGGCGAGGCGGGGCGGGGCTGACGAACAGCCACTCCGCCCAACGCGACGGTGTTGACAAAAAGGTAGTGGTGTCGGCGATCGATGAGGCCACCACATCCTGGTTCGAGCGCGATCTCGGCGTCGGCGTGCGGGCGTGGGCGGGGGGGGGGGGGGGGGCCCCCCCCCCCCCCCCGGGGGCCGGGGGGGGGGTTGGGGGGGGGGGTGGGGAATTGTGGGCGCGAGAGGGAGAGGGTCGGGGTGGGGAAGGGTGTGGGGA